>PWMS01000107.1 GCA_003558105.1 Mollicutes bacterium | reverse complement strand
TACCAGTTTGAAATGAAACTACCGGCTGATTTCGATTTCGGGCGCCCCATGGGAGAAATGACGATCGGAAGCGGGCTTGCGGTTCCAACGGTCAGGACATCCGCATCGGGTTTTCTCCGCCCGGAAACCTGGGACTTATACAAGGACAGGACCATATTCAGTATGTACAAGCCATGGTCGTGGGTTCTCAACCTCTATGGACCATTCGAGGGACTCGACGACGATTCGTCGGTAGGGGAGCTGCTCGAGGCTATGGGTATACGTTTTGAAGACGAACGTCCCGAGCCGATGGATGTGACCTATGGCTATTACGGCGTCGGGGGATGGCATGGAAATGCCCGGGCCATGGAAAACTACCTGATCGGAAAGAATGCCACGGAAACAACATCTCTGGTTGACTGGTCCGAACCGCGGTATGCCAACGCAATCAACGAAGAAAATCAATTCGGCATCGATGTCCGGTCCGGGGCGACCCGCACGGTTCAAAACTCCTTTGACGGTATTTCCGGCGCCACGGTGAGAATCTCGCGGGAAGCCACCTCCTACCAGCGGGCGCTTGTGGCCGCCGGAATAATCGACGAATCCGATGTTGTAATTGGACGGTTCTGATCGCTTCTGCATCAGGGTTCTGAACGATTCCCTTTTTAGACCCTTGTGAGGACGGAATCCGGACAAGGGATCCATGTGTACAAATAATTCTTGGCGGAGATCAGCACTGCTGAATCCGCCAGGGTATTACCCTCCTATGAAAACTATTTGACGGGCACTTTTTCTTTTAAGGGGCTATTGCTGCCCCATCTCCAGTATTGCTTTTCAGGCTGCACCATTAATACAGGGCTATTCGGAAATTAACTTGCGAACATGAAAAACATTTTATATATCCAAATTCGATATCGAAATTGGAGTACCATATGAAACAGTCAGTTAATCCCAATATGCGAAAACACCACGATCTTCTGTCTGGTCTTGTACGGCTGCACGTGTTGCACCATGCCGCGCAGGGAGAAATTTACGGGCAATGGATGATCGATGAACTATCCGAACACGGCTATCGTCTGAGTCCTGGCACCCTCTATCCGATGCTCCATACGCTGGAAAAAAAAGGATACCTGGTTTCGCGGAAGGAAAAGGACGGACGAGTGTCCCGCAGGCTCTACCGTGCGACCGAAAAAGGAAAAGAGGGGCTTGAGCTTGCAAAAAAACAGCTTCGGGAATTTACGAAGGAGGCAATGAAAGGCGGTGTTTGAACTGATCGGTGTACGATACGGTTCCATATTGGATCTGCCGGATCTGGAAATCAGGGAAAAGCAGGTCACTTCGCTTACGGGACCCAGTGGAAGCGGAAAAACCAGCGTTCTCCGGATGCTGAATAAGATGATTTCGCCGACCATCGGAAAAGTGCTGTTTCGCGGGGTCGACCTCCGGGAGTTGAATGCTGTTAACCATCGGCGAAGGGCGGTGATGCTCTCCCAGGAACCTGCCGTATTCGAAAAAACAATCCGGGACAATCTCCATGCCGGGTTGCTGTTTCAGGACAAAAAGCCGCCCCCGGATCAGGCACTGAAAAAAGTGCTGGAAAAGGTCGGCCTTGAAAAATCCCTTGACGACGATGCGCTTCGTCTTTCCGACGGAGAGCGTCAGAGGCTGGCTTTGGCACGGGTGATCCTGCTCGACCCCGATGTTTAGCTCCTCGACGAACCTTCATCCGCACTTGACGAGGAGACCGGGCAGCTGATTTTCGATATGCTCACGTCCCATGCAAAAGCAAACGGGAAAACCATTATCATGGTCACCCATTCCAGGGCCGCGGCCCAAAAATATTCCGACGTCATCATTGAAATGAACGGCGGTAAATGCATGAAAAAAGGTTCTGTCCATGAATGACATCATCGACCTGGGTTTTCTCCAGGTGAGCCTGGCATACATTTGCGTGCTGCTCGTCATTGCCATCGTCCGTATCCGCGGAATCCGTCGGGAGCGGGAAATAGTGATATCCAGCATTCGGATGACGCTTCAGCTTATACTGGTCGGCTACATCCTGGTTTATGTATTCGACAACCCAAACCCACTTGCCACGGTTGCCATCGTTGTCGTCATGGTGGCATTTGCCATTTACACCATCCTGAACCGTTTCAAGGGAAAGATGAGCAGCGCACTGAAAAGGGTCGTCGTCTTCTCCATGAGCTTCGGGACGCTTTCCTGCATAGCCTATTTCCTGGTTGTCGTGGTTCGCATTTCCCCGTGGTACGAACCGCAATACGTCGTTCCCGTGGCGGGCATGCTCATCGGCAACTCCATGACCGGGATATCCCTGGGAGTGCACTCTCTTCTGGACGGGATGACAACCCGGAGGCACATGGTCGAAGAGGCGCTTCTTCTCGGGGCGACGCCCAAGGCCGCCACCCGGGAAATCATCAACAACACCTTTGATGCGGCCGTCATGCCCACGATCAATTCCATGATTGGTATGGGCATCGTTTTTCTGCCGGGCATGATGACAGGTCAGATCCTTTCCGGCACCGTACCCACAACCGCCATCGCCTACCAGATCGCCATCATGCTGGGCATATTAGGTGCTGTCGCCCTGACCATCATTACAATGCTCCAGCTGGGCTACACGACCTTTTTCAACAAAGAAGATCAGTTGCGATAAATCGGCCCAGCGGAGCAAAAAACGACCCGGAGGCAAACATTGCGGCCTTGAGATCAGAGCCGTGTGATTAGGGGTTATTATTGCCCCCAAAAGGAATCTGGAACCACTCAAGCCGGAGTTGTGCTTCCGATTATCAATATCGGATATCCGGGAAGCTTGTTCGCCTTGCCAAATATCTATTTCAGGCAATGCCTTTGTAATTTACATCCCCCCGGAAACGTATTCGTAGTTCATGATTTCTTTATCCGGCAGAAACGTGTTGGGAACGTTGTTCTGACGCATTCGGTCATAAATCATGCTGTTTGCGCCGAAGAGCAGTGACCGGGCGTCATATCCCAGAATTCTCAGGTATCCGGCTAAATAGGCGCTGGTCTGACCTGTAAAACAGTATAATACATTGGGAATATCAGTAGAAAGCGTTAATAGGTCGTTTTCACTCCTGAAGGGTTGCGTGTCGGGTGGATAGTTGACTGCCCCCGGAATATGCCCCTGTTTTCTGTACAGTTCGGGCGTCCAGTAGTTGATTATATAATACCCGCCATTGGCATAAAAATCGTGGAAGAGGCAGCATTGCCCGACCATGACCGGTCCGAAGCCCTCCGCGAAAAGCCTTTCCAGGCGTGTCTCGAGAATTTCAAGGGGATCTGTTTTCCCTGTATCAAGGCGCGGAAGCGGCCCCGGTTCGTTTTTAGGGGGTGATTCCGTATGAACGAATTCGGCCATGCGTGAGCTGCTGATATTTTTCAGCCATGAATCCTCCGCGAAAACATGGTTCCATGAACTGATTCCATATTTCAGAGAAACCGTATTGGCGTAGCCGGCGGCGCGGAGCAGACTTGTGAGATAACCGGTGGCTTGCCCCGCAAAACAGATAAGAACAATATTTTCGTAGGCCTCCGCGTCGATTTTTTTGATGTGATTGTAGACATCATTGATGTCCACATGGACGGATCCCTCGATAT
>PWMS01000083.1 GCA_003558105.1 Mollicutes bacterium | reverse complement strand
TTCTACTAGTGGCGTTGCGGTATAACCCGTCCACATAAAGATTTCATTTTCACCATCTTCGTTCATCAAGTAAGCACTGTTGTTGTGGCCCATACGCGATATATAGGCTTCAATGGTGATAAATTGACCGAGATAATCTTCGATGTTGTGATATAGTTCATCATAATCAACTATAATCGTTTCATCTGAGAAGTTAGGGTCTTCTTCGCCCCAAATTCTTCGGCCGGTTGGCCGAGCTTTTTCTTCAGCCTCTCTTAATTCATCGGCATATTTAAGATTACCAACACCAGCCGCATGAGAGAATGCTTGTTCTATCAGTTCTAAATTTAATAGCCTATTATCGTACCAAACATACGCTAAGTGGCGACCGTAATTGCCTTTTTCATCTGGCGTTTCAGCTTCTAAAACAATGGTTTCAGCTCTTTCGAGACGTTCGCATACGTAATCACTTGCAGCTTTGCCCCACGGTTCAATCTGACCGGTAGATTCAGGGGTATCCACAGCTAAATAACGAACAGATATGTTCTCCCCATTGACATTAAAACGCGTGGTATCACCATCGATACATCTACTTAGGGTTGCCTCAGCAATACCATCTTCAAAAAAGTTCTTGCCTTCATAATCTCGATCCAACCTCAAAGCATCGGTCAGTTTTGTATCGAGTTCAGTAGAAGGTTCTTCCTCACCACAAGCCAACAAACTAAAAACCAAAGTTAAACTTAGGGCATATAAAAGTAATTTTTTCATAAATATCAGTTCCTAATCTCTGTGAAATTCAAAAACATGAAGAAACATATATTTGCCCTATGTCGCATAGGGCAAATATATAAGGTTTTTGTTATTGACCTAATTCGCGTAATGCGTATTGAAGTGCATCTTCAACACTACGTGTGCCAGCGTAAATCGCTTCCATCATAAAGCCGACTTCTGCGCGGGCATTCGATGATGTGACGCGTCCAACAAATGGTGGTTCGAATGAATAGTAATCCACTTGTGCATACGCAACATTTGCTGCCATAGAAAAAGGTTTACGTGCTTGTTCTTGTGTAGTTAAATCTTCATCTGGTGTATGAGCGATTTGCAAGAATTCTTGATAATCAGGATCTTCAAATGCATCGACACGTACAGGCACATAACCCGTGTTCATCGCAAAGAATGCGGTATTTTCAGGGTTTGTAATATGTTTGATTAGATACCAAGCAGCCAAACGTTCATTGTCGGTTGTATCCGCCATCATGGCAATGTTAGGACCTTGTTGAATCGCTGATGGGTTGTCTTCGTCGTATTGTACAACAGGCATAATACCCATTTCAAAGACACCGAAACGGCCACCTTCATTATCAGGAACGTTGTGGCGTGTACCAGCGGTTGAACCTTGACTCATAAGAACATCGCCAGCTTTAAATGGGATTGAACCATAGTTCTCTTCCCATTCAATTGGGATTGCAAGGATATCATTATCAATCTGTGTTTTTATGAAATCCAACATGTCTCTAGTATCTTGGTTGTCAATAAGGATTTCACCTTCAGCATTGGTATAAGGCGCGCCAAACTGAGAAGATGTGTTGATAAAAAAGTTAGATTCTGAGTCAACATTGAATAAGTGTGGTGCTTGATAATCACCATCACCGATAAGACCATATTCTTCTTCAAGAGCGATTAAGTCATCCCAAGTGATGAACTCATCCATGCTGAATTCTACGCCGTAATAATCAAATACAGTTTTGTTATAAACGACCATTTCAGTAGATTTTGCAAATGGCATAGAGTATTGGTTGCCATCAACATATTGTTGGTTTTCTTCAAGGAAACCAGGGACATACATATCAATATCTACACCATGATTAGGGTGATCGATATATTCATCGAGGGGTACAAGGGCATTACCTTGTAAGTACTCAACAAAGTGATCGGGATAACCCAAAACTAATGTAGGTGTATTCCCAGAAACGGTTCCTTGTACGGTTGATGAGCGAAGATCGTCATAGCCACCTTGTCCAAGTTGACGAATGGTAACGTTAGGATACATGTCTTCGAAGTCATCAAACATTTCTTGGAGTAAATCTTGGTTGTCTTGTCCAAATGCATGCCAAAGAATAATTTCGATTTCTTCTTCGGGGAATTCATCGGGGATATCGACGACGACCTCTGCGCCGCCAGTTCCACCTAAGCATGCAGATAGAACAAAAATTGAAACTAGTGATAAAAACATTGCAAAAAGCTTTTTCATTGAAAATTCTCCTCCTTTATTTTTGTTCTTTCTATCTCTTTTAATTATACACTCTTAAGAGTGTTTTGAACACCTTAACTCAAATGAGTTACATTAATGAAATATTAAGTGCGAAGAAATACTAACCTTTGATCCCTGAACGTGAAACACCACGCATAATGTATTTCTTCAACAATAAGAATGCGATAATGAGTGGTACCGTAACAATGATAGAAGCGGCCATTTGTTCATGGTACATAATGCGCCCCGCGGTATCATCAAAAGCGTTTCGAAGTCCGTTTGAAACCAGACGATAATCTTCCTGCATGGTAACGAGTTGAGGCCAAATATAGGCATTCCATGTATTCATAGCGTTAAGAATAGTAATGGTTGTAATCGTTGGAATGGCGATGGGTACCATGACACGCCATAGATATTGCCAGTCGGTTTTACCATCTACTTTTGCAGCGTAGTAAAGCTCATTGGGGATAGTCTTAAACGCTTGTCTTAAAAAGAAAATAAAGAAGATACTCGTCATAAAGGGAACCGTCATCGCTAAGATCGCTTCAAAATAGGATTGATCGAGTGAAACCCAACCAATTCTAGAAACGGTGATGTAGTTGGTGATAACAAAAATCTCACCCGGAATCATCATCGTTGCGATAAAGGCCATAAACAATAAGTCTCTACCTTTGAAATTCAAGCGCGCAAAGGCAAAAGCCGATAGAATGGTCGTTATAACCGTCCCAATCGTCGCAATAATGGCCACGACAACGGTATTTAAAGTAAAGCGCAAGAACGGTGCTTGTTCTAGGGCACCGCTAAAATTCACCCATTGCCATTCGGCGGGGTTCAACCAAAGGATTGGGGGCGCTGATTCGACTTGTGTTAAAGTTTTCATCGCTGTAATAAGCATCCAGTAAAATGGAATAATAATGAATATAGCGAAGAAAATAATCAAAGCGTAGACTATGGCTAAGCGAATAAATATTTTTCGTTTAATTTGTTTTTCATTTCCGTATATAGCTTGTTCCATAACTTAACAGCTCCTATCCTAATAGTGCACTCGTTTTTTACTAACTTGCATGTTAACCATAGTAAATACGAGTGTCACTCCAAAGAGAATTAATGAAGCCGCAGCCGCTTCACTTAAAGCACCGGGTACGCCGGAACGATCCAAGGATCGATAAACTAGAGCCACGACCGTGATTACTGCTCGGTCATTACCTGGTGGCCCTAAACGTTCTCCAAACATACCGATAACTTCGGTATATGCTTTAAAAGCTCCAATAAATGATGTAACGGTAATATACATAATCATCGGCGATAAAAGCGGAACGGTGATACGTCTAAAGACTCGAGAACGTGATGCAGAATCGACACGTGCTGCATCGTAATATTGTTTGTCAATGCCTTGTAAACCACTGAGGAAAACCATGATTTTAAAAGCTAAGCCTAACCACGTAACATATACTAGTAAGGCAAAAATAGCTGTACCCCAAGAAGCGCCGGTGTTTACCCAGTTAATAGGTGAAATACCAAAGATACCTAAAAACCAGTTAATTAAACCAAAGCGGACATGGAACATAAATGCAAAGGCCATACCAATCGCAATCGCGTTTGTAACATAGGGTAAGAAGAAAATGGTTTGGAAGAAACCTTGCAGTCTTTTAATCGCATTTAGCCAAACTGAGATCAATAATGCAATAATAACGGATACAGGTACAGATACAAACGTTAAAAGCATCGTGTTGGTCATCGCAACTCTAAAGTTGTGGTCGGTGACAACATATCTGAAGTTATTGATAAGTGTAAACCCTTCGTAAGTTCCTTGCATGTAGTTATATTCGTCCACAAACACTAAGAAGAATGCGTTGAAAATAGGGAAAAAGATAAATATACCAAGTAGGATTAAGGCAGGTAATAAATAAAACCAGGCTTTGACATTACTTTGATCTTCTAACATTAAAGGACTTCTCCTGTTTCTTTATCAAAGATATGCATTTTATGCGGTTTTACGTTGAATTTGACGGTGTCGCCTGGTTCAACACCATAGTCTGCATCAACAATCGCTCTAAAGGTTTGTGTTTCATCGTTTGGATGTTTAATAATAAGTGTGGTATCGCGTCCGATGGTTTCGACTAGGTCAACTTCGGCTTTAAACTTGGAACGTTCTACCATTTTAAAGCCTTCTGGACGAATCCCGATGGTCACTTCACGGTCATCGATATCTTTCTTAGCAATATCCGCATCCCCGATCATAAGACGGCCATCTTTAACTTCTCCGTCAAATATGTTGATGGGAGGCGTTCCTAAGAATTTAGCGACAAATAAATTCCCGGGATTGTTGTAAACTTCTTGAGGACGACCAACTTGTTGGGTTACGCCTTCTCTTAAAACAACGATTTCATCACTGATGCTCATCGCTTCTTCTTGGTCATGCGTAACAAAGATCGTGGTAATACCCGTATCCCTTTGAATACGTTTGATCTCTTCACGGGTTTGCAAACGTAACCGCGCATCTAAGTTAGATAACGGTTCATCTAACAAGAGTACTCTCGGAGACTTCACAAGCGCTCTTGCAATCGCAACACGTTGTTGTTGCCCACCGGAAAGTTGTTTAGGCTTACGGTTCATCAAATGACCGATACCAACCAAATCCGCAATTTCTTGAGCTTTTTCTAATGACTCTTGCTTGTCCATCTTGACGTTTTCAAGTGGAAACATAATGTTTTGGCGGACGGTCATATGTGGGTATAGGGCATAGTTTTGGAAAACTAAACCAATCCCTCTTTCTTCAGGTGGGACCGGTGTAACATTTTCATCACCAAAATAAATTTCGCCTTGCGTTGGCCTCAACAAACCTGAGATCATGTAAAGCGTTGTTGATTTACCACAACCAGAGGGTCCGAGTAAACCAGTCAATTGCCCTGAGGGGATCACGATATCGAGGTTATCTACCGCGACCGTTTCCTCTTCTTTTTTTGACTGGAAAACTTTGGTTAAATTCTTCAGTTTAATTTCCATAATTTATTCTCTCCTAAATCTAAATCTTATTTTTTCAACACTATAGTATACAATAAAATACAAGCGTTTTCTATACCAAAGGTGAAATTAATTTTATTTCATTCATTTTATATAATACTATGAAAAAGGATGGAAATAAATTCCAACCTTTAACCAAAAACGCCATGATTGTAAAGAAGACCTATGGCAATGATAATCGCAACTACGATGATGATTTTTGTAAGGACTTTAACTAGAGAAATCAATCCCATAATAACGACAATAATTAATAGAATAGCAAGTCCTAGTTGCATGAAATATCCTAAACCCATAACATAGTTGTAAACCGCTGTGATATAAGATTCGATGTCAATAATATCATTTAAGACATCGGAGATAGAACCAATGAAACCCGAAATCCTCTCCATAACAAGTAAATAGATATTGTTTAATAACACCATAGTTATTCACACCTCCACTCTCTATATTTTCTTTCGCCCTTCTAAGGCTTTATTTAATGTTATCTCATCGGCATAACTGATATTTCCACCCGCAGGCATACCATAAGCTATACGTGTGATCAACAAATCGGTATCTTGCAAAAGCCTTTGGATATATAAAGCCGTTGTTTCGCCTTCATCGCTTAAGTTTGTGGCTAAAATCACTTCTTCGATATTCTCATCTTTTAAACGTTCTAGTAAACTACGTATTCTTAAATCTTCTGGACCGATGCCATTGCTTGGGGATATCACACCATCTAAGACGTGATAAAGCCCTTGATATGTTTTTGTCTTTTCGATAACAATAACATCTTTACTCTCTTCAACCACCAAAATCTTGGAACGATCTCTATTTGCATCCTGACAGATGTTACAGGTGTTTTGATCCGTGATTTGACCACAAATACTACAAAAACGGATTTCATTTTGAATGCGTTTAAATATATCTTGAAAAGCGGTTATATCCTCATCTTTAAAATGATTAATGGTATAAAAAGCAAAACGCTCAGCCGTTTTCCTACCCACGCCTGGATAGCGCATAAAAGCTTCAATTAAAGCGTTTAAAGCTTCTGGATATTCCACAATACAGCCTAAAACATACCCGGCATACCTTGGGTAAACTTACCCATGGTCGCCTGGGTTTCATCATCAATTTTTTTCATGCAATCATTGACGGCGGCAGTGATGGTGTCTTGGAGCATATCAAAATCTTCAGGCAAATCAAAAGCCTCTTCGTTTATGGTGATTTTTTGCATTTCTTTTGCCCCATTAAATTCAACCTCGACCGCTTTACCACCGGCTTGGCCATAAAATATTGAGGCTTCTAGTTCCTTTTGAGCTTTTTGCATTTCTTTTTGCATTTGTTGCAGTTTTTTTACCATTCCTGGATTCATGATGATTCTCCTTTCTTTGCTTTAACGACGTCACCAAATAAATTTTGAGCTTCTTTTAAGGACTCATTGCTAACATCATCGTAATTTTCTTCCGTGTCGGGTATTTCAATGAGCCTGGGGTGTTCTATAGGTGACAAGGTTATTTTTGCTTTTTCATCTTGACGTTTTCGGAATTTATCGATAAATTCTTTTGATATTTTTTGCCAAACTTCTTCTGGTAATGCCAAAAACATCATTTGTCTTTCAAAGTATGCTTCTAGAATTTCAAGCAGTTGGCTCTTAACTTGTGGCTTCATCAAGCGATTGCATATTGTCGGCGTTTCATAGGTAACAATAATCATGGTACCGTTGGTAGCCACCAACTTCCCATCGGTTATCATTTTAGCATATTGAAGATTGTCCGTATCAACGTAACGCTCAATATCAAACCATTTTTTTACCATATCAATCTTAATTTCTCGATCAGCGCTATTTAATACATCTTCAACATATTTAATATCGAAGGTTTTATATTTTTTTTCAGAAAACTTTTTAAATAAATATTCGTAGTGGGCCAACGTATCATCGCTAGGTTTTTCGGGTTTAACCGAGGTATCCATGTCCTCATCATCATCTTCTGTTTTTTCTGCTTTTTCCCCATTTGTTTCGCTGCTGGTATCTTCATCGCTATCACTATCTTTTTCTAAATCATCAAAGACCGCATCAACCTGACTCTTTTCTTTGTGAGATTTTGGTTCCTCTTTAGGTTTAAGGCTATCTTGTTCGTTTTGTGATAACAATAAAATATCATTTTCTAACGCTTCTATTTTGCCAGTGAGCTCACCAACGGTTTGCTCTAAGGCTTTATAATGCTCTTTTTCTCTAACTTCATCTTTTAAAGATTGATCGACCATTTTAATAAAGGCCAATTCTAGATATAGTTTTCCTTTTTGTGAAAACCGCATCGATTGTTTTGTTTCACTTAAAATATCCATGTAGTGAAACAACAATGGATTGCTTAGTTTCGAGGTTAAACTTTGAAATTTTTCTAAGGCAAAAAGACTTTTGTCCAATAGATTTTCGGTGTTTTTATAAAGCAATATATCTCTGTAAAAACCAATTAAATCATTGACAATGTTATGCGCTTCTTTGCCTTCATCCATAAGTTTATCTAATGTTGTTAAAGCTTTAATAACATCTTCATGCCAAAGGGCGTGAGCAATGGCGAGCATGTGCTCATGAGAAACCGAACCACGAATGGCGTGAATATCGGTCAACGTTATTTTTTCCTTGGTATAAGACACCACCTGATCAAGTAGACTAATCGCATCCCTCATCCCGCCTTCAGCTGCTTCACAAATTAAATCGACGGCTTCGGGTTCAATAGCGATGGCTTCTTTATCGATAATCTCGTTTAAATGCGTTACCATATCTTGTTTGGATATACCTCTAAAATCAAAGCGTTGACAACGCGAATGAATCGTGGAGGGGATTTTATGTGGTTCTGTGGTTGCTAAGATAAATATCACATGTTTGGGCGGTTCTTCTAATGTCTTTAAAAGCGCATTAAAAGCCCCTGTTGAAAGCATGTGAACTTCATCAATAATATAGACTTTGTATTTTCCTACCCCTGGTAAATACTTCACTTTATCGCGTATTTCTCTAATTTCATCAACACCATTGTTGCTTGCCGCATCAATTTCAACGACGTCGTGGATGTTGTTTTTCTCGATCCCTTGACAAATATCACACGTATTACAAGGGTTGGAAACCGGAGCCTGTTCGCAGTTAACCGCCTTGGCGATAATTTTAGCCACACTGGTTTTACCTGTTCCTCTAGGCCCACTGAATAAATACGCATGTGAAAGTTTGTTATTCACAAGCGCATTTTTAAATGTTTTTGTAATGTGTTCTTGTCCCGCAACCTCATCAAAATCCTTAGGTCGATACGTCCGGTAAAGGGCTTTGTATGCCATGGGGCTGCACCTCACTCATTTTCTGGTTTACTTTGAGATTCCTCAGCGTTATCTTTCATCAATTGTTTGGTTTCTTTGATGACCACATCAACGGCTTCGCGCGCAAATTCTTCATCTGAAAACCTCAAGCGCAAACGATCAAAATTCATCGTTTCACTCTCACCGTTTTGATAGATGTGAAAAGCATCTTGGTAAAAGGTTTGAAATTTTTCATCCGCTTGCAACTTTTTAAAGTCCTCTTTGTCGTATTCAAGTTGTTGTCTAACTTCTTTGCTGGTATGTAATAAAAAGTCTCTTTCGTCGCTTTTTTTGTCTTGTTTTCCGATAAAGCGTTTTTGAAGACGATCATATAAATACAACACTAAGACCAAGAAAAACGGGATATAAAGGAGCGAGAAAAACGCTTCTTCAAAATTATCCACTGGCCAAGCAAAAAATTCCGATGTTAAAGAAACAATCAATACACCGATAAAACCTGAGATAAATACTCTTGCAAAATACTTCCAATCTTTTTCTCTTCTATATCTGTTCATGTCTAATCACCTGTTACATATTATACTACAAATATGCCCTTTATGATATAATAAATTTGGGTGATAATCATGAAAAACGATACTATAGCCGCCATTTCAACAGCTTTAGGACAAAGCGCAATTTCCATTGTTCGCATGAGCGGAGAGAATGCGTTTGATATATTGAAAAAAGTCTTTACAAAAAAAGACATTGACCTAGCCGATTCACATACCATTCATTATGGCCATATATTGGACGACACACAGAAAGTTGATGAAGTGTTGGTCAGTATCTTTAAAAAGCCAAAATCCTTTACCACCGAAGATATGATAGAGATAAACTGTCACGGTGGTCCTTTTGTCGCTAGGAAAATCTTGGAATTATTACTTAAAAAAGGGGCACGTCTAGCTGATAAAGGTGAATTTACAGAACGGGCCTTCTACCATGGTCGCATCGATTTAACGCAAGCAGAAAGTGTATTGGATATGATTGAAGCCAGGACTGATCACGCTTTGAAGTTGGCAAATAAAGGTTTGGATGGGGCTATCTATGAATTGATCCAGAATTTACGACAAAAACTTTTGGATATCATTGCCAATATCGAGGTCAACATCGATTACCCTGAGTACGATGATGTTGAAGAATTAACCGATACCATTCTTGTCCCTAGAATTGAACACCTATTAGAAAACATTGATGATATTTTAGATAAAGCCGCGGTAGGCAAGGTGATAAAAGAAGGTATTAAAACCGTTATTATCGGGCGTCCAAACGTTGGTAAATCCAGTGTCTTAAATGCCTTGTTAAAGGAAGACAAGGCCATCGTCACAGAAATTCAAGGCACGACAAGAGATACCGTGGAAGGCGAGATTAATATCGGTGGCATTATCTTAAAACTCATCGATACCGCGGGCATTAGAGATTCTGATGACCTCATTGAAAATATTGGCATAAAAAAAGCCAAGAAACTCATCGAAGAAGCGGAATTAATATTGTATGTTTTAAACAATAACGAACCGCTCAGTAAAGACGATGAAAAACTTCTTGAACTTACGAAACACAAAAAGCGCATTGTCATTATCAACAAGATTGACTTAGAAAGCGAAATTGATAAAACATTTGAAAACAGTGTCCAAATCAGTGCTTTAAATCGTACCAATATTGAAGCTTTAGAAAAAAGAATCGAGGCCTTGTTTTTAAAAGGTGAAATCAATATTGACGATAGCGCCTATCTTTCAAACGCTAGACACATTGCAAAAATGCATAAAGTCTCCACCCATTTAAAAGACGCCTGGGATGCGGCCAAGGCCCATCAACCGGTAGATATCATTGAAATCGACCTTAAGGGTGCTTGGGAAGTTTTGGGTGAGATTATCGGAGAAACAAAGAAAACCACTTTATTGGACGAATTATTTTCTAAATTTTGCTTGGGCAAATAATCAATCATCAAAGCGGTATTTTGTTTTGTTTTTTTCCCAACCCACCACATAGTCCAAATTGACATTTGTCGTCGCATTGAAGATGGATTTATCAATACCTGGATGCTGTTGCTTCAAGGTTTTTATCAGTGTTTTAACTTCTGATCGTTTAGACGTTTTATCTTCCAATTCTAAAGGACAACCACAATCAATGGTTTCGATGGCGTGACGCTTCATTAAATTGATTATCGCGTTTTCTTTAATGTAAAATAAAGGGCGAATCAAAGAAAGACCATCAAAATTTTGGGCCTCGACTTTTGGTAACATTGTCTTAAAAGTTCCGGCGTAAAATAGATTTAAAAGTGTCGTTTCAATGACATCATCAAAATGGTGTCCTAAAGCCAGTTTATTGCATCCAAAAGATTCTGCGATGGAATATAGTACCCCTCTACGCACTCTGGCACAAATAAAACAAGGATCGTTGGGCGCTTGTTTTTGGGCGACTTTAAAGACGTCTTTTTTAACAATATTTAAGTCAATGCCCAATTTCTGGGCATTTTGTTTTATAAGATCAATATGATATGGTTGATACCCAGGGTCCATGGCAATTAAAACCACCTCAAAATCGGCCAATGGATGTTTGGTAAGCTCTTGCATCATCTTTGCCAGTAACAACGAGTCTTTCCCGCCGCTTACCGCGACAGCCACTTTATCACCGTCTTCAATTAAACGATAGTCTTTAATGGCTTTAATAAATTTAGACCATAAAACCTTCCGGTTGGTTTTAATCATGTCTTTTTGAACCGCTTTTGCTGTATCCATCATTATCACTCCAAATCAAATATAACTATAACATTTTCAATCGTAATGAAAAAGGTGAATTGTATAGTATTTTTTATGAATTAAAATAATTTTTTCTAATTGTGTTGTAAAAGAATGAATCTAGTTGTATAATAAAGGTATTAATGGAGGTGATTGTGTGGCATTTGAATGGACAAGCCGCAAACCCACAGAAGGTATTGCGACGCTTTATGCTTCGAATATTACATTGAATAAAAGTGCCAGTTCACACTTTGAACGTGCTTATAATGTGCTTTTAGGCTTAGATCGAGAAAACAAACGTATCGCGATTAAGCCGATTACCAAACAAGAAGTTGAACGTGGGGCAATCCCAGAAGAAAAAAGACACAAAATTACCGTTAGGCCTTCCTACGCTCGTGTATGCAATAAAAAATTTATTAAAGAAGCTGCGCAAGCAGCCATGATAGATTTAAAGGAAAACAACGCGGTTAAGTTTAAAACTTTATGGAGTCCCGAACACCACGCGCTAATTATTGAACTTAGCGAGATTAAGGGGGAATTATAATGACATTAGATCCCAATGCTGTATTTTTAATTATATGGTTTATCGTTATTTTAATCGCAGCCTTTATTGAAGCAACAACCATGGATTTAACCAGTGTTTGGTTTGCTGTTGGTGCTTTAATTGCGTTTATCCTAGGGTTGTTGCAAGTTAGTGTAGGTATTCAAGTCGCCGTCTTTTTCGGCTCGTCAATTATTCTACTTTTAAGTGTTCGACCGATAGCGAAAAATTACTTCAAAACCAATATTGTTGGAACCAATGCCGATCGCTTAGTTGGAAAAGTTGGTAGTTGTACCAAAGAGATTCCTGCAGGCGGACGTGGCGAAGTCAAAATTCATGGTAGTTATTGGTCTGCTATATCCAGTGGCGATGATATTGTCAACGTGGACGACAAAGTAGAGGTCCTGGCTATTGAAGGCAACAAACTTATCGTGGTTAAAGTATGACCGCAGGCCCGTTCAAACGTTTTGGTAGTTTCTTTTTAGATTTTGTTTTGATCATCGCCTTTGTCTTTACCCTATGGAATATCTTTGGATCCAATATTTTAGGGCGCATATTAGATTATGAAGCAACCGAAGGTTTAGAGTATTACGCCGTTGCGGCGTTTCATTTTATCGGATTCGCCGTTGTCAATTATCTTTATCAAGGCTTTTCTAAAGGTAGAACATTGGGCAGGAAATTTCTCTACATTCGCTTAAGTGGCCCTTTGACTTGGGGTAATCTCTTCATGCGAGAAATCGTTTGGAAATCCTACATTTGGATTTTTGCCATCACATTTATCAATATTAACTATATGGGATTTGCAATCTATCTTTATACCGCATTTTATCTTCTAGATTTTTTGTTAATTGCCTTTACGAAAGACCGAAAAACGATACGCGACCGTGTTACAAGAACCAAAGTTGTCTTAGAAGAGGTCGTTTATCCATTTTAATCAAAGCACCAAAAAATAAATTAAATTATATCTAAGGAGGCACATGTATGCCAATTCCACTCATTTTATTTATTGCAGTTATGATCATTTTCTTAATTTATCTTGGTACAAGGTTTACCATTGTTACACAAGCCAATCGTTTCATCGTGGAGCGATTAGGGGGGTATTACACTACTTGGGACGTCGGGATCCACTTCCTCATTCCCTTCATTGATCGCGTTAAACTCAAAGTTTCCATCAAAGAACAAGTCGTGGACTTTGACCCACAACCTGTTATCACGAAAGATAACGTTACCATGCAGATTGATACCGTGGTTTTCTTTCAAATTACCGACCCAAAACTTTATACTTACGGGGTTAATTATCCCATCAAAGCGATTGAAAACATTACCTCTACAACGCTTCGTAACATCATCGGTGATTTAGAACTCGATGATTCCTTAACCTCGCGTGATTACATCAATGAAAAAATGCGTACCGTCCTTGATGAAGCTACAGATCCATGGGGCATTAAGATCAATCGCGTCGAAGTTAAAAACATCATTCCACCAAAAGACATCCGTGAAGCGATGGAAAAACAAATGCGCGCTGAACGTGAAAAACGTCAATCCATCTTGATTGCTGAAGGTAACAAACGTTCTAGCATTTTGACCGCTGAAGGTGAAAAAGAAGCCCGCATTCTTAGAGCGGATGGGGAAAAACAAACCCGTATTCTTGAAGCTGAAGGTAAATCAGAAGCTATTCTTAAAGTTCAAAGTGCGACTTCTAAAGGTATTGAGCTTATTAAAGCCGCTGGTGCCGATGAAGCATTCATGCGTCTAGAAGCTTTCAAAGCGATGGAAAGCATCGCCGATGGTCAAGCGACCAAACTCATCATTCCTTCCGATATGCAAGGCATGGTTGGTTTAGCGAGTACACTCGCAGAAGCGTTTGAATCCACAGCTAAACTGCCTGATAACGCAAAGAAGGCTTTAAAAGGTAACACAGATGATAATAAAAAATCAACGAAGAAGTCTTCATAAATACACAAAAGGCTCCCCTCGAGGGAGCCTTTTTTTTAAAATTCACAGTTCTTAGGGGTACGAGGGAATGGGACCACATCGCGAATGTTTTCAACACTTGTCAAATACATCACCATGCGATCAAGACCCAAACCATAGCCTGAGTGTGGGGTACTTCCGTACTGACGTAAATCCAAATACCACCACAATTCTTCTGCCTCTATGTTCATTTCTTTCATGCGTGTTTTTAAAACATCTAGACGTTCTTCTCTTTGCGAACCACCGATAAGTTCACCGG
>PWMS01000106.1 GCA_003558105.1 Mollicutes bacterium | reverse complement strand
TTCAGTATTCATTTTGTGGAAGGCTACCGGATTCATTTTATTACCCACAAGACCCTCCTCAAACACTTTTGGCCTGCTTGACGACAATAACCTGCCATCGGTACTGTATATATTTATGTCAGTAAAGAAAACATTTGAATAATGCAGCAGCATATCATAAAGGTAATACTCCATGGTGTGGTCCAGGAAATACTGGTCAGCAAGGTCGCGCTCTATCTCAAGGAGAACGCTGTGAGTCTTTTCGTTGAGGAATGAAAGGTTTTTATTTTCATAGATGTTGTAGATGAAATAAGCAGATACCCCCCCTATTGAAAGTGCCGAAACGAGCAATATGGCAATCATTGAGTACTGTACACGGCGCTTGAAGTTCATTTTTAAGAGCCGCAGAGGCTTTTTACGGTTGAACAACAGCCAAAAACAGGCCGCCAGGATAAAGAATGTAATGAACAGATAAGAGAACGGGGCAACTGCCTCAAGGAAGTTGCCGGAGGGTCTGCTTATTATTAATAGAGTTTCATCATCCTTCCGGTACATAAGGTGGTTGTAGCCATCAAAGTCTATCACCGTAAACTCGCCTTCGGGTTCTCCGTAAACTCCTGCATCAACACTATATATGAATGGCCCGGCTTCATTTACAAGGATGCCATCCTTGTATGTTGCATGCGAATAGTTGAGTAATTCGCGGTTAATATCAATTTCTTCATCAATAAGCAGCTCAGGAAATCCCATATCTCTGGCAATGAACTTGGAGTCAAACTCAATGTACACATGATACAGGGCCTCATCATGCTCTCTTTCGCTCCCCCCTACAGGTATCATTGTAATATAGCTGTTGCGCCCGGTGTTATTGTCCAGGTAAATAAAGCGGTCAGATATTGTCTGTTTACCAACCCTCAGAATATAATCATTGAAAAACAGGGCGCACTCCATTTCAATATTATCGGGCCTGATCAGAAGTGGCTCGTGGGGGCGGCATATAGTTACCTGAAGATCATATTTTGCCCAGAAATCATAAAAATAATGATGCTGAAGGTAGTTATATACAAGTGCTTCGTTGTATGGGTCCCGAATGACAAGGTTTTGTAGCTGGTTGTCATTCAATAGCGCTTCCTCTATTTCCAGGAAAAGAAATTCTGCCACAGGATCCTGCTCAGACGCCAGCTGAAGCACCAGTGTCCTTCTCTTTTCAAGGTCCTTTTCTGTGTTAAAACGGTGTAATGCGAATGTCGATATTATACTGAAGATAAACAGAGAAACAACCAGAGCAGAGAAGTTATTCTGCCTGGAGCTGCTTCTTCTGTCAAGCTCAAATACAACAACTGCGGCAGCTGTAAGTATCCAGAGAAGCGGCATTGGCCTGAATGCCAGCCATGTAAACGCAAAAAGCAGAATAAATGAAACAGTGCTTGCAATAAGGAAATACCTGCCCTCACCAATAAGGCTGCTGGCAATCCTGCACAGTATTATACTGAAGAAAAAGAATGCAAAGAATATCAGGCCTATTATCAAAAAGCCAACAATACTGTAATAATCAAGGTTAAATATAAAATTCAGGTCAAGGTTAAGGTGTGAGTTTATTACCAATCCCCTTATAAGATAGATTGAAAGGCCGCATATAAGATATATGAGAAAAAAGAGCAAAAAACTCACAATCATTGATGAATATTGCCGGAGATTTATTATGATACTGCTCCTCCTGAAGTTATAGAACAGGAAATAACCAATAATTGTGATCAGCAGCACATTCATCAGCAAATCACCAAGTGAAGGCAAAATATCTGAAGTAGCATAAAGCTCAGGAGAGAACAGCCTGCTTTCGTATAAACAGGCAGGGATCTCCGTCCAGAATGATACAATACGCACGGCAGCAATTGTTCCTATGAAGCCGGCAACTGCCAGAGTACGCTTTCCGATTCTGAACAGTGCTGAAAAATACCGGAAGGTTGAATAAACAATCAGGATAAATGCTGCTGCCGAAAGCAGTACTGAAATAATGTATACTATGGCTACTGGCTGCTTTAATGCAGCCTCACGCCTTAACCCCAATGAAAACAGATAGTCCCCTCCCCTGCTGTTTATGGCATAACCTTCATCCTGTCTGTCGCTTATATAAAAAAGGTCTCTGATCCCGGGCAATTCTTTATGAAAGGCGTTTACCAGGAAACGGTTCTGATACCTGTACCCGGTTTTTACAATTGCATAGGCAACAACAGTTCCTATACCGGTATCCCCCTGTTTGTAAAGATACCAGCCATTTTGCTTTTGTACCGCCCCAAACACTCCTCCGGGCGGGTCGTTCACATCAAGCGGAACCGAGTTATCTGACCAGAAGACTGTTTCGGAGTTTTCAAAAACCACGAATACTATCCCCTTTTTCTCACTTAACCCGGCAAGCTTTTTAAGGTATTCCGGGTGCTTACTGACACCGGCAGCACTATCACTGTATTGTTCAGAAAACTCACTGAACAGGCGCTCCAGCTCTGCCTCCCTTTTATGAAGGGCTTCCTGAAACTTTTCAATGTGCAGGGCAGCATCCGTGTCAATATACCTGAAATTGTAAATAACACTGCCAAGAAGCAATAATAACAGCGATATCACCAGACGCTTTACATAGATTATGATGGATGACCGGTGCATAAAATTACGGTATAGTGCTAATATAAAGATTTCATGGAAATCTTACTGGTATTATGCAACAAAAGGCATACCACTTTGTCAATTGTTTTTTTTGAAAACAAACACCTCGCTTGACCAGGGTGTACGCCCCAACAATGCAGAGAGATTAGACAAGCTGCCGGAAATAAATGCACGCATTGCAGCAGAGAGCGGAGGTCTGCCCAAATGCCTCTCACTCAGAAGGGATATATAATAGCTGTCAAAAAACAGGGGATGCCTTCCTGTTAAATTAAATCCAGCATTTGTAAGGGCATTTACAAGGCTCTTCCTGGAAAAATGCCATAAATGCCTGGGCACGTCCCAGGCTGCCCAGTATTCGCGGTACTTTGCACCATCAAGGCTATCCGCTAAAGGTACTGCAATTATAATTACCCCGTTCTTTTTAAGTTTCTGGCTTAACTCTGAAAGAACAACGGGAAAATCATCAATATGTTCCAAAACATGCCACATACTTATAACATCGTAAAAAGGGCCCTGATCTCTCAGGCGCTTTTCACTTATCAGTTCAGCACCCTTTCCTTCAGCAAGCCCTGCCGCCCCCGCACCCGGCTCGTAACCAATTGCATTAAAACCGGACTTGCCGGCAGCTATTATGAATTCTCCGGTTCCGCAACCATAATCGAGCAGCGAAGGAGATTCGGCCTTTATATACTTCCTTGCAATACCAAGTTTTTTTTTCGTCATACACGCTTTTACCCTGCCATAAACTTTTTCCTGAATAGTCCTGCGGCTGTCGGTGTGAGATATGTAATCATCTGAAGTATAGTACTTGTATATAATCCCCGCCTCAGGCCTTGGGTTGGTCATGAGCATGCCACATTGCTGACAACGCTGAATTAAAAACATCTCCCCCGAAACAAGCCGGTCTGCTGTTTTTATATGGTCAATAAAAGGGGGATGTGTTCTACAAACAGGACCCTCCGGCAAATATTTCATATATGTTTGATTTATAGTGCTTTAGCGGGTTTTGGGGTTGTATATGCCCCATTGTTCCACGTGAAACATTCTTTCCTTCCAAGGTGC
>PWMS01000007.1 GCA_003558105.1 Mollicutes bacterium | reverse complement strand
GGGGCTGTGAGCGTGCCTCCGGCCTCCAGTGTCCTGGTAAGGTTTTTAAGTTTAAGATGCTTTCCCCTGTACAACTCCTCGAACATCTGCCCTGGCAGTATAACTGCAAGGTACTGGTTCGCCCCGAATATGTTCACAAAAATGGAGGTGCCCAGAACAGTGAGTGTAAGGTTGCCGACACTCTTTACAAACCTGGAGAGCCCCAGAACAATAGAGTGAAGCATTTTGGTATAGTCGAGTATACCACCCAGGGTAAGGGAGATCAGTGCCAGAGAAATTACATTGTACATACTCTCCATGCCGCCCCTTGCAAACAGGCTGTCTATCTCCTCATTGCCCGAATCTGGTGAATACCCAGTGTGAATGGTGCTTAAAAGCTCAGAAAAACTACCGCCCTGTATCACAATATAGGTGATGCTGCCCAGCAAAAGCCCTGCTATCAGGCTTGGAATGGCTGGCACCTTCTTTATTATCAAAAATACAACCACTGCAGGAGCCACAAAGAGCCATGCTGATATGTTGAAGTTTTCGGTGATACCCTCACTGTAGTGGGTAACATCCTCTACATTACCATTGCCTGAAGCCATGAAGCCCATTATGGCAAAAGCAACAAGGGAAATACCCATTGCAGGAAGGGTGGTATAAAGCATATGTTTTATGTGCTCAAAGAGGTTTACCCCAAGCACTGAAGGGGTGAGGTTTGTGGAGTCTGACATTGGGGAAAGCTTGTCGCCAAAAAAGGATCCCGAAACAATTGCACCGGCTGCCATCGCCAGGGGTATTCCCAGGCCTTCGCTTACACCGATTGCCGCAACACCCATGGTGCCGATTGTGGACCAAGAGCTGCCGGTAATAATTGCCATAACGCAACAGAACAGAAATATCAGCGGTAAAAACCACCTTGCCACAAAAAACTCAAACCCGAAATACATCAGTGCAGGCACTATCCCGCTTGCTATCCATACGCTTATAAGCATGCCGATTATCAGAAGGATAATTAGCGAGGGCGTTGTACGGTTAATAGAATGCTTAAAACCCTCCTTTATGGTCTTCCATGAAAAGCCATATGCGAATGCGCAGATTCCGGCTGTTGCCGCTCCGAGAAAGAGTGCAAAATGGGGTTCAGCCTCAAAGGCAAAAACCGAAAAGCCGAGTGCAACGCCGGTTACTATGATCGGAATAAGGGATAACCACAGGGGAGGGGTCGGGAGTCTTTCAGATGATTTGCCGGTGCCTGCCATTTATATATATATTGTTTTGATAAAGATAAAAAAAATAGATTACCCTGTTTATGTGGTTGTTGTTTCTCAAACCGTGGATTATGCAATACAGGATATCTGCATAATTGCGTGGTTGTAGAATTCTGGAAAAATTGCCGGTATTTTGTAGCCCCTGTCAGTAAACAGCTTCCGGCCTGCCGGTTGGTTTTTTGTGCTTCTGTGGCACGGTTTTTCCCTTTTTATGGCATATTGTATAATTAAAACAAAAGGAGGATTATCATGCTAGTAAAAGTAGTTGAAGTAATTGGAGTATCTGACAAAGGTTTTACCGAAGCAACCCAGAACGCAGTGGCGGAAGCCGCAAAGACATTAAAGAACATCAAATCTATCTACATCAAGCATATGAATGCAAATGTGGAAAACAATGAGATTGTATCATATGCCGTAAATGCCAAGATCTCTTTTGAAATAGAACGTTAGGTAATTTGTCCTGGTTATTAGTATGAATATTAACGGCCGTCATGTTACTGTATGGCATGGCGGCTTTTTTTTTATACCTTTCGCCTATAAACCATTTAATCTTATACAAATGCCCCGGATAAAGACAATCGACTACGAAAATTCCCAGGGAAGACTGCGCGAGATATACGACGACCTTCGTTCCAGGCGGGGAAAGCTTGCCTCGGTGCATACCATCCAGAGCCTGAGGCCGGAGAGTATTGTGCACCATATGGACCTTTACATGGAGATAATGTTCAGCCGCTCCGAACTCAGCAGGGCAGAAAGGGAGATGATGGCAGTGGTGGTATCCGTTGCAAATGGATGCAGCTACTGCAGGAACCATCATTCTCAGGCGCTGAACCACTACTGGAGGAATGAGGAGAAGATCGCCATGCTGGTGAATAAAAAATGGGACACCTTCCTTACTGAAAAGGAGCAGGCCCTTTGCCTGTATTCCCGCCACCTGACCCTTGAGCCTTCTGCCCATGAAGACCAGGACTTTACCCTGACATTAAGGGAAGCCGGGTTAAGTGACCCTGCAATCCTCGACGCCACATTGGTTATTGCCTATTTTAACTTTGTAAACCGTATCGTTCTTTCCCTGGATGTTGAGCTGGAAGAAGGCGGGGCAGGGGGGTACCGTTACTGAAAAAGTCTGAATTAAGGTTGAGAATAATTCTAATTAGTTGATTAAACTTATGGACTTTGCAACTATCACTACCAGGCAGCTGCGGGAGGCTGTCAAAAAAGAGGATGTGTGCCTTGTTGACGTGCGGCCTGTGGATGCCTACAACGGATGGAGGCTTAATAATGAAAAACGAGGTGGGCATATTCCGGGTGCGAGGTCGATCTCCTTTATGTGGGCTGAATATATAGACTGGATAGAGATTGTAAGAAACAAGCAGATACTTCCCGCCCAACATATTATACTATACGGCTATACCCCCGGTCAGGCCGTCAAGGTTGCCCTCAGGTTCAGGGATGCAGGGTATGAAAATATATCACTGTATAATGATTTTATATGCAAGTGGACAGAGGATGAAAGCTTGCCTTTGGTTAGTCTGCCCCGCTATCAGCAACTGGTGCACCCACAATGGGTAAAGGATGCACTTGAGAGAAAAGCACAGGATTGTGAAGGCGGGGAAAAGACTGTAATATGCCACGCACACTACAGGAACCGGGATGCATACCTTTCAGGTCATATACCCGGTGCTGTAGACATAGACACAAACGCCCTTGAATCTACCACGACATGGAACCGCAGGAGCCCGGGCGAGCTTCGTGCTGCCCTGGAAAATCATGGCATAACATCAGATACAACAGTGATACTCTATGGCAAGTATATGGATCCTGGCATGGATGATGAATTTCCCGGCAGTGCCGCAGGAGATATAGGGGCGATAAGATGTGCCTTTATCATGATGTATGCCGGTGTAAGGGATGTGCGGGTATTGAACGGTGGTTTTCATGCCTGGGAAAGAGCAGGTTTTAAGACAGCTACAGATGATGTTCCCAAAAGCCCTGTGGGTGAATTTGGCAATGATATTCCTGCAAACCCACATCTTGCGGTTGATACTGAATATGCTAAACAGATGATCCGTTCTGCTGATGCAGAGCTGGTTTGTGTCAGGAGCCTTCCTGAGTACCTGGGTGAGGTAAGCGGGTACAACTACATTGAAGCCAGAGGCAGGATACCCGGGGCAGTTTTTGTCGATGCAGGCAGTGATGCCTACCACATGGAAAACTACCGCAACCTGGATTATACCACACGGGAGTCCGGGGAGATTGAGAAGATATGGAGAGAAGCCGGACTTACACCAGAAAAGCATCTTGCATTCTATTGCGGTACCGGCTGGCGTGGCAGTGAGGCCTGGTTCAATGCCTGGCTTATGGGCTGGCCGCGGGTGTCGGTATATGATGGAGGCTGGTTTGAGTGGAGCAGCGACCCGGCGAACCCCTTCGAAACCGGCAGCTTAAAAATTTC
>PWMS01000110.1 GCA_003558105.1 Mollicutes bacterium | reverse complement strand
GTACAATTGAAGGAATGAACTTTTTTATCATATGAAATGAAATTTTGCACGAAATTACAAATAAAATGCAGACGCAATGTTGTATGCTTTTCAACATTAGCAGCTATTTTTCAACAGTTTTAAGCTGATTTTGAGAAACAACTGCATCACTTAAATTTACAGGAAAACGCTTGTTGCTTAATAATATTGGAAAAGCAATAAAAAAAAGACAGACTTATAAGCCGGGTTCTGTTTTCCAAACCCCCAAAAGGGTCTGAAAATCCTGCCATTTATCTGGGAGCAGATTTGCACCTACCCTCTAACGACCTACCCTCCGGGATCGGGCGGGCAACCCTCAATCCCCGGTATATTTGGTCTTTCAACGCATAAGGTTTACCCGCAGATGATGTCACCACCACCTGCCGTGAGCTCTTACCTCACGTTTTCACCCTTACCCCGCACATGGCGGGGCGGTAATTTTCTGTGGCACTTTCTCTTGCTCTCCGGTCAGAGACCGGAAAACAGCTTCCCGTTAGGAAGTATGCTGCCCTTTGTTGCCCGGACTTTCCTCTCTGCCCGAAAAGGCATAGCGGCAGGAAAGCCTGTCTTTTTTATTATTTGTTGCGATAAAGATGTACCTCTGTAGCCCCCATGCCATAACGAGCGTAAAGAGCGTCGTAAAACTCTATTCCTTCTGTTTTTTGAAGAAGTTTTACGATTTCGGTCTTTAACTTCCCGTTTCCAACACCATGAATAAAAATGATCTTATTAAGCTTCTCAACATGTGCCTGATGCATACATTTATTAAAATAATCAAGTTGAATATTCAGCAAATCATTCTTTTCAAGATTGGTAAAATTATCCACCAGCTCACCAATATGCAGGTCTACTTCTGCAATCTTGTCATCAATTTTATGTTTGTCAAGAAAAGATGGTTTTGCAGCCGGAGAAGATTCTGATCTTTGGTTGATATTCATCTTTTCCTGCAAATTCACCATATTTTCTGTGCTGATCTTTTCCTCAAAAATGGTTTTCTTTTTCAGTTCATCTAATTTACAGGCTTCAACGAAAAAGGCTTTAGTCCTTAGAAGTGTCTCATACCGAAAACTTTCTTCCTTATAAATCTTTACAGGCTTGAAATTCAGCAAACCTGCAAAAGGTGGGAAAGGGTCAGTTTTACCTTCGGCAAAGAATACAGTCTGCAGCAATGAATTGGCCCATTTTTCAATTTCAGATCTCCCGATAGTGCCAAGAAACATTCTCGATTCACGAGGAATAAATCCATATTCTGTGCCATGCCAGTTGCCTGAGTGATTCTGAAACAAGCTGAAAAGCACCTCGAAAACTGTATGGTTTATAAGATACAATTCCAGTGATCCGGTCAAAGGATTCTCCTGGATCTCAGGCACTATGCCCAGGTAAACTCCATCTGGTCGCTGTTCAGGATCGTTGTGGGATATGTACAACGGCAGAACATCCTCATCTTCCTCCTCAGGTTCCTGTTGTTGCGCCTGGATTCGCTGGTAAGCTTTCTGAATATTTTCACTCATTTCGGCAGTGCCGGTTTTTATGAGATTGGTTGCTATAACGGGTATCTCAAAGCCATCTTCGATGGTAACGTGTACAAGGTTTTCATCAATTACTTTGGTAACAACTCCGCCACCTTTTTCATTCAAAAAACTTACTCTGTCTCCTGGTTTGAATTTCACGGTATAATTAATTTGAAAATGTTTCTATTAGACAAAATTACTAAAAATGAGGTGCAAGTTTGCTAAAATTGAATTCTGAAAACATTTGACAATTTTTGGATTAACATTCGGTTTACTCTACAGGTGTTATTGCAGGTTTTTTGCTGAATATAGGTTTGTTATTTAGTTCTTTAACAGTTTTAAACTCTGTTTATCTCCATTATAATCCGTAAGCTGCAAAATATATTTCCCGCTTTCTAACTTATGCAAAGGCAATTTGAGTAAATTCTTGCCACGGTTTTTCTTAAAAAACAATTCCTGGCCCATAAGATTAGTAAGAGTGATCCAACGAACCGAAGATACATTCTCCAACCAGAGCTTTTTATTAAAAGGGTTGGGATAAACTTTAGGTTCTTCTTCTGCAAATTCATCTGCATTGGTAGTAAAATTAAATAAGGCTGTGATGTTTTTATCACCGTCCATTTTAATAATTTCTTCTTTATTATCTGATTCCAAATCACCACTCCATCCTTCAAACTCCCAGCCTTCGTTTGAAAAAGCTTTCAGGTTCAATATGGTACTTTCTTCCACAATTATGGGTTCCGAATATGGTACTTCATCCACTTCCACAATACCATTACCAAGGATTGATATAGCAAGAACAGGATTTTCTGATACATCTGAAGGAACTCCTGTCACAGCGATGTTGTTGAATGTTACACGATCACCATTGTCCAGTTCCGGCTCCTGCACAATAAACCTGATCCTCAGGAAAAATTCCGGGTTGTCAGAAGCTTTGTCAACTTCAGACAGATCAAGCTTTACCACCTGGTAATTTTCCGTAAGACTAAAACTATTTATTTGCAGTCCATAATCATACCACTCACCAGATTCATTTTCCATGTAATCAAAGATCAATCCCTGGACAGCGCCTTCGTCCTTTGCCGCAAAAGAAATCTCAATATTCTTGTATCCGGAGGTATTCATTTTCACAATCAAAGAATTCTCACGGTTATTATTGCCAAAAGGTTGCTTTACCTGCAATCCACGCATTGCAAACTGTCCGTACTGAAGGTTGGAATTTCCTTCAGGGATATAGTTTCGGTCTGTTGGCGCATTTCTTCTTTCCATGGATGCCTTTCTCCAGTTGGGATGGTCTTCATAAAAGGGGTAACCCTCAAGGCAAGATTCGTAAATGATTTCAGCAATAGGTTCCTGAAATGCAAAAGTAGCGGGCAAAGTTTTAAGAGGTGTATTGTTGGGAATATCGGTGGTCATAACCCAAAAATACAAAAGCTCAGGTTGAATATTTTCGTTACTGGGGCTGAAATAAGCAGTAAGCTGAATATCTGTATCGGGATAAAGGTTGATAACCGGTTCAATTCCTTGCCAATCGCCTTCCCAGTGGCTAAATAAATAACCGGAAGCAGGAATAGCTTCAACATTGAGAGGCATGCCTTTAAAATACGCACCTGACCATGGATATGATTGCTGGGAAACACCAGGTGTTTCATTATTGATATCAATAGTATTTACCCTTACAAATCCATGTTCCTGGTTTGAAACATTTAGCTCAGGTAAATAAGAACCTGTCAGTCCAAATTTGTTTATTATATGCTGTCGTTGAATATCGGGCCGTTGGTTAGCATAATTTCTTAATAACTGAAGATTATTTTGCCATATCTGGAATGAATTCAGTCTTTTCCAACGGGCAATATGCCTTGGAACTTCTGGTGCAATGCGTTCAGCATAATAGTCAATTAATTCAACCATTCGTTCCGGCAAAAAAGTAGTATTAATAATGTCGGCAAAGCGAATAATAAAAGATGTTCTGAATTCTTCATTTTCCAGTAGGTTTCGTATGAGCAAGGTTGCCCAGTCATAGTTAGCCCATTGCGTGCTTCCTGCAACGGTTGCATATTCCAGATTGTTAAAAGTTACTGGTCTGGTGGCCCCAAATCCATGGTCCAGATCTGCCATCAACCAGCGCCAACGCCCATCCTGACCGTAAGGTGCATCAGGTTCATAGCTCTCGGTTT
>PWMS01000010.1 GCA_003558105.1 Mollicutes bacterium | reverse complement strand
TATTGATTCTACCATTGCACATGTAATGAGTGATAAAAAACTGAATCTCGCCGGCAAGGAGGTGATAATTTTTGATCCCAAATCTCAGATCGATATCAAACGTTATTAGAATCAGTTCAAAAACATGATATTAAACTGAATATATACCTAGGTTCCGAGATTGATTATAACGGGAACTTTTTAGAAATTCTACCCCTTAGTCACACCATGAATAACACATCGTTTGTGCTCGTGGATTTTGGCAACGGGGTTTTTGATATTGAAGAGATTGTTTATGAATTAAGATTAAAAAACCTTGGTCTCATCATCGCGCACATCGAACGCTATCGCTATGTATCCATAGAGGATATCCACGCGATTAAAAAAATGGGTGGTATCATCCAAGTCAACGCCAAACATCTACTCAATAAAGGCAGTAAACCCTCGCAAAAAAGAGCGCTTAAATTATTAAAAGAAGACCTTATCGATATCGTCGCTAGCGATATCCACAATCACGACGATGCAATGGATTTTGTGAAGGCTTATCAATTTGTAAAGAAGAAAAAAGACCAAGCCACCGCCGATAAACTGTTTGATGCTAATCCTAAAAAGGTCTTAGGCATAAAATGATTCATAAGCTTGCGCCTTTTGGACTCATTCTAAGTTGGCTTGTGTTAATCTTTAGCTTCTCTTCGCAAAGTGCCGATATCTCAGGGCCTTTATCGCGCAGCTTTACCCATGATATCTTAAGGGTGATAGCGGTCTTTTCACAAGATTTAGCGGGTTCAATCAATGCCGATACTTTGCATCGAAATCTGCGCATCTTTGCGCACTTTATTCTTTATTTCTTTTTGGGAATGTGGGTAGCGGCTGCGCTTAAAAACGTCTTTAGCGATTGGTTTCGGGTATGGCTAGATAGTAGTTTGTTCGCACTTGTCATCGCGGTATTTGATGAACTTTATCAATCGACCATTCCTGGTAGAGTCATGAGTATGGATGATATCTTCACCGATGCCTTTGGGGCTTTGCTTGGTGCGGGCTTGATGACACTGATTTTATTTAAAGCGTTTAAACCACCATTAAAGAAACAAAATTCTAGATAACATAAAATGGGATTTATGGTACACTAAATATAGTAATTCAAAAACAGGAGAGAGGGCTTTGCATATGGAAAATGAACATTACGAACAAGAGATTGATTTACTGGAATTAATTCGATTATTATTGAATCGCTGGTATTTGATATTGGCGTCTGTGATTGTTGTATTTGGCTTAACCACATTTTATTCAGTGGTAATCTTAGAGGATACCTACACGACCCAATCAACCGTATTGGTTGATGTTGTACTAGAAGGTCAAGTCGACCAAGGTGATATCCGCTTAGCACAAGAGCTTTTAGATACCTACACCGAAGTCGCAGAGAGTAACCGTGTCATTGATGAACTGAAATCAGATTTGAACTTATCGTATACCAATAACACAGTTCGCAATATGATGGAGGTCACCCGCGGGCGGGGCAGTTCGATCGTTTTAAAGTTTAGTGTGACCAGTACCGACCCAGATGAAGCTGCCGCCATGGCCAACGGGCTTGTATCGATCATTCAAGATATGGCGAGTGATTCTACCATTTTACACGGCATTGAAATATTGGATACCGCAGAAGCCCCTTTAAACCCAAGTGGTCCCAACCGTTTACTTTACATGAGTATTGGGATTATTCTTGGGGGTATGATTGGTGTTTTTGGTGTTTTTGGACTTGAATTTTTGGATAAATCCATTAAAACCAGCAAAGATATTGAAAACAAACTCAAACTCAGAGTTTTAGGGGTTATCCCTGAATACCATCTCGACGATGAAGTGGAGGAAGCTTAATGTTTAAAAACAATCAAAATATAACCGATGATTATGCTATTATCTCAAAAAGAGAACCGCTCGGTGTTATTAGCGAACAATACCGTAAACTCAGAACCAATATTGAATTTTCTTCCTTTAATGAAACGATTAGAAATTTTTGTATCACCTCAGTCTTCCCAGGCGAAGCCAAAACCATCACGGTTTTAAACTTAGGGGCGGTGTATGCACAAAGTGAAACCAAAACCCTCATCATCGATATGGATTTACGCAAACCCAAAATCCACAGAGCCTTTAATATCGTCAATAAAGATGGTTTAACCGACATCATCACCGAAGGTATAGAGGTCGAACGCGCCATCCACAAGGTTGAGGATTACTTGCACGTCTTACCCGCGGGAAAGAAATTGCCTTTTCCAAGCGAATTTTTAATGAGTAAAAAGCTTAAAAACCTACTTAAAGAACTAAGTCACAGTTATGATCGTATCATTATTGACACCCCGCCGATGAGCGCGGTGACCGATGCTTCGATTATCGCCAAGCTTACCGATGGGGCGATTATGGTCTTTGCTTCAAGAAGAACCAATGCCGATGCCGCCCAAGGGGCTTTAAAAAGCTTACAAGAAAACGGCGCCAACATCATCGGTAGTATTTTAACCAGAGTCAAGAAAAAAGATCATCGCTACAGTAATTACTACTACTATAACCAAGAATAGTATGAAGGATATTGAGGGATAAACAACAAAAAGGGGAATTATGTATATGAAGGTGCGAAGGATGATTAGAAAAATCCAGCTTTTGGTCATCGATAGCTTTTTAGTCGTGACCACCTATACATTCACGGTTGCTATTTTCCGCATCATCGGTATCAGCGTTTCGATATCGGATGCGTTTTTGGCTTTGGTACCAATCTTGCTTTTCAAATTAGTCGTTTATTGGATCTTTGGTTTTTACCGGATGATGTCCGCTCATGTGGGCTTTGAAGATATCATGAAAATCATTTTGGTGGTAACCACCACCAACGTGGTTGTACTAGGGATATTTTATTATTTTAATGCCCCTTTCATTCACCCACTGGCGATTATCTTTATCACGCCCTTAGAAATTACCATGATTGCCATACCTAGGGTTACCCGCAAACTTTTATTTTTCTTTAAAAATCAGCTCACCTCATCCCAACACGCAGGTAAGCGTACCTTAATCATCGGTGCGGGCGATGGTGGCGAGATGGTTTTAAAAGAAATCTATAAAAATAAAGCCTTAAACAATAACCCTGTGGCTTTTGTGGATGATGATCATCTAAAAATCGGAAGAACCCTTCTCGGCGTTAAAATCATTGGCCCCATCGAAAAAATTGAAACATTTATCGCTTCATATAATATCGAAGAAGTCATTATCGCGATTGCGAATATCTCCCATAAACGGTTAAAAATATTGATAGAAATCATCGCCGATAACAACATTAAAATCAAAAGACTACCACTCATGCACGAGATGGATATCAATAAACCCCATCAAGTCATCGACGTGCAAGTCGAAGACTTACTTGACCGCGATGAGGTTTGTTTGGATACCGATGGGATTGAGAACTTTATCAAAGGCGAAGTCGTCCTCATTACCGGCGGTGGGGGTTCAATCGGTAGCGAACTTGCCCGGCAAGTCGCGAGTTATCAACCCAAACAACTGATTATCTTTGATATTTATGAAAACAGTACTTATGAGATTCAAACCGAACTCGAAGCCAAACTGCGCAAGCAATCAATTACCTTCGATCTAGAGGTTTTAATCGGCAGTGTTTATGATGAAACCCGCGTCCTTGAAATCTTTGAAAGCTACCGACCCACTCTTATTTTTCATGCGGCGGCTTATAAACATGTGCCCC
>PWMS01000093.1 GCA_003558105.1 Mollicutes bacterium | reverse complement strand
GATGGTGCTACATCTACATTGGTGGCAGTAAGCTGCGCACCCCCGCAATCCCACTAATGATTAAACCAACAAAAATCAAAATAATAATGAGTTGAAAAATCATTAAACTCTTTAAAGAACGATTGGTTTGTGTCGAGAGTAGCAAGACAAAATACATGATAATATTAACGAGGGGAATCACCATTAAAAGATGATATAAAAACCAATCCCCAACGCGCATTGGTCTTTGTTCAAACATGGTTATAAAACATCCCTTCTTTTTATAATTATCTATATTATAACACAACTAGACTGTTTTAAAAGACGCGCGTCATTGTGCATCCCTTTTTTTAAACGTTTTTGGTGTGTTAAGCCTAGAAATTTTATGTTTTATGCTAAAATAGATAAAAAGGTGGTGTCGCTATGAAGCGATTGCGTGTGTTTTCTTTAATCGGAACATTGAGTATGAGTATGGTGCTAATTTATGCGTTTTTGACCAGTTCATTTTTTACCGATGGCGGGGCGATTCTTCAAAATCCTTGGGGTGTGGTCTCCATTGTGGATTTATATGTGGGCTTTTTTCTTTTTACCCTTTGGATATTTTATCGTGAGAAGTCCCACTTAAACGCTTTGATTTGGGGTATCTTCATGATGGTGTTTGGCTTTTTAACCGCGAGTATATACCTTTTAAAGCTAAGCTTTCAAGAAGAAGATGTCGCCGCGGTACTTTTAGGCAAACACCAACAATAGAGGTGCTTTATGTTTAAGGATATTATCGATGAATTAAAAATGGTATTAAAAGGCAAAACCCTTGATACCATTTTACCCCCCATCTTGTTTGTGCTGTTTTACAGTTTTTTTAGTTTGACCATCGCTTTGTGGGTATCTTTGGTTTCTGGGGGCTTCGTTTTTATGTGGCGGCTGATAAGTAAAACCACGGTCAGTTATGCCTTTTTTGGCTTGCTTGGGGTTTTGATCGCCTTTTTGTTTGCGTTTATCTCAGGCAATGCAACTAACTACTATCTGCCGAGTATCATAACTAGTGCGTTTTTGATTGTGATCATGTTTGGCTCGATATTGCTTCGCCGTCCGCTCGCGCTTTGGCTTTCGCATCTGACGCGCGCCTTTCCTTTGAATTGGTATAAACGCCACGATATTTTACCCGCTTACCAAGAAGTTACCATCGGCTGGTTGGTTTTATTGTTGCTTCGTTTCTTCATTTTATTAGGGCTTTTTCTTGATGGGGATTTGATGCGTTATGCGCTTTTTAATATAATTTTGGGTTTTCCTGTCACCTTGCTTGTGTTAATATTGACTTATGTCTATGGCTTGTGGCGCTTAAATCAATTAAATGGGCCTAGTGTCGATGAATATAAAAGGCAAGTGCCGCCACCTTGGCAATCACAAAAAAAGGGGTTTTAGACGATGAAGATTGGCTATTTACAATACGATGTGCAATACCGTGATGTAGAAAAAAACATACAGACCATTGAAAAGCTTTTAGATGGCTTTGATGCCGATGTTATGGTGCTACCTGAACTGGCCTTTAGCGGCTATTATTTTGAAAGTAAAAAAGCGTTAAGGGATTTCATTAAACCTTATGAAACCTATATCTTAGAACGGTTACAAAACATGGCACAACGTTTTAGTGTGACACTGATCGCTGGCAGTGCTGAGCGCGATCATGAGAAACTGTACAATACCCTTTATGTGGTGGATGCAAGTGGTTTAAAGAAAAAATATAGAAAACGCCATCTAACCGATAATGAAACCATTTTTGATGCCGGTGACACGTTGGAAGTTGTGGACATTCAAGGTGTCAAATTTGGGCTTGGGATTTGTTTTGACAGTTGGTTTTTTGAACACGCGCGATTGCTTTCTTTAAAAGGCGCAGAAATTATCGTGTATCCCTCTAATTTCGGTGGGCCTTGGACGCCTGAGGTTATCCGGGTAAGGAGCTTGGAAAACAGTGTCTTTACCGTCTTGTCCAACCGTATTGGCTCTGAGATGATTGAAGGCGAAGATGCTGCGTTTAGCGGGGGTTCTTTTATCACCGATACGCACGGCAATCTTTTGACATCGCCCAAAAGCACAACCGATATACAAGTGGTCCATATCGACCCTAAGGATGCCAATCAAAAAGCAACGCTGATTTGCGGGGATATGGAAAAAGAGCACCGTAAATATGATCGTTTCATCAAGGTTCAAACAAAAAAATAAACGCCATTTGGCGTTTATTTTTTATTCATTGTCTTCTTCAAAATCGATTAAATGCTCAATATCGGCTTTTGCCATCAATGTCTCGATGAGTTCGCCAATTTGTGCTTGTCGATCTTCTTGAATGAGGTGTTCTTCAATGTCGTCTTTGATGTCATCAAATTCACGAATTTCACGAATTTCTTCTTCCTCAGCATCTTCGTTATGTTCTTCTAACTGTTCAACATAATCGTTATAGTATGCTTCAATCTCTTCTTCGCTAACCTCTTTGGTTTCGATTTGTGCTTGGAAGAACTCGCTGATCATAAGTTCAGCTTTTAAACGTTTGCGGTATGATTCTGGGGTAAACCCGTTAGCTTCTAAAGCTTCTTCAAATTCTTCCTCTGTTGTAAATTGGGCTTTAATCCCGCCAATTTCCGTATCTAGTTCTTCATCAGAGACGGTGTATCCTGCCTCTTCAGCCGCTTGCATTAACACCTCTTGTTGAATAAGGTTTTCTAAGGCTTGTGTCTTGATTTGAACAAGCATCATTTGACCTTGTTCGCTTTCCATATCCAGACCATATTGTTCGTAAGACGATACCATCTGATCAACCGATGCATCTAGTTCGCTTTCTAATATTTCTTCACCGTTGACAGTGGCTACAACGGTGTCTCTTCCACCACAAGCGGTGATTAATAGCATAAGCATCACAAGCGGTAATACCAATAATAATTTTTTATTCATAATATGACTCCTAACAAAATTTTGTTTCGCTTACTACCATACCACAGCCACTTATAACATGCAATGCATATAGATAAATTACAAGACTTTATGCTAGGTAGCATGATAATTTTGCACTTCATCATCTATGTGTTAACCTTTTCACGCTTTAATGATAATTTGTAACTAGGAAGGATGGTGATGATGATGAAAATACTCTTAAGTTTTGTATTGTTGTTTGTCCTCTTTGCTTGCGAGTCACCCGGCGATGAAGGTAAGACTCTAAATTATCTAACCTATCAAGAAGATTATGTTATAGAAACCTTTCGCAGCGAACCTACCGGTGCTTATGAAGGTAGACAAGAGATTAAGGCAATTGGTTCTATCGAAGAACTTGAAACATACTATCAAGAACACAAAGATAGCTATGATCTATCGAGTTTTAAAGCTTATATCGATACACTTGATGAACGCCGCTTTGAAGATAGTGCGCTTTTAATCATCGTTTTAGAAGAACCGAGTGGTTCGATTCACCACGGTGTGAAAGATTTATTCATGAAAAACGGGACCTTGATGGTTGAACTTTATCGCGATGTCCCTGAGATTGGCACCACCGATATGGCCTGTTGGCATATCTTATTAGAAGTTTCTAAGACAAACCACGCCTTTGATGATATCGAATTGTATGTTGAATAAGTCAAAAAAAGATGCCTGCGGGCATCTTTTTTTAAGGTTAATCGGATAAGCGGATAAACTGGAATGTCTCATGCCCAAACAATTCAAAGTAATAAAACTCATAAGCATCATCGGGCACATATACGATAATGTCAGGGTTGGT
>PWMS01000045.1 GCA_003558105.1 Mollicutes bacterium | reverse complement strand
TAGGCCCGATTAAAGAAGCTAGATCAATAAGATTAAACCATTCGCTTTCACCGTGGTATTGCCACTGGATATAGCCACTATCGACTTGGAATAGTACTTCTCTTCCAGCTTCACCAGTATCGCCTTTTGGTCCACGAACACTCTCTAACCATTCTTCGTAACTTTCTTCTATGTCACCTTCTAAAACACCCATTTCATAAATAGTCATTAACGTGGTTGTCAAGTTGCTTAGTACTTCTTTTAGATTTACCGTAAACGTTGTGGTATATTCTTCATACGATACGGTTATCGTATGAATCCCAACCTGACTTAACTTTTCATAATCTTCATGACTAATCATCGATTCAGTCAAGTTTATCAGCTCTGAAGTATTATCATTATATGAAACTAATAATCGTATGTTTGATAAGTCAAACTCAGTTAAAATAAACTCACCTTCAATATCCGTTTGGTTTATAGAGATGTTGACAACTTCACGTTCTAATGTTTCATCACTGCGACTACATGCATAGATTAAAAACGAACTCCCAACAATAAGCATAAATAGAAAAAATTTCTTTAAAACCATAGTATACCCTCCAATCATTTTCAGTTTTACAATCCCTATAAAATGCAAAACACAACAGGGTTCTCCTGTTGTGTTTTTAATAGTTTTTTCCCTACAATGTCATTATCTCATAATAAATATGGGAACTGCAACACTTTTATTTATCAACAGACCCTAAATAGGTGATATTGATTTAGCCTCTACTACCTCGCCAAATATTTCAATATCCTTATTTAACGCCGTATAACTAAGCACCTTTTTTTAAATTTAAAGATTTTTTCCAATATCTCAAAACATTGGTTCCCTTTTCAATTGATTAACCAAAATGTTTCTCTAACTCATCGATTTTATGAATTTTTCTTTCTAGTATCTCAAAATACTTCAAAAACCCCTCTTTAATTGCTTTAACTAAACTATGAATTTCATGTACGTTTACGTTCATTATTAAAAAGTGGTCTTTTGTTTTATGATTGGTAATTTTTCTCCTTCTTCACCTATCTGTATATCACACTCCCTTATTAAGGCTTCAAACATCCAATTGGTATTACCAATACTCCATCTTCTCTTTTATAGGCATATTTTGATGTTGTGATAATTGCCAAAAAAGATGGTCCTTGTTTCAAATCTACTTTCTCTTTAAATTTTATTAGGTTTTTGGCTGCTGTATCAATCTGACTTGAGCTTAGTTTAACTTCTATGGCGCCCCATTTTCCGTTATCCAAATGAATAATTGCATCTACTTCTAAGTTTGTTTTATCTCGGTAGTGATATACTTTACCATTGTGCAACTGTGAATAGATTCTCAAGTCTCTAATCACTAAAGACTCAAACAGTAATCCAAAGGTATTTAAATCATTCAGTAAATCTTCTGGATAGGCACCCAACATCCTAGCGGCAATAGCAGGATCAATAAAGTAAAGTGTCTTGTTGGAGAAGTCCTTACAGCCGTTTTGGATCGTAATTTGGGGCTTTTCAACCTTAAAAGTAAGAAAAGATTGTTTGTCTATCATTGACATGATACAATAAAAAAGATGGTGATGGAGTTCACCGATAACCGCATGTGCTGATGACTCCTGTTTGCGTGTTTTTGCGTGGACAGGAGTTTTTGATTGGGAGGCGATTCGAATGATGGTAAGTATCGGTTATTTGATTTTGTTTGGAATGCTGGGAAATATCTTATTTAAGACGTTTAGATTACCCGGTCTTATAGGAATGTTAGTGGTTGGAATCGTTATAGGACCGCAAGGATTAAATCTATTAAGTGATGAGTTGTTAATGATTTCAGGAGATTTACGAAAGATTGCGTTAATCATTATTTTGCTTAGAGCGGGTTTAGGGTTAAATCTTCGTGCCATTCGCAATGTTGGTAAAGTTGCTGGTACAATGAGTGTCATCCCTGTGGTATTAGAAGGTTTAACGATAATTGTGCTCGCAGTGATATTACTGGAATTTACTTTTGTTCAAGCGGGAATGTTAGGGTTTGTTGTTGCGGCTGTATCTCCAGCAGTGATTGTACCCTCCATGCTTCGTTTAATTCGTGAAAAAGTCGGTATGAAACGAAATGTACCGGTATTAGTGTTAGCCTCTGCGAGTATTGATGATGTCATTGCGATTACTGTGTTCTCAATGTTTTTAAGCGCGGCTTTAACGCAGACAAGTTTAGCTTATTTTGATGTGTTCATGTTACCTATAGCTATTTTTCTAGGTGTGTTATTTGGGATAATAGTCGGCTTATTCTTAGTCGGGTTATTTAAGAAGTTTCGTATTCGGGACAGTAAGAAAGTGTTAATTTTGATTTCTGTGGGAATCATGATGGTAAGTTTTACTGAGTTGATTGAGGATTATATTTTTATAGCATCGTTGTTAGGGGTTATGACATTAGGACTTGTGATTGTTGAACGCCGTAAAGAAGTAGCGGAGCGTTTGACGATTAAGTTTGATAAGGTATGGGTTTTAGCAGAGCTATTCTTATTTGTCTTAGTCGGGGCTGCAGTAGATATTAATATCGCTTTATCGGTAGGTATTGTGGGATTATTCATTATATGTGTTGGTTTATTAGCGCGTGGTGTTGGGGTTTTTATTGCGACATTAAGAACAGATTTTGTAATACGTGAGAAATGGTTTTTATTTATTGCTTTTATTCCTAAAGCAACAGTGCAGGCTGCCATGGGGTCTTTACCGATGGTCTTAGGTCTTCCAGGTGGTGAGGTCATTTTAGCGATTTCTGTTTTATCTATATTAGTCACTGCACCTTTAGGTGCGTTGTTAATCCAAATAGGTGAGCGGAAGTTATTGGATAAAGAAGATGTTAAGTTCAACAATGATGAACTTACAAAGTAGTCAAACTAATAACGTTATCACTTTTAAGATTTCCAGTTTTAGCTTACCAAACCATAAAAAACGCAAACCCTGAGTGGATTTGCGAAAGTGTCTTATGTATCAAAATCGAAATTTAGTGGACAGATTCGGTGAAATGAACGCCGTTTTTGTCCGCATTTTTGTGGAATAAGTTATCATAAAAATTATTATAAAGGGCTCCACCAAATAAAAAAATGACCTGCGGCTTTCGCAGATCTAACACAGATAAACTTGGTGACCCGTAGGGGTTTCGAACCCCTAATTGAAATGACGCCCATTTTAGTTTGTATTTCTATTTTTTTGATAATAAGCATTAAAGTCACTACTCAAATCGAGTGCGCTATATTACCTTTGTTATGCTATTTATAACGAATATTTCACCTATTTATGATACGGCTCCTTGTAACATTTAGAATTGAAAAATGTTATAAATTCTCCAATAAATCTCGTATCGTCGATGAAATTTCTTCAAATAAAACATCAACAACATAATTATTTTTCTTCACATAATTATTCCATCTTTTAACATACTCCTAGCATCAAGCCCGGGACAACTCAAAAGGTTATTGTTAGGTTATCAATTTAGATTATTGTACCTATTTATGATAAGGCTCGTTGTAACATTTATAGTTGATATAAGTTTTTCACTTCTTATCTTTCTCTACTCATATATAGCAATAAACAAGACCGGTATATCGTAGATATCTATGTCTTTAAAAGAATCACTAATCATTTTTACAACTTGGTTTTTAGCTAGTTATACTTCTTTTATCTAAAATTTCGCCTCTCTAATCAAATCAAATAATCTCTCATTTAAATAAACCTTTTCCCTGCCTATCTTCTCTGAAGTTAAAAATCCAGCATTTTCTAGTTCAACCAAATAAGAAGAAGCTGTTTTTCTTGTTACTCCAACGCCCTCTTCAACAAAAGATATTTTAGTATAAAACTCATAGAAGATTACATCAATTAATTCTTTTGAATAAATTTTAGGTAGTTTGGTTTTCACTTCTTCTATCATTGATTCAATTAGAATATTAATCTCCTTCATAATTTTTAAGGTATTATGAGATGTTACTTTGATACCTTCCAAAATGTATAAAACCCATGATTCCCATTTATTAGAATCTCTCACTTGTTGCAAACCATCATAATATTCTGCTTTATTATTATTGATATATGAACTTAAATATAGTATAGGTGTATCCAATAATTTCTTTAATGTTAAATACAATATATTTAGTATCCTACCCGTTCTGCCGTTACCATCATAGAATGGATGAATTGATTCAAATTGATAATGTATGATAGCCAATTGAATCAGTTGATCATAATCTATACTATTTGAATTAATATATGTCTCCAAATTTGACATTAAATCAATAATATCCGAATGTTTTTCTGGAGGAGTATATACCACTTCTTGCGTTCTTTCATTTTTCAATACTGTCCCGGTAGTTTTTCTTATACCCGCATCATTCTGTTCAATGATCTTTTGAACTTCTATTATCATATTTGTTGATATGAAGTTATTTTTTTTAACCAATTCATAACCTCTCCAAAGTGCAGTTCTATAGTTTACAACTTCTTTTGCTTCTTTGGTTGATTTATTTGTTGATAACGCTTTATAAAGTTCATCATGTGTTGTAATTATATTTTCAATTTCCGAACTATCTTTAGCCTCATTAATAGTTATTGCATTTAATAATATGTTTTTATTTGGAATTACATCAGCATAGCCTTTCAATTCTGCTAAAGCTTTATTTGCTTCAATTGTCTTCAATAATATTTCTTTTGTATTGAAATCAAATTTTGGTGGTAATTTATCAAGATTAATCATAATATCACTCCATTCTTATAATTAGATTATATCGGTAATTATTACTGAAGTCAAGGCTATATGGGTAATTTATTGAGCTTTTTACTCACATTAATGATATATGGGTAATCATTACTCATATATATGAAAATAAGTACCGTTGAAAAAACAGTACTTATTTCTTTATAAAATTCTTCTTTTCTCCTACTTATAATAGTGTTCTTTATAACAGTGTAATGTCTCAAATAATAAGAATTTCTTATCATTCTTATGTATATAATACGCTAACTTACTTTTCTAATAGCATTCTCACTTCACATATGCTTGTTGATTCATTCAGTTTAATTTTTTTTCTTTACCATCTTTTTTAAAACCTAGGTGTTCATAAAAGCTTATGGCATTATCATTTGTATTAAGCACACATAAAGCAATTTTAGAGTAGCATTTTAATTCGTTATAACACGCTTCCATAAGTTTCTTACCAATACCCAAACCAAAATAATCTTTTAGTATGTATACTGCCATTATTTCTCCTGTATCTTCAAGATTTTCATCTCTAGACTCTACATAACAGGAAAAACCAACTATCTTACCGTCAACTTCTGCAACATAAGTGTTCTGCGGATATTTTCTTGCTAGTGCTACACACTTATCTAATGTTCTAGTATCCAAGTAATTTTGATCTATTAACCCAGTATATGTTTCGTTCCATGAGTGATAATGTATATATCTTTTTGCAGCTGCATCCTCAGCATTAGCCTTTCTTATTTCAATCATTTTAATTCCATCTCTCTTCTTTTTAAAATCTTCCATATTTAAATCACATACAAAGTATTACTTACATTTGTAATAATAAACTTTTAAATTAATTATTATACATGAATATTTGTTTTATCACTTCAAAAAGCCTTTGTTATGGCATTTATAACCATAGTTGCCCTTATTTATGATACGGCTCGTTGTTGATAATTTTAAACGCTCTAAATATTTGTTCGCTTAAGAGTAATACTGTTAATTGATGGGGAAAGGTGAGCTTTGATAAAGATATGATCTTGTCTGATTTGGTTTTAACCTCAGGACTTAAGCCATGTGACCCGCCAATAAAAAAGGTCACTTTTGAACCATGATAGGTTTGAATCTCTTGGAGTAGTTTTGCAAATTTCTCACTAGATAAGGTTTGTCCTTCATAAGAAAGTGCTATTTTATAAGAAGGTTTAGCTCTATTCAAAAGAGCTTTTCCTTCTTTTTCTTTGGCTTTGTCTTTATCTTTGCTGGAGGCTTGGTCTGATATAGATTCTGGTTTAATGGCATTAAAATGGAGGGTTGCAAACTTGCTCAAAGGTTTTTGATAGTGTTTAATCCCCCTTAAAACAAAGTCTTCTTTAACTTTGCCTACTGTAACAATATCAATTTTCATTTTTTTTCACCGCTCGTGGATGGGCATCTAGATAACGTTTTTTTAAGTCTTCTTTGGATATTTCGGTATAGATTTGAGTACTGGAGATATGACTGTGGCCAAGCATCTCTTGTACGCTTCTTAAATCAGCCCCCGAGGAGAGAAGATGGGATGCAAAGGTATGCCTTAGCGTATGGGGGGTTAAATCATAAAGGGTGCCCGCGCGATGAATGATATCGTTTAAAATATAACGGACTCCGCGTGTGGTTAGGGGTTTGCCTTGCATATTGATTAAAAGCATGCTGTGGTCATTTTTCTTCAGGATATTGGGTCTTGCTGAAAGCAAGTAATCCTTTAAAACTTCACGCAGTCTTTCTCCGATCGGGATAAAGCGTTCTTTAGACCCTTTACCATGAACTTTGATCAAACGCTTATCAAAGTCAATATCCTTTAACTTGATTTGTACCAATTCCCCTACGCGCATACCTGTAGCATATAACAGTTCTAAAATCGTGAAATCGCGCTGACCCTTATCTTCATGAATATCGATACTTTCAAAGAGTTTTTCAATATCTTCAGGATAGATGAACTTCGGTAGATGTTTTTGGTGTTTAGGTAAGCGTACCTCTAAAAACGGATGGGTTTCTACTAACTCCTCTTCAATTAGAAAGTGGTAAAACGACCGCAAGGTCGAGATTTTCCTAGCGACGCTTTTTGATGAGAAACGCGAACTGCATTCAGCCACATAAAATTTCGAGATACGGCTAGAAACCTGTAAAAAATCGCCCAAATCTTCGCGGTCTAAGAATTGATGAAAATCCATTAAATCGTGAATATAGGCTTTAGCGGTCTCAAGACTATAGCGTTTGATGGCCTTTAAATGATCTTCAAACAATGTTATTAACTCTTTATCGCTCATCGTTGGCCTCCAAAAAAGATGTTAGGGTCTTTAATGCCCGTTGGGCATAAAGTTTCTTACGTTCTTTTTTACGGTGTTTTCCTGTAATAGGATCAACCAAGCCAAAATTGGCATTCATCGGTTGAAATTGGTTAATATTGGCGTTTTGTAAGTAATCTGAAGAAGCGCCTAAGATGGTGGTGGTTGGAAAGGCTAGTAATGGTTGATCATTGAGGTATCTTGCGATGTTAATACCAGCCACAAGGCCGCTACCAGCACTTTCGATATAGCCTTCAACGCCGGTAATCTGACCGGCAAAAAAGAGATCTGGTCGTTTTTTTGCCTGATAGGTTTTATATAGATGTTTTGGCGATTTTAAAAAGATGTTCTTATGCATCACACCATACCGCATGATGTCAGCATTTTCTAAACCAGGGATGGTTTTAAGCAATTGTTTTTGGGCTGGGAATGTTAAATGGGTTTGAAACCCTACGATATTGTAGAGTTGATCGCGCGCATCATCTTTGCGCAGTTGTACCACGGCATAAGGTTTATGGTTTTCATCTCTTCTTAGACCCACGGGTTTCATCGGACCATACCTAAGCGTATCTTTACCACGTTTAGCCATCGTTTCAACCGGCATACAGCCTTCAAAGACGTTTTCTTCAAACGCTTTGATTTCGGCGGTATCGCTATGGATTAAAGTTTCATAGAAGTGATGATAGTTTTCTTCATTCATCGGACAATTGATATAATCGCCTTGATTAATCTCATCGTCATAGCGATTCTTATAATAACAGATGTTCATATCGATGCTGTCTTTGCTGATAATGGGGGCAACAGCATCAAAGAAGTGCATCGCCTCATCATCTAAAAAGGTTAAGATAGCCTTAAATAAAGCTTCTGAGGTTAATGGGCCACTAGCCACAATCACAGGACCTTGGGGCAATTTTGTCACTTCTTGGCGAATCAAGGTGAAATTTTCAAAACCCTGTAATGTCTTTTCAATATATTCAGAAAACATATCGCGGTCCACCGCTAAGGCCCCACCAGCTGGGATTTCGCTTGCCTTAGCCGCTTTAACAACCAAACTATCCAGCATTTCCATCTCTTCTTTTAACAAGCCTGGAGCGTTATATGAAAGCTTAGAACGAAACGAATTAGAACACACCAACTCAGCCAAACCATCGGTTTGATGTGCTGGGGTCATCTTTTTGGGACGCATTTCATACAAGTCTACAGCTATATCTCTTTTTAAACATTGGTACGCAGCCTCAACACCCGCAAGACCGCCCCCAATAATGGTTATTTTTTTCATCTTAACACCTCGGTATCATTATAGCATAGCCAGAAAAAAAGACTTAAGGAATTCCTTAAGTCTTTAACCAACAATCATATCGGCTTCTGGATAGGTGAGGCCACTACCTGTAGTCCCGGTTGATCTGAACATCAATAACAAGGCCAAGACACCGACACGACCAATAAACATAGTAATAATCAAGATTAAGCGCCCAAAGTTACTCAAAGCGCCGGTTATACCTAAAGACAATCCAGTGGTCCCAAATGCGCTGGTCACTTCAAACATCAGATGGAGGATTTCATGGGGTTCAATAATCGTTAAGAACAACACATTGATAGCGATGATACCTAAAGCCAAAAACGTTGCAAGAAAGGATTTTATCACGGTCTCTTCTTTGAGCAATCGTTGATTGAATACCACGCGATCGCGTCCTTTAGCAAAGGAACGCAGGGTTAACAACAACACCAAAAATGTTGTGGTTCTAATCCCACCACCAGCACTGTTTGGCGATGATCCTACAAACATTAGAAAAATAAAAAAGATCTGTGTTGAGCCTGTAAAATCGGTCACATTCATGGTTGAGAAACCGGCATTTCTGGTTGTCAAACTCATAAACAGAGCATAATAAAGCATTTCGAAAGGCCCTTTATTGGCTAAAAAGTTATTGCTTTCAAACAAGATAACCAAAAGCGCACTTGAAAGCCAGATAACTAGGTGCATCACTACAAGGGTTTTGACGAACCAAGAAAAACTGAATCGCTCTTTTTTTATTTTAGCAATGATAAACTCTTTAAGTTCTGCTAGTACCCAAAAACCAACTGCCCCCATAAACATAAGAACCATAGCCAGGGTTTGCATAAAATAATCCCCTGAATACATCTGGAAACTATCGGCGTTGGGCGCAATATCAAATCCAGCGTTGGTAAATAGCGATATCGTGGTAAAAAAAGACTGAAATAGCGCTTCTTTGAACACAAAATAGCCACTACTTGTCAAATAAATCGTCATAATGACAAAGGCCAGGGCCTCAACAGAAAATATCACAATTAAAACATCTCTGATAAAACGTACAATGCCTTGTCTTGAGAGTTGATTTTGATCGGTCATAATCATATTGCGCTGTCTAAACCCGATTTTACTACGAACAATCAACCAAAACAAAGCCACCATCATAATTAAACCAATCCCACCGAATTGGATGATGAGTATCAAGACGGTCTGTCCAAAGAGTGTAAACGTATCTTTGACAACAATGGTGGAAAGCCCCGTGGTAGACAAAGCGCTTGCGGAGGTGAAAATCGCATCAACCCAAGAGAGGGATATCCCCGATTGGATGCTGAATGGCAACATTAACAATGCAGCCCCGCCCAACATAAACAGAAGATAACTCGTGATAAAACCACGCGCATAGGTCCCGAAAAACACCTGTTTTAATCCTTTTAAAACAACCACTCTTACACCTCGTTTCTCGTCGTACGTATATTGTATAGAGTTTGAATCAATTAATCAAGTTTAATAATAGATGATAAAGCCTAAAACACCGGCAACAACAATGACCAAAATCGGATGTAGTTTGGCTTTCCAAAGCAAAGCCATAAGCCCCACAAAGAGTAAAGGGCTAAATAAATCCACATACGCACTTCTAGCCACCGAGACAACGGATGAAAAGATTAAACCGACCAATGCTGGGCGTAATCCCGTCAAAGCTGCTTGTACATGTTTGTTTTCTTTAAATGATTCACTGCGTGCACTGACAAATCCGACTAGGATGACGGGAATTAGCACAACACTTATTGTCGCGATAACCGAGCCCAAAACACCGGCACTTTGATAACCGATAAATGTCGCACTGTTAATCGCAATGGGGCCAGGCGTCACTTGCGCTAGAGCAATCATATCGATGAAAAGCGAAGGCGAAAGCCAACCATGCGTCTCAACGACCATGCGTTCAAACAACGGCAGCATCGCATAACCACCGCCAAAACTAACCGCGCCAATCATTAAGAATGTCCAAAAGAGATTAAGATACGTCATGATGATTCACCTCTTTTGTATATTCAATCATATAACCGAATAATCCCATCATTAATATCACAAAGAAAGGATGGATATCAGCCGTATATACAAGCGCAAACGTAAAAGTGGCTAAAAATAAACCCTTTAGATGTCTGTGTGCTTTAAACATTTTATATCCCGCTGTAAATATTAAGGCAACCACACTGATTCTCACGCCTTTAAACACCGCTTCGACAATGGGATGGTCGACAAATCTAAAAAAGAACGTCGCAATCGTCAAAATAATCACAAACGAAGGTAAGGCCACGCCAAGGGCGCTTACAAACGCGCCTTTTTTTCCCCTTAATCTAAGACCGATAAATACCGAAAAGTTAATCGCAATAACCCCTGGCAATGATTGGACCATCACCAAGACATCGTGAAATTCTTCTTCTTTGAGATATTTATACCGATGCACAAACTCCCGTTCAAAAACAGGTATCATCGCATAGCCGCCACCAAAGGTAAAAGCGCCAATTTTTAGAAACGAAAGAAATAGATGCCACAAGGAAGGCTGCATTTTACCATCTCCAATCAAGACTATCATAACAAAAAAAGTGTTGCTTGCACAACACTTTTTCTTGGTTTAAAACTGTTCAGTAATTGTTTTACCTTGCATAAAGAGCTGTAAGTATTCTGGACCGCCCGCTTTGGAATCCGTACCCGACATATCAAAACCGCCAAACGGTTGATAGCCAACAATCGCACCGGTACATTTACGGTTCAAATAAAGGTTCCCCACATGGAAGACCGCTTTCGCTTTTTCCAAATGCTCGCGGTTATTAGAAAGCACCGCACCGGTTAAACCATATTCGCTATCATTAGCCACAGCCAAAGCTTGATCAAAGGTTTTAACTTTTGTGATGGATAATACGGGTCCAAAGATTTCTTCTTGCATAATCCGGGCTTTCGGATCGACATCGTAAAAGACTGTTGGTTCAATAAACCAACCTTTCGCATCATCCGCGTTACCACCAACGAGCAGTCTACCCTCATCATGGCCAATTCCAATATATTCTTTGATTTTGTTAAAAGCGTTCTCATCATTTACAGGCCCCATATTGATGGTTTCATCTTCTGGGTTCCCTAGTTTTATGGTTTGAACTTCTGCTTTTAGAGCCTCTAAAACATCATCATACATCGACTCCAAAATAATGGCGCGGGATGCGGCAGAACACTTTTGTCCACTAAAGCCAAAAGCAGAGGCTTTTAGGATTTCTGCGGCTTGCTTAACATCATAACCTTCATCGACAACAATCGCATCTTTACCGCCCATCTCGGTTACCACACGTTTCAACCAAGTTTGACCTTTTTGCACTTTTGCGGCCTGTTCATAGATATGAACACCCACTTCTTTCGAACCGGTAAAACTAATGAAACGTGTTTTCGGATGATTGATCATAAATTCACCAACCGTTGAACCAGAACCAGGCACTAAGTTAATCACACCTTTGGGTAAGCCCGCTTCTTCTAAAGCTTCAAGCAGTTTGTGTGCAATCACTTGGGTTGTGCTTGCGGGTTTAAGTAAAATAGTATTCCCAGAGACAACAGCCGAGGTGGTCATACCGGTTAAGATCGCTAGGGGGAAGTTCCATGGGGTAATGACCGCGCCAACCCCTAAAGGAATCATCTTGTATTCGTTTCTTTCGAGGTTTCTTCTGGATAAAACTTGTTTGTCTTTATTATCAGATATTTCCAACATCTGCCGGGCGTAATACTCCATAAAATCAATCGCTTCTGCGGTATCCGCATCGGCTTCATTGTAAGGTTTCCCAGCTTCTTTGGTCATCAACGCAGAAAACTCAAATTTGCGTTTTCGCACAATGGATGCGGCTTTAAAAAGCACGTCGGCACGCATTTTAGCATCGGTCTTTGACCATGTTTCAAACGCTTTAAGCGCACTTTCCATCGCTATCTTTGCTTCCTTTAAAGATGCTTGGTGAACAATACCGATATCTTCACCGTGATCTGAAGGGTTTTTTGAAACGATGGTTTGATTGGTTTTGATGCGTTCTCCATCAATGACTAAGGGATATTCAGAACCTAAATACGATTCAACCACCTTTAAGCCTTCATGGTATCGTTTGATGTTGTCTTTGTTGCTAAAATCTGTGAATGGTTCCATTTTAAATGGATAGATTGCCATCATATTACCTCCTTAAACGACACTCTTTTCTATATCAGAAGTGTCCATCCCTTCAAATCTAGCGAGGCTCAAGCCATCGACGGGAAGTGTGGGTTGTTCACCTAAGATAATTTCACTAAGCAATAAGCCAGTCATAGGCGCAAGCATGAAGCCATGACCGGAAAAACCACATGCGATATAAAAGCCTTTAAGGTTAGGCGTATCGCTAATAATTGGTTGATGATCGGGTGACATATTGTAAAGCCCACCCCACTGACGTAGGACTCTTAATTCGCCAATCGGAGGTAAAAGTGCGGTAACAGTCTTTGCCATTTCATCGACAAACTGCCAGGTTGAAAGCATCTCATAGCCTGGTTTTCGATCATCACCGCGCCCCATGATAAAAGCACCGTGCGGGGTTTGTTGGCAATAGATATTTTTAGAGAAACTAATCACCATCGGTCCTTGCATTTTTTCAACGGTTTCTGTGACCAAGATTTCACGGTTTTGCGAATAGACTGGAATATCGACCCCAGCCATATCACCAATTTGTTTGGCCCAGCCTCCTGCGGCATTAATTACATGGTCTGTCTCAATGGTCCCTTTATCGGTCACCACCGCTTTAACTTTTTTATTCTCTACAATGATATCTTCAACGGTAGTATATTTATAGAAAGTCACCCCTAAACGTTCCGCCGCTTTATAAAAAGCATCGGTTGTCGTAAAGGGATTTAAATGCCCATCGGTGGGACAAAACGTCGCGCTATAAACAATATCGGTATTTAAGTAAGGCACAATCTCTTTGGCTTCTTCTTTGGTAAGCTTCTTTGCGGGAATACCTAAGGATTGTTGCAACTTCACGTTTTTCTCAAACATCTCATCTTCTTCTTTGTTGGATCCCACAATGAGATAGCCTTCTTGTTTGAATTCAACATTGCCGTCATACTCAAGTTCTTCTTGGGCTTTTTCAAAAAATTCAATGGATTTTTTTGCCAAAATACAATTCATCTTGGTGCCCCACTGTTGGCGGATACCCGCACCGCAACGACCTGTTGCGCCTGCGGTATAGTAATCTTTTTCAATCACAACAATATTCTTTTCACCTTTTTTGGCAAGATGATAAGCGATACTCATACCGCTGATGCCACCGCCGATAATCACATATTTAGCTTTCGTCTTCATCTTCGCTCGCCTCCTTAATCGCATTGAGTTTAACACCTAAAGTAAAGGGACGATAATTTTGAAATTTCACATCTTCTAGTGGTTTATTTAAATACTTAGCTAACTCCCATTGTACCATCTTTCCGCAAGTATTGGCCTGACAAGGCCCCATACCTACACGTTTGATACGCTTTAGTTCTTCAAAGGAGGTGTAGCCTTTATCGAATAAATCATATAATTCTTCCATTGTTACATCGGAACACCGACAAATAATCACATTTTTATTGTCCATGAGGCACCTCGATGGTTATGGCATCATAAATAAAATCACGGTCAATTTCGATATGAAGTAACGCGGTTTGTTTTTGTTTTTTACCTTCTTGCACTCTTTTAACAAGACCTACGGTGATAACTTCACCGCTACGGTTGACCACATTTACCAACGCGTCTTTTTGGGGTCTTGGGATAAACTCATACGGTATTTTAAGTAAAGCTTTATCTTCTTTAAGTTGCATGACACTAATCGCTAATCCAGGACAATTAAAGACACAAATCCCACAACCGGTGCATTTGTCAAAATCGATAACAGGACGTTTATTGATGTCTTCACCGACGTGAATCGCATCGAAAGGACAACTGGTTTCACAAGGGTTACAAGGAATTTCCTTATAACACTCAATAATGGCTTTGGGATTGATAAGCACACGTTCGTCTTTTGGAAATTCTTTTTTTACCATCTCGCGTGGTGGAATGCCTGTTTTTTCAATCATATCATCACCCCAAGTTTATTGTACCCTGCACGAATCTTGGCCGCATGTGGACCACTTCTTAAAAATTTCAACTCTTCTTTTAATGCTTTGACTTTCCGTTTTTCATCATCGATGGTGTAACCAAGATCAAAAGCCGCATGGATGCCACTCAAAGCGCCTTCAACCATCGCTGAAGAAGCTTCTTCAATCCCGCAGACATCGCCGCAGGCATACACGCCTTTCACCGTGGTTTGATAACGATGATCAATTTTTGGGACATTGCCGCCGAGTTCACGAACATACATCACCTCGGCGCCTACTTGCATTAAGAGTTCGGTTAATGGCGCAAGACCAACGCTGATACAAACGGTATCAACCTCTAAGGTTTGTTCACTGCCTTCCATGCCTTGCCAGGTTTCATCGAGATTCCACAGTTCAACTTTTTCCACCTGTTCTTTACCAATGGCTCGCTTAATCGAGGTTTGCGTTAAGATATCAACCCCGAGTCTTTGAATTTTTGAAGCATGGACCAAATACCCACTAATCGAGGGCGCCGCTTCAACAAGTTTGACAACCTCAACGCCGGCTTGCATCAATTGATAGCTAACGATTAAACCAATATTACCACTACCGACCATCAAGACTTTATCACCCGGTTTTACACCGTATTGATTCATCAGTGTTTGCACAGCGCCAGCCGCATAAATGCCCGGCAAATCGTTATTCTCAAAGGGAATGGATTTCTCAGAAGCGCCTGTGGCAATGATGATGCTTTCGGCTTTAATTTTAAAGAATTTGTCATCTTTGACACAAGCAATCACTTTATCATGATAAAGACCAACGACACTGGTCTCGTTTAAAATTTCACATTGGGTGCCGTATTCTAATAAATCGTTGAGTAAAATTTTCAATATCTCAATGCCACGTACAGAGGCGTATTGTTTTTCACTACCGAAAAATTTATGGGTCTGTTTGGTTAACTGACCCCCTAGATCCTTATTACGATCGATGATGGTTACACTTGCACCGGCTTCACATAAAGACTTTGCCGCTTTTAATCCTGCCGGACCTGCACCGATAATCACAGCCTCTTTATGTCTCATATACATGCCCCTTTCCATGTTGGAATTCCACGCGCATACCTTCTTTTAAGGGCGTAATACACGTCCTGACATTAGGTTTCCCATCGACGATCATATTACAGGATGCACAGTTTCCAATCGCACAGTAAAAGCCTCTTGGCCGTTTTAAATGAATCGATTCGCTCAACTTCTTCACCCCATTGGCATGAAGCGCCGAAGCAATGGTATCACCCATCATCCCTTTCATCGGTTTCCCGTTAAAGGTAAAGGTAATTTCTTCCTTAGTATCAAAGCTTAAAATCGGATGTTGATTCACGCGCATAAGCACACCTCACTCTAATGTTTTATACACTTCCACGTGTCATTATACCACAAAGCAAAGATAGTGAAAATTGCCTTTTGTTGCTTTTCTAAGCAAAGCGTAACTTTTCTATTCAAAGAAAAAAGCGATTCTAATGAAAGAACCGCTCTTATGCAACAATATGCCCTTCTTCAAAGGTAAACGCCTCATTCCTATAATCGATTTTAACCTCGGAATTCGGCGTGACATCACCTTTAATGATGGCTCGTCCTAACGCCGTTTCAATATGTTTTTCCAAATAGCGTTTCAGTGGTCTTGCGCCAAATTGTGGCGAATAGGCTTCGGCCATGATTTGTTCTTTGGCTTTATCGGTAAAGGTTACATGAATATCATCGTCATGTAATTTTTGATTGAGCATATCAATTTGTAAATCTAAAATTAACATTAATTCCTGTCGTCTTAAAGGCTTGAATAAAATAATATCATCAATACGATTTAAAAATTCAGGTTTAAAGTGTTTATACAAGCGATCGTAAACCTCGCTTTCAACCGCTTTAGCAATCTCACCTTCGTTATTCAAACCCTCTAACAACAATTCACTGCCAATGTTAGAAGTCATGATAATGACGGTATTTTTAAAATTGACATGACGGCCTTTTCCATCGGTTAGATGGCCATCATCCAATACTTGAAGTAAGGCATTAAAAACCTCAGGGTGTGCTTTTTCTATTTCGTCAAACAAGATGACACTGTAGGGTTTACGGCGTACGCTTTCGGTGAGTTGTCCGCCTTCCTCATATCCAACATACCCCGGTGGTGCACCAATTAGACGGGCTACACTATGCCGTTCTTGGTACTCACTCATATCAATACGAACCATTTGGTCCTCGGAATCAAAGAGATGTTCGGCCAACGTTTTCGCCAGCTCAGTTTTTCCCACACCCGTTGGGCCTAAAAAGATGAAGGACCCAACCGGTTTTTTGGGATCTTTCAAAAATGCCCGTGCTCTTAAAACCGCATCGGCGACACTTTTGACCGCTTGATCTTGGCCTATAACACGTTGGTGAAGATATTTATCTAAATTTAGAAGTTTATCACGTTCGCTTTCAACCAGTTTTTTAACGGGAATTCCGGTCCATTTTGAAACGATTTCTGCGATTTCTTCTTCTGTAACCTCTTCTTTAATCAAACGATTTTCTTGATCTTGATCTTCGTTTTCTTTAGCTTTATCAAGCGTCTTTTTTGCTTCCGGTAGATCGCCATATTTAAGTTTAGCAAGTTTGTCTAAATCATAATCTCTTGAGGCTTGGTCAATATCGCGTTTGATGGATTCGATTTTTTGTTTTAAGGTTTTAACGTCACTCAAACCTGCTTTTTCGTTTTCCCATTGCGTTTTAAGATGGTCATATTTATCTTTAATGTTGGCGATTTCTTCTTTGAGATTAGACAGTCGCTTTTTTGATGGGTCGTCTTTTTCTTTTTCTAAAGACGTTTTTTCAATTTCTAGCTGCAATAGTTTACGGCTTAATTCATCGAGTTCCGCAGGCATTGAATCAATTTCAGTACGGATTAAAGCTGCGGCTTCATCCATCAAATCGATGGCTTTATCGGGTAAAAAGCGATCGGAAATATATTTATGGGATAATTGTGCGCAAGCCACAAGGGCTTGGTCACTAATTCTAATACCATGATGAATTTCAAATTTTTCTTTGATCCCGCGTAAAATACTAATCGTATCTTCTACCGAGGGTTGTTCGATTAACACTTGTTGGAAACGACGTTCTAAAGCTGCGTCTTTCTCGATGTATTTACGATATTCATCCAATGTCGTCGCCCCGATACAGTGCAATTCACCGCGGGCCAACATCGGTTTTAAAATATTGCCAGCATCCATGGCGCCATCGGTTTTGCCCGCCCCGACAATTAAATGCAATTCATCGATAAATAGAATGATTTCACCCTCGGAATCACTGACTTCTTTTAAGACCGATTTTAAGCGCTCTTCAAACTCGCCACGATATTTAGCTCCAGCTACCAAAGCCCCCATATCAAGGGCAAAGATCGTTTTATTTTTTAATCCTTCTGGAACATCCCCATTGACGATACGCATCGCCAATCCTTCTGCGATCGCGGTTTTACCAACCCCGGCTTCACCTACCAATACGGGGTTGTTTTTGGTGCGTCTTGATAAAATTCTTACCACACGCCGGATTTCATGATCGCGCCCAATAACAGGATCGAGCTTACCTTCTTTAGCAAGTTTTACCAAATCACGCCCATATTTTTCAAGGGCTTTATAGGTTGCTTCTGGGTTATCGGTTGTCACACGTTTATCTTTTCGAACCGCTTCAAGTGTCTTTTTAAACCCCTGTTTATCGATACCAAAATCTTTCAAAATGGTTTTACTCGCTATATCATCATTTTCAAAGAGTGCTAAATAAAGATGTTCAACACTTAGAAATTCATCTTTGAAGGTTTTTTGAATATCTTCTGCCTTTAAAAATAAGGCACTTGCGTTTCGCGATAAGTACATCTCCTCGCTTGATTCAACGCTCGGTTCTTTATCTAAAACCTTTTTTAAGGCATTATTTATCTGGTTGATATCTTTGTTCATCTTTTTTAAAAGATCGGCAATCAAGGAATCCTCCACGTTTAAAAGCCCATAATGAAAATGGGTAGGTATGAGTTTTTGATGATTGTATCTAATCGCAGTATTTTGGGCTTCTTGCGTAACTTCCTTCATTTTTGTAGTCATATTTTCTGGTTTCATATTATCACCCTTTCTTAGTAAAAAGCTTCAGGGAGAACCCTGAAGCAGCTTGTTATTCTACTTCGACCATATAGCCTTGGTCACGGACTTCAGATTTATCAGCATGAATGTGGAGCACGCCGTCATCAAGTTTCGCTTTTAACTTGCTGGGATCGACATCTGGCAAGTGAATCGCTCTACGCATTGCTGAGACACGACGTTCTCTATGTAAGTAGTTCTTGTCTTTGTTTTCATCTTCTTTTTTCTCATCGCGTTCAATTTCAATGTTTAGGGTTTGATCATCGTATGATACTTTGATTTCATCCCTTTTTACACCAGGTAAGTCGGCATGAATCAAGTATTTGTCCTCTTGTTCCTCAACATCAATTTTAAATGAATCGTGTCTTAAGGAACGAAACGGCGTGTTGAAGAAATCGTCCATGATGTCGGCGAAGTCCGTAAACTCATCGCGTCTACGTGGCGAAGCATTGAATGGGGTAAGTTTAAACATTATAGACCCTCCTTTGTTGATTTTGTTAGCACTCTATATGGTTGAGTGCTAATTCTAATTATATTATAATCAGGGATAGATGTTTTGTCAAGTCTAAACACATAAAAAAAGCAGACATTTTCTTTGTCTGCTTTAAGGGTTTAAAAACCGCTAGGCAAAATGATTAAACTGAATGCCATTAACGCCATACCGGCAATTAAGCCATAGATGACTAAGTGATGTCGACCATATTTTTCTGCGGTCGGTAACAGTTCATCTAAAGCGATATAAACCATGATTCCCCCAACCCCCGCAAAGATGATGCCAAAGGTTAGATCGCTCATAAATATGGTTAATACAAAGAATCCAATTAAAGCCCCAAAAGGTTCAGCTAAACCAGATAAAAATGAGTAAATAAAGGCTTTAAGCCTAGAACCGGTCGCATAATAAATAGGGACGCTGACTGCGATACCTTCTGGAATATTATGAATCGCGATGGCAATCGCGATGGAAACCCCCAGCGCCGGATTTTCTAAAGCCGCAATAAATGTAGCTAAACCTTCTGGGAAGTTATGAAGTGCAATCGCCAGTGCGGTAAAAAGCCCCATACGCATCAAAGCTTTTTCTTTATGTTCACGGTCGGCTTCTTCAGGATTTACCATGTCTTCAACATCTTTTGGTTCATGTGGGTTGGCCACATCAGGCACCAGTCGGTCGATTACCATCGTGATACCTACCCCACCGAAAAAAGCAGCGGTAGTGATGATATAAGCTCCACCATCCGTGGCTTCAGAAAGACTTTCATACGCTTTTGGGAAAATCTCAATGAAGGATAGATAAATCATCACACCCGCGGAAAAACCGAGCGCGACGGAAAGAAATGTTTCATTGGTTTTTTTTGTAAAAAAAGCAATGGCACTACCAATCCCTGTGGAAAGTCCAGCAAAAAGCGTTAACATGAACGCGAATAGTATTTCACCAGTTGAAAAATCCATAGTGTTCTCCTATCTAGTATCATTTGTTGTGAAAATTATATCAAACCAAATAAAAGATATCTATCCTATTTAATATCTTTAGCATCTTTTTTACCGAAGTAAAGAAATCCAACTAAAAGCCATATGACCATAATAATCGTAGTGATAATGAATACGGGCCAGGGCCCAAACTGAAAGATGAGCGGTACACTAATCGCGGTCATAATCCCACCGCCAACAAACGGTTCAAATAATAACTGCTTATATCCAAAAGCTTCTAAGGCTTGTGTATCTTGCTGAGCATCGACGATACGAATAAGCATTAAACCAGCGGCGGTCATCCCCATCGATTGACCAAAATCGCCAATCCCACGTTCAAAATAGTTCTTCGGAATCATGCGCGGCGCAAAGACAATAAAGGCGAAAATATTCCACGCGATCCCGGTGAATGCTAAAATTAAGAATACACCGATATTAGCGCCAATCACCTTTAAGGACAAAGTTCCAATCGCGGCCACAATCAAAAAATCAAGTGCCAATCCTTGGATACGATTAATCATATCCCGATCAATGAGATGGAATTTATCAAACTTGTCCATAAAGACTTGCAGCATAACCCCACCGATCATCGCTAAGGGGAAAAGCGGCAAATATGCGACAATAGTCGTCCCATTTTGACCCCATGTAGCGTTTTCTAATAACAACAACAATTCTAATAAGCCTTGCCCTATTAAAATGGCTATCGCGATGAATCCGATATGTAAAGCTAAAGGTTCAATCGATTGTGGTGAGGTCGTTAAAACCCCAGAGGCTTGTCGATCTTCAATATCGATAACGCCCCTTAGATTTGTCTCATCCATCATTTTAGGATCTTTTAAATAGTTAGTCTTTTGTTTACGTACGCCCCAGTTAATTAAAATAACACCGAATATAACACCACTAACAACCCCAACCGTAGCTAAACCAAGAGCCAAATCAGCACCTTCTGCAAACCCGACATCTTCAAAGGTAGAAGCCAAACCAGCGCTGGTCCCATGGCCACCTTCAAACGCTATTTCAATTAAGGCCCCAGCCATCGGACTGATGCCAAAAAGCGGAACCAAGATAAGCATGGTCACCAATATCCCAAAAACATACTGTCCCCAAGCAACGCTTTGTCCATAGGAAACTTGTGGGCCGGCGCTCATCCATATTTCTTTGATATTAGGGATTTTTTTACCCAAGAAAAGCGCCGCAAAAATGACGTTAATTAACAACGCCGGTAAGGTCGCAAAGACGCTAAAAATATCTTCTGTAAAAACACCATAATCCAGATGAACAAACGCTTCAAACCTGGGTAATAGTTGACCCAAAACCGACGGGCCTAAAAGCAAAACAACCAGCCCTGCTATCACAGAAGATGGTAAAAAGTACTTTGAGAAGATATCAAACCTTATCCTGATGAGTTTTCCTATAACCAACATCAATCCAAGCAATAATATCGATAGGCCAACAATTTCTGGTTGCATAAAATCCCTCCACGGTGACATTATTACTTATATTGTATCCTTAATATCAAAATCATGCAAAAGAAAAACCCGTTTAAAACGGGCTTACGTTAAATTTTTTTTCAAATATGCGATAATCTCTTGCCTACTTAATGGCATCGAGAACAAAAATCCTTGGATATAATCGCAATCAAGTTCTTCTAACTCTGCTAAGATTTCTTCATCTTCGACCCCTTCAGCAATCACATCTAAATTCATATAATGCGCCAAATCTACAATCGCTTTAACCAATAACTTTGTATCGTGATTCTTATTGATATTCAAGGTGAAATCACGGTCGATTTTCACTTTGTCCACGGGCAAATCACGAAGACAAGAAAGCGAAGAATACCCCGTCCCAAAATCATCTAAAATCGATTTGACACCAATATGTCTAAACGATTCCAAAAATGACTGCGTCATAGCACGGTTTAACATTAAAGTCGACTCTGTCATCTCAATTTCAAGCTTGTCAGCCATGTCGTGTTTTTTTATTTCTGTAATCATGTTTTCTATCAATGATGGATCAAACAAGTTGCGTTGCGAAATATTCATGGCCATTTTAATTTTAGGCGCCACTTTCGAAAAATCTTGATAATCTTCTATCAGTTGCTTTAAAACCCATTCCGTAATCTGATCGATAACCCGTGTTTCCTCAGCAAGTGGAATGAATTCATTGGGTGTTAAGATCTGATCTTTATATTGCCAACGAATCAAGGCTTCTAAACCAACGGTTTTTTTAGTTTTTATATCTAACAAAGGCTGGTATACCAAAAATAATTCTTCATTTTTAAGCGCTAAAGGAAGCTCGCCCAATCTTTTGATTAACAGTTGATCCTTTTTGTGAGCCTGATGGAATACAACATACTTCAAGGCATTATTCTTCGCATGCAAAGCCGCTATATCACTTTCATTAAAGCGTTCAAGCGTAATTTTGGGTTTACTCGGTAGCGAAAACCCTAAAGAAAAATCTAAATATAGCGGAACATGTTCACCATAAAATGTTTTGTCTTCTAAATCTTTAGTAAACTCTGTATTCATTGCTTCATAATCTTCATGACTTAAATCGATCCAAAAGCGTCTAGAATCCACTTGAATAATCACGGCTTTTGGCGGTAAAATAAGCTTAATATTTTCATATAGATTCTTTAAAACCTCGTAGTACGATTCCCGTCCTAACAAAATAACAAGTGGTTCATAGTTATTGATTTGCAAGGTCATCGCAACGCGATTGCTATGCTTTTCTTCAACATTGAATTTAGCCTTATAGAAGTTAAAATTCGGTAATCCCGTATCGTTGTTATGGGTATTTTGATCTTGCATACTTTGATATTGTTTATAAAGAAAGTCAAATAAAAAGCCAACCATTACGCCCAAACTGGTAAACGATAACAACCGATAAAACCAGTTGGTAAATGATTGCATTTGTCCTGTGTCGACATTAACTGGCATCAATGGGCCTAAAATAAGTCCAGCTAAAACACCGGCAAGAAGTCCGCCCTTCCAGCCATACAAAAAAGCCGACAAGGCGATGGGGATATACATGGCATGTAAATAAGCGTATTGCGTGCCCCCGCTTTGATAAACAATCAAGGCCACAAAAGGGAGCAATACAAGCGCTAAAACATGCAAAAGCAAACGACCTTGTGAAGGCTTGGAAATTATTTGCTTTAAGAGTTGTCTTTCTTTGTTCACGATAAGCCCCCTAAGCTGCGCTTATGATAGCTATCATTATACCATACTAAAACACTACATTCCATAAGAAATCATGACATTTAGCGTAGTTGATCTTGCGCGTTAAAAAAAGTCTTGTACCCCCATCGCAAGGATAAAAAGGTCGAAAAAGCTACCCCGCCCAAAATACCAAGCATGACACCAATTTGATACATGATGGCGGTGGTGGGCACAACCCCAGATAAAATTTGACCGGTCATCATACCTGGTAAAAAAATGATACCCATACCTAACATGTTATTTAACGTCGGCATAATCGCCGCATCAAAGGATTCATTAATTATATGCTTAGACGCAGTCTTGGGTGCCGCACCGAGATGTAAAGCTGTTTCTAAGGCTTCTTTGTTATCGGTAAAACGATTCATCATGGTATGAACGCCCAAAGATACCCCTGTCATAGAATTACCGACAATCATGCCTGTAATTGGAATAACATATTGCGGATTAAAATACGGTTCTACACCAATAACCGCAAACAAAAAATACATTAGCGAAGATAGTGCCCCCACCGGCAAACTAACCGCAATAACTTTTTTTAAGGCGGTAGATAGACGACCTTTAAATTTTCTAAAAACGGTGAAGACGGCAAATCCTACCATGATAGATACAATCAAAAGTGTAATCAATGGGTGAGGATTGTCTATAACCACGGTTAACAAAAGCCCCACAACCACCAATTGAAAGGTCATTCTAAACGTTGCTAAAATCAGTTCCTTTTCACGCGATATTTGACGTTTCTTTAAAATAAAAAGAATCACTATAATAAATATATATCCGAGTGCTAATTGAGGTACACTAAGAGCTATAACACTATTAACCATTGTCCTCCTCCTTACTGATATGGCCTTGATCGATGGTATAGATTTTGTGCGCATATTGATTGGCGATGGCTTTTGTGTGGGTAATCATAACCAATGTTTTTTGATGTTTCAAGGAAAAATCAACGATGGTTTCAAAGATAATCCCAGCACTTTTATCATCCAAAGCACTGGATGGCTCATCGAGTAAATAAACATCCCCATCCAATAACAACAATCTTGCCAGTGCCACCCTTTGGGCTTCCCCGCCAGAAAGATATTGGGCATCGTCGTTTAATCTTTTCTTTAGCTTTAATTTATCTAACAACGCTTCTAAGGTCTCATCTTTTGGCGGCGTTATCCCCTGCATATTAAAACCAACGATAAGGTTATCTTTGATGGTGCCTTTAAACATGTATGGTTTTTGACTTAAATAAAGAACCTTCCTACGGTGCGTAATGCTATCGACATCCGCCAAGTCTTTATCATGATAATAAATCGTCCCTTTTGTAGGAGAAATACTTTTATTAAGCAACTTTAAGATGGTGCTCTTCCCACCACCACTTTCACCGACAATGCAAGTAACTTCATAAGGATTAATTTCCATTTTATCAATAGAAAGAATCCTTTGGTAGGCAACATTTTGAAAGTAAAACAAGGGATATGTCATGCGGTCTTCCTCCTTTAGCGTGTAAATAAATAAAGCGCTTCTAAGCGCTTTTACGATTGACCACGAATCCCATAAAAAAACATGTGGACCAGGTCTTTCAAGGTGGTTTTATGGTAATGATACGTGCTAAAATCCAAGGCTTTATAAAGCCCCAAAAAAGCCATGATAGATGATTCGCTTATTTTGTTTAATACCACGCCTTCTTTTTTACCTTCACGAATCAAATGATCCATGCCCATCATAATCCGGTTCGTCGTATACCAATCCAGCAATTCTGTCATCGCTTTATGATTCCGATTAAAAAGGTAGGCAATCACATCTTCATGTAAGTCGTCTAATGCATTGTTTGTGAATACCAATAGTTCATCTAGCTTTTTATCAAATGTTTTAGAAGCATCATAAACAATAGATTCAAAGGTTTTGGTTTGATTTTCTAACAACCGTTTCATTACTTCATAGATGACACGGTCTTTATGTTCAAAATAATTATAAATCGATACTTGTGAAACATCGGCGGCTTTGGCGATCATCTGGATTGTTGTGCCACGTAAACCATGTGTGATGATAAAATTTTCAGCAGCCGCTAAAATACTGTGCTGTTTTCGCTTAGCTCTGCGTTGAAATCCATCCATATATAGCCCACCTCCTACGTTTTTATTATACGTTTTTTTTCAAAGATTGAAAAGGTATAACCGTTGATAATTTATACAAAGTATAAAAAAAGCCATCAGCATCGATGACTTTATGATTTTTCAGTAACAAGATACAATGTTTCACTATGAGCATGATAGGCTTCCCCTGTCACATCTGCGTAATATTTTAAGACCCTAAAACCACTTTGGTTTAACTCGTCTTTGATACGCTTCAAAGTGTAGGTCTGATGCCAATTGTTAATAACATCCCATCGCGCCGCTTCGATGATAATAAATTGTTCTAAGAATAAATCTTGTTTGTAACGATAGAAGGATTCTAACAAAAGATGTGGGTTTGGTGAGAAAAAACTCTCATCTTGCATCACCCATGATTTTCTCTCATCACGGTCTTTAAATCGTTGCGGTGTAAAAACATCCAATACAAAAACACCATCATTCTTTAAAACCCGTGAAATATTTTGTAATAATCGCTGACGCTTATTTGGCGATAACACCGCATAATCGCAATACATTAAAACGATGATATCATAGCGTTGATCAACGTCTAAATTAAGGTAATCTTGTCTTGCAAAATACCGTTCTCCAAACTGCGCTTTAGCATAAGCAATCGAACGCTTAGATATATCGACACCAAATGCATCGTACCCCTTTTCTAACAACCGAGCGGTCAATAAGCCTGGACCACAACCCAAATCCAACACTCTTGGGTACTGTTTAGGGGGGTAAGTATTTTTAAGAAATAAGCAAGCCGCATCCATTATATGCGGTCGTCTTGATGCGGCATCATGATGGTCATCTAGATGTGCCTTTAACATATGTTTGGATATGTGGGGATCATCCCAAAACGATTTGCTATCCGTTTCATAAGGCTTGGGTTTCTTAAATGAAGCGAAGTCAATCTTCATCGTTAAGTCTCTCCTTGTGGCGTTTTTCTAAAGCTAGTAAAGCACGTTTTTTATCTAACCCACTGCCAAAACCAACCAAATCTTGATGTTTACCAATCACGCGATGACACGGGACAAATAACGGCAAAGGATTTTTATTTAAAGCTTGACCCACCGCTCTTTGAGCTTTAGGTTTTCCAATTTTTTTAGCTACCCACCCATAACTTCTAGTCTCGCCATATGGTATTTGTCGTGTGGCGTCATAAACTTGTTTTTGAAATGCCGTAACATCGTAGCTAACAGCAAAACTAAACAATTTTCGTTCACCTTTTAAAAATGTATACAGTTCTTCCTCAACCCGGTTCTGAGGCGGTTTAATTTCTGAAATCAGCTCAATACGGGTGACTTTACTATTTTTAATATGCGCTCTAACACCAACCATTTTTCGCATCCTTTGCCTTATATAATTTCTATGAACGTATCGACAAGATCGCCATCAAATAACGTGTTTTTACCAGCGGTGAGTTCATCGATGGCTTGTTGTTTTGTCAATGGCTGTTTGTAAAGACCACGGACCATCGCATCGTAGGCTTCAACAACACGAATAATCTTTGCAAGCGGGTGAATTTCATCGCTTTTGCATTGTCTGGGATAGCCGGTACCATCGACATTTTCATGATGATCGAGCACAATATCAGCCAAATAAGCTTTATCATTTAATGAAGATAAAATCCGATAGCCAATCTCGGCGTGCCGTTTCACCTGTAGCCATTCAACCTCATTGAGCTTACCTTTTTTCTTTAAAAGCTTAGAATCGATGGCAACTTTACCAATGTCGTGCCATCTAGACGCATATTTCAGCGTTTCTAACAATCGCTTAGAAAGCCCCATATGTTTTCCTAAACGTAAAGCATAAGATTCCGTATTTTTAGCATGGTCCGCTTCAGATTCAATATTTTCAAAGAGATATTCTACAATATTAACAAATATACGGCTGCGTATTTTAGGGCCTTCACTTAACTTATAACGATACATCTTATCCTCGGCTCTTTTGTATACGGATTCAAAAGTATCATGTTCATCTTTTAAGGTTGCTAAGCCAAACGACATCGAAAGCTCAATGCGTCCAAAAGATTTTTCTAAGGTATCGGCTTTCATACTCGATAGGATTTCAAGACCAGCTTTAAAATCAGTATTCGGCAATAACAATGCGAATTCATCCCCACCAATGCGGGCAGCCAAGCCATTTTTATTAACATGTTTTTTAATAATCTTTGCGGCACTTTGAATGACCTCATCGCCCAATTGATGACCAAAAGCATCATTGGCCAGTTTCAAAGCATTCATATCACAAATAACCAAACTCAGCGGCAAATTTTCACCACTGGCCAAAAACGGCACATGTTCTTCATAATAACGGCGATTATATAAACCTGTGAGTTTATCTTTATACGATAAGTTCTCAATCGACTCTCTTAGCTGTTTTTGTTCGCTAATGTCCATAAATACCGATGCGGTATAACCCGGCCTTGGTGCGAATATTGAGACCCGAAAATACTTTTTCAAAGGCGCAAAATAGCGAGTAAAAAAGACGGGTTTTTGCGTTTGGCTAACTTCTTTATATTTATCGAAAAACGGGGGTTGCTCCACGTTGAAAATATCGGTAATCATTTTGCCGCGAACCTGCTCTAAGTTAATGCCTGTATAATTCTCATAAGATGGATTGACATCCACCAAGCGGTAATTAACTATCTCACCTTTTTCATCATACACCATTTTATGTAAAGCAAACGCCTCTTCCATACCATCAAACATCTCACGTAATCGTTGTTCATTTTGAATAATGGCTTTTTCTAAATTCTTTTGTTCTGTGACGTCGGTATCCCAGCCTTGTTGACCGGTAATATTACCATGTGCATCGTATATAGGAAGTACCCCTGTCATTACCCATAAGGATTGACCAGCCTTGGTTTGTACTTCGTTTTCAAGCCCAATCATGGTCGTACCTTCTTCAATCGTTTTTAATACCGTTTCTTTTAAATCATGTCTGCCATCTTCAGGATGTAGATTCCATATATCTTCACCGATTAGCATTTCTGGTTCATATCCCAAAATATTTTCAACCATCGCAGACATATATGTGATTTTTCCCGTTTGATCGATTTCCCATAAGTAAGTATCGTTTTGAGCCAATTGATTGGATAGATTGGTATCTCTTAATCTAATTTGATTACGGTATTGAATCATCTCAATCATTCTTTTTGTGTTTAAATCATGCTTGCGTTTCAATATGAGCAGCACAATAATCAAAATGAATGAAAAAAACACCCCAAAATAACTATGACTATATGATATAAAAGGGATGTTAATGTCGATTAAAGTAATTTCTAAGCTTATAAAGACTACGTGCATTAATAACAAAACAATAAAAAGCGCAATAAGCGCTAAAAACCAATAATTAAATATTTTTTTCATCAAAGCTGCCCCCCGAAACTACAACTTATGATTCATCAATGGCTTTGAATTGTTTTCTTAAGAAAATATAATGCAAAATAACCCAAACACCATAAAAAACAATAAAATGAATAAAGGCTTCCTGTAAGGAATATTCGGAGCCTAAGATATACATCATCACAAGAAAAACAACGGTTGCAATAAAGCCAGATAACCAAATCCGACCGTGAATAATACGTTTTCTTTGTTGTTTTGTCAATTGATTATCATTCATATAAGCCTCCAAAGTATCATGTATTGCTTGTTAATTATACCAAATAAAAAGCAAATCACCAAACAGACAAGCATAAAAAAAGGGCCATAAAGCCCATAAAAATTATTTTGTTAAATGATCAAAACGATATTTTAATCCCGTTTCAAAGTATTTAATAACAACTTTTTTCAGTTGATATCTCTTGGTTTTTTTCATGTAAAATCACTCCTTTAATCTTTGTTACGCTTGTTTACATTTATTTTCATATTATAATTGAAAATATTTATATTGTCAATTTGAATGCCTAAACTCTAACAAAAAAGGGCCTACATATATGCAGGCCCCTGATGAATAGAATTAATCTTATTGTTGGTAGCGGTCGTCTTTGTAAAGACCATCCGACTTTAACTCATACATATCGTCAAAAACCTCTTCGATAAATGCACGGTCATGGGATACCGCAATAATGGTGCCTTTGTAAAGTTTTAACATCTCTCTAATTTCAGGCGCAGAGAGGGGAGATAAATTACGAGTTGGTTCGTCTAAAATTAACACATTGTTTTTGTTGATCATCATTTTCAATATTAGAAGTTTAGCTTTTTGCCCGCCGCTAAGGTTTTTTGTTGCGGTTGTCATTTCTTCACGTTCAAACGCTAAAGTTCCTAATATCTTACGGACGTCGGCTTCTTCTTTAGGCGCATGTGTGACATTCAAGAATTCTAAAACGGTTTGTGCACTTTCCAAAACATCAAAACTTTGTGGCATAAACCCCACCGATAAATCCTTGGCTTCGATCAAGGGCTTGATGGTGTTTAAGAAAGTTGTCTTCCCAATACCGTTTTTACCTATTATAACAATCTTTTGTGGGCCTTTAAGCAGTAGATTAATCGGTTGAGATAAAACCGTGTCATTTCTCTTTAAACGGTAATCTTTTAAGTCTAAAATCAGTTTTTGTGAAGGGACTTCAATCGACTTATCAAAAAATATCTCGATTGGGATCTCTGATTCAGGCATGGGCGTCATCTGATCTTTTTCTTTTTCATATCGTTTTTCTTGGCCTTTAAGATGTTTCATTTTCTTTTTTAACAATCTAGCCAAAGAAGGGTTTCGAACGGCTTGATTTTGTTGATGCTCAACCTTCTGATAAATTTGTCGAAATCGTTTCATTTTATCTTGATAGTCTTTACGTTCTTTTAAAGCATTCATTCGCAGTGATTGATACTGATTGAGTCGATATTCTCGATAATCTTCATAGGGCATGCGCTCAAAATAACTGATGGCTTCTTTGCGTTTGTGTGTTCTTTGTAGATGGATAACCGCATTAGCGGTATGTTCTAAAAGGCGCTCATCGTGCGAGACAAATAATACCGCTTTGTCTGTATTTGTAATAAATTTTTCCAAAAATAAAATCGCGTCGAAATCCAAATCGTTTGTTGGTTCATCTAAAAATAAAATATCGTTATCTTCTAACAATAACTTCGCTAAAGCCAACTTAACAATTTCGCCACCTGAATATTGATGCAGAGGCTTTGTATCGATGAAATCTGATGCTTTAAAATCCACTTCCTCAAGTGCCCAAGCTAAAGATTTAAGCGTTTCATAACGCATATCGTTGATTTCTGAATCCGGGGTGTCTTTCAAAAAGTAAGAAATGGTATCTACATGCCCCCAGCGTGTGTGAATATCTTGTTCTAGATAGCCGATTTGGCCTTGTATGTTGATCTCACCTGATGTTTTTTCGATAAAATCTAGCGTTGAGGCATCGTATAAATATTTTAGTAATGTTGATTTTCCTGTCCCCTCATGGCCAATAACAGCAATTTTATCACCATGATTCAGGGTGAAATTCAGTTGGTTGATTAACGGTATAGACGTTTTGATAACTTTTAGGGTCAAATTGTTTACACTAATCATTGCTTTCTCCTTTATGTCGTTGTTTTTCCTGTCACGACCCAAAAAGCAAAGTTTTTGGGATTTAGATTAAATTTTCCATCTTTTCACCCCTCGATTAATACCTAAACAAAGCTTAACATAGTTTAAAGCATAAAAAAAGACCACGTTTTATGTGGTCTAGGTTTGATCGGTCATTGAAATATGCAACATCTCACCTATCGCGGCTAAAATGGATGCAAATCCAGCGATAATCAGTCCGTAAGCATTTTGCCAAGCGACATTTTGTTCTAAGGTTTCACCGCCCATGGTATACTCAATAACAATATATTCATTAATCATGAAAAACATCGCGGCTGCAACGACAAACATGGCTAAGGAGAAAACTTGTCCCTTTTTAAATATAATGGTAAATAGCCCACCAATAAGCGGTGCAAAAAACGCAGCAATTGCATACATATTCATGGGAAGCTCGCCTCTTGAAGCGCCGCTGATTCCAAATGAATCCAAACTGTAAAGCGTACGGCCAAAAGCGATATTGATTCCACTAAAGCTGGTATTTTGATAGCTAAGTACCGGTGCGAATAACATGAACGTTGAGATAAGACTTAAAACAAAAATAATATAGGGCAATAGTTTTTTTAATGTTTTGTTTTTCATAAGAATCACCATCCAAATTTATTGTACTCAAGAAAGCCTTTAGTGTCAAAAGCTTTATCGCTTAAATTCAACAATTAGCGGTATTGAAGTATCTTTTTGGAAAGGTTTATGATCAAAGCCCCCGTAGCATTTAATTTCCTGAAAGCCTACATCTTTTAAATATGTGATCAAATCGGTTTTTTTTAAAGGTAAAAGATCAATCGTGTTGGTTTTTGTTGAACCTTGGTGATGGAGTATCGTGGTGAAGGCAATTTTATCATCGTTTAAATGGTAGTGTCTTTCCATTTTAAACGGTGCGTGTTCAATGGTTGGTAATTGTTTAACGTTATGGTTGATAATGCGATCATAGTTGATGATTTGAATAACACCAGTACCATGCGGTTTTAAAGCGTTATACATTGATTTTAATACCTTTTTAACACTGGCATGACTATCCAAATGCACCAAAGTATTTCCGATGGTATAAATGCCATCATAAGCATCCTCAGCAGAAAAATCACGGATATCGGCTTGGTTAAAATTAACCGACAGGCCTTCATAACTTTTTTTACGTGCCAAATCAATTAAATTTTCTGAGAGATCATAAGCATCAACAAACCAGCCACGTTCGGCCAAGGCAATCGCATAAGACCCACTGCCACAACCAAGATCACACAAGCGACCACGCTTAAAAGCGCGTTTCAAAAACGCTAAGGTTTGATCTTTTAATGGAAAGATATAATCATACGCTTGCGACCATGCATCATAATGCATCCAATCACCTACACTTTCTTAAGATAAAAACGCCGTGCGGCTTCAATTTCATCACGGCTAATTTGATGGAATTGCTGATGCCAAAAAATAGTTACATCAGCTTCTTTGGCTTGTAAGTCTTTGAAAACCGTTTTTGTCATCACCTTTGAACAGATAGGGTCGTTTTCACCAGCCCCGATAAACACCTTTAATCCTTTTTGTAAGCACATGGTTCGATCTTCATACGGCAACATGGGATGGTGTAAAAAAATCGCTTTAAAAGGATTTTGATAGGCGTAAAGTATACTTAGTATCATATTGGCACCGTTAGAATAACCAAGAGCCACAAATTCATCCCGTTTTAAGGCATGTTTATCCGCGAGGGTATCTAGAAAATCAAAGAGCTTGTCCCGACGTTGATCTAGGTCTTGAATATTAAAAACACCAGGGGCTTTACGCTTAAAGAATCGCTTCACACCACCTTCATCCACATCCCCTTCAAGGGCGATAATATGGGCATTTTCATCCATATACTTCGCCAAATCGATTAAATCTTCTTTGTGGCCGCCGGTTCCATGCAACAGCACAAAGACGCGGTCATGGTTGCCTTTTTGGTATAGATAATTCATATTCTCTCCTCATTTCGGCCGTTCTAAACTAAAAACCTCGCCGAGGGTGGCATAATTTTTCTTGCCAAGTCTAGCTATGGGTTTATAACGCTCAGCATTAATCTCGTGATTATCCAAATATTTTTCATCCACATGCATCTGCACAATCTCACCGATGATCAAAGTCTCACCACCATCCCCTAAAACCACCGTCTTAAATAAGCGACATTCAAAACGCACCGGGCTTTCTTGAATGCTTCTAGTTTCAACTTTATCGCTTCTTAAAACGGTAAACCCTACCGCATCAACTTCGCTTTCGTTTGCTTTATAGGCTTTCGAACATTGGTTGACTTGGTCTAAATTATCTCGATCAACCATATGCACTACAAATTCTTTATGCTTTAAAATATTAGCCGTTGTATCTTTTGGTTTTCCTTCTCTTAAGCCCACCGACAACGCTAATAAAGGTGGTTTAGCACTAATGATATTAAAGTAGCTAAACGGGGCTCCATTCAAGCTGTTTTCTTCACCTTGAGAGGTGACATAAGCAATCGGTCTAGGAATGACCGCACTGGTCAAAAGATTGTAGGCTTCATTTTTCGCCATAGCCTTGGGATTAAACTTCTTAAATGTCGTCATCATTTCACCTTTTTCTATTTAGTAGTCATCATCATCATACCAACCTACATAACGGCATACAATCCATACGCATATAAAAGCAACACCAAGCATCATTATTCATCCTTGGTGTCTTTGGCCAGTTGTCTCAAAGCTTCAATTTGTTCGTGTTTACCGATAACGATAATTTTATCTTTACTTTCTAAAATCTCTTCCCCTGGTGGATTAAAGCGGAAGGTATCATCATTTTCTTTTTTAATAGCTAGGACGATTAACCCGGTTTTATCAGGAATTTTAGCAGCCTTCAGTTCCTTTTTCCATATCTCACTATGTTGTTGAATGGTGATTTCTTCTAGGTCTAGGGTTATATCTTGTGTGTGAATAACCGAATCCATAAAATAGGTAGTGGAGGGCTTTAAAAGCATGGCAGCCATTTTTCTTCCCCCAATTTCATTGGGAGATACCGTATAATTAGCCCCAGCCCTGCGCATTTTCTCATGCGCTTTAGAAGCGATAGCTCGGGCAACAATATGAAGCTTCTTATTCATCTCCCTTGCAGTTAAAACAACATAAACATTATCAGCATCTTTTGATAAGGTCGCAACCAATCCTTTAGCTTTTTGAATGTTGGCATGTTGTAAAATAGATTCATTGGTGGCATCACCCTGAACATACAAAATGTTCTCCTCCTCTTTAAGCTCTTCAATTACTTCTGAATCTTGTTCGACAATAACAAAAGGAACGTTACGTCTTTTGAATTGATCAATAATATAACCACCGGTCTCACCGGCGCCACAAATAATATAATGGTTCTTCAATTGTTCAATGCTTTTTTCCATTTTACCTTTCCTCCAAGATTCGCTAAGATAACCTTCTTTGAAAAACGATCCCAATTTAGAAATCACAAAACCGACTGTACCAACACTCGTAACAATCAAGACGATTGAGAATATTTGTGCCCCTTCGGTCATATCGGCAACCTCGGTATAACCAACGGTTGAAATAGTAATGATGGTCATATATAGACCGTTTAAAAAATCAACGCCTAAAAGCCGCATATACCCAAAGGTGCCAACGATAACCACAAAAAATAAAAAGCTAAGCAATAAGATGATTCTATGGACATATTGCATTTGCATAAACATCCCTGCCTTTGTTTAAATATTATTCATTGTCCTTAAGTCTGATGTCCACAATAACCGGATTATGATCACTATGACTAAAGGCATCATCCAGTGTATAAACATCCAAAACTTCAATATTATGACTGATTAGATAGCCATCGATGATATAGTATTGTGTATTTTCATCCTCAGGATCATAAGGTTGATTTAATAATCTAGAGGTTGGTACTGTGGGGTCATAGTAAAAGGTAAAATCATCGCTAAAGAAGTCTGGATCGATAAGCGATGGCGCAAAGAATGTGTCATCTTTAACGGGATAGATATCCTCAGCCCCAGGGAATGTCTGATTAAAATCACCGCCGACAATCACATAGTGACCCTCAGCATAAGCCGCTTCGATGAATTCTTTTAAATAAGCCATTTCTTGAGCACGCATCGAGCCGTCATCATAAGCCGACATATGCACATTGATTAAGATGAGTGATTGGTCGCTATTTTCAATTGGAAGGTAGCTGACCAGCATGCAACGTTTTAAATTGGCGACCCGGTTCGGCCAACTGAACGACCCAGGAAACTGATGTCTAAACGCCGCATCCACATGATAGCGACTTAGGGTTTGTACACCGCTTTCCACCGATCCAATATAATCTGTAAAAGAAACGGGAAACGGTACAAAATAGGCCTTAAAGTTAATACCGAAACTACTATTATAAGTCTCTGACCCAAGGTATTCATGCAATATCCCTTCTTGATTGATAAAATAGGAACGCCTTGATGGGCGATCAACTTCTTGAAGTAAATAAATATCAATGTCTTGCGCCGTCATCAACGCTTGAATACCGGTTAAATACGCTAAAACATCCGCTTCGCTATCGGGTCGGCCTTTTTCGCCCCCATCCATCACAAAATCTTCTGCGGCGCCTAAACCGGCATACCCGATATTAAAGGCCATCAACCTTGTTGTCTCATCGATGCGTATCAATCCATCTATCTCGCCATCAATCTTGACTTGCTCAATATCATCGGGTCGATATTCAAGGGCGGTTAAAGTTCCTAAAAAGACAGCAACGACAAGAAGTAAACCAATAAAGAACTTGCTTAAAATTCGGATAATTTTCATACACTACCTCATTAATTTATTATATTTATAGTTTATCACATGGAAAATACCTTAACAATCAAATTTCATCCCTATTAAGTTGGGTTTAGTCCAATAAAAAAACACCCATGCCGTTTTTACATGGGTGTTAAGCTTGTCAATATCATTTTTTAGAAGAAAACAAGCTTTTAGAAAAAAGCGATTTATGGTTGCATAGCCCCGAACAATACCAACCAAGCTAAAACCGATTTAGCTACCAAGGAAAGAATGATATACACGCGTTCACCATAAAGATAATCCTGCCATTGCCCTACGCGTTTGTACTGTAAAATCATGTTGATGGGAAAAGTATTAAAAGCTACAAAATATGTTCCGATAATAGCCCAAACAAACCAAGGTACCATATCAAAGTTCCCTGTACCAAACATATAAAGCAAGATAACAATCCAAGGGGTTAAACCCGCCACAGAACCGTAGATAAATGCGCCCCATTTAACGTCGTCTTTTTCTTTACCCGCGTTGATTTCTTCCATCAATAATCCAAATAGATTCATCGTGGCGTTTAACACAAATATTAAAATTAAACTTGCGATATCATAAACCCCAAACAAGGTTGCAATCAACACAATCATGATAGAGGAAGATAAAGCGTATTCAAACCAACGAAAACGGTTAATACCGTTTTTCAAGTCTGTTTGATACTTTTGGTGGGTCTTCCTAGGAATAGCGATAATCGCGTGGGCTACCGCAGACAATAATAAAAACAGCGACACAAAAATACCAAAGGGTAGTGCAAATAAATCTCTAGTGGCTACCACCAAAGATTGTGATTCCACGTCGTAGGTTAGATAAATTTGGGTAATCGTCGGTGTAAATTCTGAAATCGTTTGAATAAGCGTTGTGGCCAAAAAAAGCATAATTAAGCCCTGTATAAAGTGCAGTAAACCCATAATCAAATTAAATTTTTTCAAATACGTCATTGTGATGGTCTTTGTCATTGTAAATCCCCCTTTTTATCTATTTTAGCAAATTTTTAAAAAATCAATAAACACATGTATTCAATAAAAACATACTTAAAGGTTTAAGTGTTTTAAAAAAAGATATTCAGTAAGAAAAAATATAAAAGCGGAATCACTAACGCTGGTAACATATTAGCGACCTTAATTTGTTTGAGTTCCATAAAATTCATGCCCATGGCTATTAATAAGATATTCCCAACCATAGATACCGCCATAATCATCTCTGTGGTCAAAAAGGCGCCTAAAAACATCGCTAAAATTGTAATTGAACCTTGATAAAGTAGTATACTAATGGCCGCAAAGGCAACACCGATACCAAAGATACTAGCCAACATCATCGCGGTGATGAAATCAAGCAAACTTTTGACCAATAAAGTTGTGATATCCCCACTCAGGCCATCTTGAATCGAGCCTAAAATCGCCATGGCACCGACACAAAAGATTAAAGTCCCAGCGACAAATCCTTTGGCAATGGGCGGCAAATTATATTTTTTTTCAACCCCATTGGCAAAACGTGTCAAGCGCCCATCAATATCGATAACCGTCCCAATGATAGAACCTAGAACAAGCGAAATGATAATCAAAAGATCATACCGTGTAGAGATCGAATCGTTATCAATCACTAAAAAATCACTCAAAAACCATCCCAAAGCCAAGGCACTTAAAGCGAGCCCAAGGACAAACATGATTTTCTTTTGTAAAGTTTCACTTAAACCTCGTTTAAACACCATTCCGAAAAATGTTGCGATAATAACGGCCAAAGCATTAATAATTGTACCCATAAGTTGTGCTCCTTAACTCTCAAGATGTGTTTTTTCAATCAAGGCTACCGTTTCAATATGAGCCGTTTGTGGGAACATATCAAAAGGGGTCACCTCTTTAACCGTATAGCCTGATTTGAGTAAGAAGTTGGCATCACGAGCAAATGTGGACACATTACATGATACATAGACAATCCGTTTAATATCCATCGTCGTCACTGTTTTTAATAAGCTTTTATCACAGCCTTTTCTCGGTGGATCAATAAACAACGTGTCAATGACTTGATCTTTCAAACTGGGTAAGACACTCTCCGCTTTGCCTTGAATGAACTTCGCATTTTCAATATCATTAAACCTTGCATTTTCTTTGGCTTGTTTAATATTGCTTTTAATCACATCAAAGCCAGTAACTTCTTTCACCTTTTTTGCTGCGCTTAAGCCGATTGTGCCAACACCACAATAGGCATCAACGATATAATCATCGGCCTTAAGGTCGGCATAATCTAACGCTTTTTTATATAAGTTTTGTGTTTGAACTGGGTTGACTTGAAAGAATGATTGATGATTATATTGATAATTTAGGCCACATAGTTCATCTTCCAAAATATCTTCACCATAAAGCGTCTTGCTTTTGTTTGAAATCATGACATTCCCTTTATCAGAATTATTATTCAAAACAACCCCTGAAATCATGGGATATCGCTCAATTAAGCTCTCGATTATTTTTTCTTTGTGTGGCATTTTCCCGCCATTAACAACAAACGTTAACAAGATGTTGCCATTTTTTTCACTATGTCTCAACATCAATGCCCTGAATAAACCTTTGTGATTTTCTTCATCATAAATCGATATTTCATGAGAAACCAACAAAGCCTTTAATAAGCGGATAATATCGGAGTATATCTTAGGAAAAATATGGCATCGACGCAAATCTACAATATCATGTGAACGACGTTTATAAAGACCCGCAACCAAACGATCGTCTTCTATTCCAAAAGGAATAATCGCTTTATTACGATAATAATAGGGATTATTCATACCGACAGTATCATGTATGATGGGCTCCATATGCCCGATTTTCCTTAAGGTTTCTTTAACCCGGTGTTTCTTAAATGATAATTGCATATCATAATTCATATGCATAATATCACAGCCACCACATACGAAGAAGTGTTGACAGATTGGTTTCTTTCTAAAGGGAGATGGTGTTTTTATCTCTATTAAGCGTCCAAAGGCAAAATTCTTATTCACCTTTGTAATCTTTATTTCCGCATGTTCACCTTTTAAGGCATCCTTAACAAAGACGGGAACCCCGTCTATTTTAGCAACGCCCAACGCGTCATGGGTTAAATCGATAAACTCAACATCATGGTAAGAATTCTTCTTTAACACACCCTCACCTGCTTTCTTTTACTTGAGTTGGTATTTTTTTGCAAGGCCACCGCAAGCGGTTTCCCGGTAATTAGCTGGCATATCTTTTCCCGTTTCGAACATTGTATCAACCACAAGGTCAAACGATATTTTTCTAGAATCACTAAGAAAATAGGCGAGCCCACAAGCATCAATAGCCCTTAAGGCTGCTACCGCATTTCTTTCAATACAAGGAATTTGTACATACCCTAAAATTGGATCACATGTTAACCCTAAATGATGCTCCAAAGCAATCTCCGCTGCGTATTCAATCTGATCCAACGATAAATCGAATAACTCAGCATGCGCTGCGGCAGCCATACTACAAGCACTGCCAACTTCTGCTTGACATCCCGCCTCAGCACCGCTAATAGAGGCATTGTGTTTAATGACATTACCTATAATACCCGCTGTAGCTAAAGCATCGATAACATCTTCATCATCGAAACGATGTCTTTCTTGCATGTATCTTAATACCGCGGGCATTGTACCACTCGCACCACACGTCGGCGCGGTCACAATCGTACCACCACTGGCATTCATCTCATTAACCGCAAAGGCGTAGGCACTGACCAAACGAGATTCTTTAATTTCAGTCGGTTCCTTTTTTATTCTTTTTTGGTGTAATTGAGACGCTTTTCTAACGACTTGAAGTTCACCTGGTAGATGACCATCTTTAGATAAACCCTCTTTAATACTATCTTGCATCGTCTGCCAAATGTTTAAAAGAAAAGCGCGTATATCCGCTCCTTCAAAACGAGCAACATATTCCGGCAAACGTATTCTTTCTTCTTTACAATACGTCATAATTTCTTTAAAGCTTTGATGGGGAAACACATCGATACTTTCTTCATATGTCTCTCCCTCGATATGAATGGTCCCGCCACCAACACTATAAACCCGCATATAGCCAACTTCTTCGCCTTCTTTATCATAAGCATGAAAATCCAGCGTATTCGGGTGACGATCAACAAAATCAGAGGAAAAAATCACCTCAACATCTTCAAATATATCTTCTATAATTTTATCGGTTAGATGGCCTTTCCCCGTCAAACTCAATGATCCAAACAAAAAAACGCGAACCTTATAGTCGGGATAACGACTCTTAAATATCTTAGCGGCGCGTTCAGGGCCCATTGTATGCGAACTGGAAGGGCCTTTACCGATTTTATATAATTCTTTAATCGATTTCATATGGCCTCCAAAATAAAAACACTAAGTATATTATACCATAAATGTATAAAAAAAGAGAAAGCGACATTTGTCGCTTTCTTGCTTGTGTTATTATGACCTTAAAAGCTTATTTAAGCTAAAATTCCATCTTTACATCGGCACGTTTTTCAAGCTCAGCTTCAAAGAACGGCTTTTTGCCCATGCCAATTTTAGCTGCAACGATACTGGTAGGGAAGGAAACAATCTTTTGGTTAAGTCTTGAGACATTCGCGTTAAACAAACGTCTAGAGGCTTGTAAATGCTCCTCAACATCGGCAATTGTTTTTTGTAAATTGGTAAAAACCTTCTCGGCTTTTAAATCTGGATAACGTTCAACCGCAACGTTGATGTCAGCTTGTACTTGATTGAGTTTTTGCATAAATTCTTGCTTTTGCTCAAGCGTTAAATCATCAGGCATACCTTTACGCCATTTGACAACATTTTCAAACGTCTTTGCTTCATGTTTGGTATACCCTTTAACGGTATCCACCATTTTACTTAAGGTATCAAATCGTTTCGTTAAAGCAACATCAATTCCTGATTCCGCTTCATTGACCTTTACTTCGTTTTGACGCAAACTGTTCATGGTCGCAATAAACCAAATGGCTATTAACAATAAAATGGCTACAACCACAACGATAATAATTAAAACTTCATTGGGCATGTACTTTAATCCTCCTTAAAGATTCTTTTATTTAATTTTAAATCATCGACTAACTCATAAAGCATTTCAACATCTTCTTTAAAGGTATCCACTAGGCGTTCATCAATTTTCACAAAAGGATAAATCGGGAACGTTGATTTATTGTTGTTGATCGCAAAATACATCTTTTCTTCCATAAAAGAAAAACCGAGTTTACCTGGATGATTTTGTTCTATTTTCATCAAAGCTTCCATAAAGTGTGGCGTCAACACATAAAAAGCGGTATGTGCATCGGTAGCATAGGTTTTGAATTTTTTATTAAAATCAATACTTTCAAGCTCCACTTTTTTATATTTATAGCCGTCTCTGGGGCGATATTTCTCTAAAACTTGCAAGCGATGTTCAATCGGTTTATGAAAATCAAATTTAAAAATCCGACCTTTAAAATACGTTACATATTTGGTTTTTCGATGCCCTTTAGAGTCGGTATAAACTTGCCTTTCTTGTAGGTGAATATCGCTAGATTCAAATTCTATACCATCGATTTTACCACTTAGATAGTCTTTACCTTTAAAACGGTCGGCTCTTTTGAGAAAACCAGAACCATAAACCGCTTGCGGCGAAACATAACGTTTGGGAAAATAGCTACCCTCTTCGATAATCTTAGAAAAATAGTCCTTTAAAAAGGTCTTTTTGAACTTCTTAACGGTCAAATTAAACTTGATTAGACCTACAATAAAAACAATGATACCCACGACAAGTATCACAATACCAACCGTCGCCATCGTGTCGTTGGTATCACCTAAGAAAATCAACGTTAAAATTCCTATAACTACAGTCAGTAAACCTACGATAGCAATGAGTTCGGATTGTTTCTTCTTGCCTTGATGTAAACTGAGTTCTTCTGCCATGTAATGCCTCCCTTTTTTTCACATCTAAACCCATTATAGCACCAAAGAAAAAAACGAGAAAGCAAAATTTGCTTTCTCGTTAAAAGAAGGATTACTCAACGGTGATTTTTACAATGTCACCATCATTTGATTCAATGTCCACCAATTCACCATAGGCGCCCTCTTCAAGTGATCTTAAGATTTCTTTGAAATCGATATCTTCTTTGTTGAAGCTGGTCTTTTCTAAAACCTTAGGGTGAACGTTTAATAATAATTTTGCGAAGGTGAAGGGGATTTTGATGTTGACTTTGTCCCCATCTGAACTTTTAATGAATACTTTGAGAAATTTCGCGCCTCGTTTTGTTTCAACCTCGTCTTTATTTTGTTGACTTAAAGCTTCTTTTGCCTCAGAGATAGTAGCATCTCCTTGTGATAATTTCTTTAACCAAGTGTTTGAATTTTCTAACATTTTTTTATCTCCCTTTCATCTTTTTTTTTATTTAGCATTGAATGCAATGTTTTTTTCCAATTTTCTCAACCAATTCTTTTTTACTGTTATTTTCTTTTTCCATTAAAGCGTATACGCTAGTGAG
>PWMS01000089.1 GCA_003558105.1 Mollicutes bacterium | reverse complement strand
CGGCCTCTTTTGAATTTTTCGTTCATCATCATGATTCTTCTCTTTAAGGGTGAGTAATTAAACGGGTTTATTATCGGTATATTCAATCCTGACATTGTCATATCCATTAGGATATTCTGGTATGAAAGCCTGTCAACCTGGTTTTCTATAACAAACATATCAGCCTCAAACTCATGCTGCAGTTTTATCTCCCTGCGCAAATACCAGATTGCAGGATTGAACCACAATAATATCGTAAGCATCTCAATGAATATTAGGTCAAAACTGTGTCTTTTCCTGATATGGGCCTTCTCGTGCAACAATACCGGGCCAAGGCACTTTTGTGCAATAATACTTTGAGGAACAAAGACAAAGCCAAAAAAGGAGAATGGACTTATTTTAGCCTGAACAGGCAGTACTGTGCATCCCGATATTAATATTCTCCGGTTAACCCTTATCCTTGTAAAAAGATAAATGACTCCTGCCGCCATTCGAAAAAACAAAATAGCTGACACACCAAGGCTCAGGACAAGCAGCAGCCTGTGTGTGCTGAATGTTTCATAGACTTCCAGGCGTGTTGTTTCAATGCCGGAGGATGCACTTATCACGATCTCGGGCAGAAGGTAGGAATATCCCTGAGCACTTCCGGCAAGATCCACCACTGGCAGGTTCCCGAATATTCCTGTTGCAATAGACAGGATTGTACCGCTGATTATGAACCACCGGTTTTGTCCGGCAGTAGCAGTTTTTCTCACAAAAAGCCATTGTACAATACCTACAGCAGAGATGTAAATTGATATCCAGAAAATGGAAGATGCTGTTGTTTCCATAATTTAATCATTTGCATTTTTGCTGTCTATCTCATCCTCTATTATTCTCTTCAGCTCTTCCAGTTCGGAAACAGTCAGCCCTTTTTCATGAGAAAAGAATGAAACCATCTGCCTCAGTGAATTACCAAAATACTTAAGCAGTACACCTTTCATCATTACCCTGGTATAGGTTGGCTTCTCTATCAGTGGATAATACTCATGAGCCTTGCCGTATGCCCTGTGGCCCACAAAGCCCTTCTCCTCAAGGATTCTGATTATTGTTGATACAGTTGTATAGGCCGGCTTTGGATCCCTGAAACGTTCAAGAATGTCCCTGACAAACCCCGAACCTATATCCCACAAGATGTGCATCACCTGTTCTTCTGCCCTGGTCAGTTCTTTCATAATGAATTAATTTTCCTGCAATATAAAACTATTTTTTTAGTTATGCAACTATTTCTTTAGTTTTTTAAAAAATACTTCAATTTTATGCATCAATAATAGCACCAGGTATTCAAAACTGTTTGTATTTTTGGATTATAATAAAAAAATAACCGACATAATAATGGCTGCCAACACTACAAGTAACCCCCAAAAAATAAGGGAGATCATAGACAAATGCGACACCTGCTTCGTTGGGATGTCTGACAATTACGGCCGTCCTTACGTCCTCCCGTTCAATTTCGGCTATGAGGAAGGTTATATATACCTTCATATGGCAACTGAAGGCAGGAAAATCAACACCCTAAGGGATAACCCAAGAGTTTGCATTGCCTTCAGCACTGATCATGAACTATTTCACCGGAATGAAGGTGTGGCATGCAGCTATGGTATGAAATACAGGAGTGTTCTGGCAGAAGGCACAGTTGAATTCATTGAGGACTATGATGAAAAAGTCCGTATATTGAATGTTACAATGCAGAAATACACCGGCAGGGATTTTAACTACAATCCGCCCGCAGTGAATAATGTCTGCATCTGCAGGGTAAAAACAGACAATATACAGGCAAGGCTGTCAGGGTATTTCTGATCACCCGTCCGCGCGCTCTGAGCTGATCATTTCCCAGAGTATATCCTTGAGTTTTACTATTCCTGTATTTGCGTGAGATGAGATGAAAACTACAGGTACCTGAGCTATTTTTGTACCCACACTTGTTTTAAGTTCCTCCAGCCCGTCACTCCCGAGGATATCGCATTTACTTACAGCTATAAGTCTCTGCTTGTCTAGAAGTTCAGGATTGTACTCCCTTAGTTCGTTAACAAGAACATTGTATTGCGCGCGTATATCGTCTGCATCGGCAGGCACAATGAACAGCAGGATTGCGTTCCTCTCAATATGGCGCAAAAACCTGTGTCCAAGGCCCTTACCGCGATGCGCCCCTTCAATAATTCCAGGAATATCTGCCATAACAAATGAACGGGAGTCACGGTAAGAAACCATTCCAAGATTAGGCACAAGAGTAGTGAATGGATAATCTGCTATCACAGGTTTCGCAGCGCTTACTACAGACAGCAGGGTTGATTTGCCGGCATTCGGGAAACCGACCAGCCCGACATCTGCAAGAACCTTGAGCTCAAATACAAAAACCCTTTCCCCGCCTGGTTCACCAGGCTGTGCATACCTGGGGGTCTGCCTGGTACTGGACTTGAAATGAACATTGCCAAGCCCGCCTCTCCCCCCGCTTAACAGTACCACCTCTTCACCGTTACGGGTAATCTCCGCCACAACCTTGCCGTTGTGATCATCCCTTACAACAGTGCCTAAAGGAAGCTCAATCACAACATCATTTCCAGAGGCTCCGGAACTTTTCTGTCTTCCTCCCGATTCTCCGGGTTTTGCGATAAGATGTTTGGTATATTTAAGGTGGAGAAGAGTCCACATCTGCGAATTTCCCCGGATGATTATATCTCCTCCCTTGCCTCCATCACCGCCGTCAGGCCCTCCTTTGGGAACATATTTCTCCCGCCGAAGATGGGCAGAGCCGGCTCCTCCCTTACCTGAGCGGCATACTATCTTAACATAATCTATAAAGTTTGAATTCATTGACTTAACAGGGTCATTACTCTACAACAGGTAAAACTTTCCGGCTCACAAGGAAGGTATCTATCGCCAGGCAGATCTTATCAAAAACTTTGTCGACAGGTTCCATTCCGTTTACAGACACAATCTTGCCCTGAACACTGTAATAGTCCATAAGTGGTCTGGTCTGCTCCTTGTACACATTCAGCCTTAGTTTGGCAATATCAACCGAGTCATCACTCCTGCCGGAATCCTCTCCCCTGCCACGGATACGTTTGAAAAGCTCCTGCTCCTCAACCACAACTGAAATCACCATAGATATGGGGATTCCCTTTTTTTCGAGCAATCGGTCAAGAGTTTCGGCCTGGACTATTGTTCTGGGAAATCCATCAAAAATAAAACCGGGCGAGTCCAGATGCTCCAAAGCCTGGCGGTACAACTCCCTTAGCACTATTTCGTCAGGGACAAGCAGACCCTTGTCGATATATTTACCGGCCTCCTTACCGATCATAGTACCCTTTTCCATCTCCCTCCTGAAGAGCTCTCCTGTGGAAAGATGACAAAGGTTGTACTTCCCGGCGATCTTAGCCGACTGGGTACCTTTGCCGGAGCCGGGAGGTCCAAATATCACAAGGTTAAGCATATTCAAAAAGTTTTACCCCCGGATTGCAGAAACAGGGAGTGGTTATAATTCAATTACTCAACAATCTTGTATATATCTTTGTAATTCCTTCCAAAACCGTTGTAGTCAAGTCCGTACCCGATAATAAAGTCATTTGGGATCTCAATACCAATATAATCAGGCATTACGTCCTTTTTTAACGCTTCGGGCTTAAGCAACAGACTTGCCAGTCGGATGCTGCCGGGGGTATATCTGAAAAGATCCTCAACCAGATGGGAAACAGTAATACCACTATCAACAATATCCTCCAGTATGACTATATCACGTCCTCTGATCTGTTCATCAAGGCCGATAAGAGTCTTTACCTCTCCAGTAGT
>PWMS01000108.1 GCA_003558105.1 Mollicutes bacterium | reverse complement strand
TGCGCTTGAATAATTTGGACTGTCAATAATGAACTTAAGCCTATCAATAAGACCGTAACTATTAAAATAAGATCATTTTTTTTCATTTACATCGCCTCGCAAAATTATTATAACATAACTGCTTTTAAATGTTACCTTTAATGATGTTTAGAAGGTTAATTATAAAACGGTTTGTCATACAAAATTATATCACACATAGCATTGACAAAGCGTTTAAGAGAATCTATAATACAGGTTGTGAAAGACTTAATATATAAAAAAAGAAAACATTTAGGAGGCGTTTCAAATGAAAAAAGTTTTATTTGTGTCCCTTTCTTTAATCGTCATGGTCACCCTTGCAGCATGTGGTAAAGACTATGGTGAGTACAAACCAGGATTACATCTTGGTTATACAGACGGTCATCAAAATACGTATGCGTATGTTTACGTGGATGCAGATGGCTATATTGATGATATCTTCATCGATTCTGTTTATCTTAAAACCGATGATGATGGCCCATTAAACTGGGAAGCTCGTGGTAGCGAGAATACGGGTTATGTAACAACTAAGATGTCTTTAGACCATGGTTGCGGCTATAATATGTGGCCTGGACAACCTGTAGAAGATTGTGAAGTTGAAGGCGAAATTATGTGGGTTGACCAAGTTCGCATGCTCGCTGAAGACATCATTGAAAATCAAGGCGTCCCTTCTTATGACATTAACGAAGATGGCGACTTTGAAGGCGACGATGTAATCGCTGGTGTTACCATTACCGTTACTAGCTACATTGAAGCGGTTGAAAATGCACTTGAGATTGCAAAACTCGGTGAAGACGAAAGTCCTGCAGACTTCGATGTTCCATCATTTAGTGGTACAGGCGATTATGAACCTGGTATTAACTTTGGTTATACCGATGGTCATCAAAACACCATTGCTGTGGTGGCGGTTAATGCCGATGGTCACATTGAGCATATTGGAATCGACACGATCTACATGAAAGCTTCTGATGAAGCCCTTGTTGATTGGGTACATTTTGGTAATGAAAGATCTGGTATTGCAACAACTAAGATGTCTTTAGACCATGGTTGCGGCTATAATATGTGGCCAGGTGAACCTGTAGAAGATTGTGAAGTTGAAGGCGAAATCATGTGGGTTGCCCAAGTACAAATGCTTGCCGATGATATCGTTGAAAATCAAGGCGTTCCTAGCTATGACATTAACGAAGATGGCGACTTTGAAGGCGACGATGTAATCGCTGGTGTAACAGTTACCGTTACTAGCTACATTGAAGCAGTTCAAAACGCATTGGACTAAGTGATTAGACATTTGTAAGAGACGTCTTCGGACGTCTCTTTTTTTCTTTGATTTTTAATATCTTATGTTATAATGATTCAGGTGATTAAAATGAAATATGTGAATAAATACACAATAGCTATTTTAGGTTTGCTTGTGATTGTTGGCCTTGGCACTCTATACTTCTTTTCTGATGATGATGCCGAATCAAGTGTCGCTTACACAGATTTTACCACGAGCAACTATTACGATACGACGATTGCGATGCGGATGTTTCATGAAGAAGGCGAAGACCTTGAAGATTTAACGAATGAACTTCATGAAATACTGGAAAAAACGCACCGTTTATCGACATGGTTTGTGGCCTATGAAGGCCTTGTTAATGTTAAGACCATCAACGATAATCCAGGTGAATACCATACGGTAGACCCCTTGCTTTTTGATATGCTTGAACTATCGATTGAATACTACGATATTACAGACGGGTATTTTGATATTACTTTAGGGCCTGTTATCGATGTATGGGATGAACATCGGGAACGTTGTCTTGGTTGGCAAGAGTCTTTGCGGGGTGAAGAAAATTCCCATGAAATATACGAACAAGAAAAAGATCAATACTGCACCATCCCCGAACAAAGTACCTTAGATGCAGCCAACGCGTATGTTGGGATTGAAGGGCTTCATTTAGATAAAGACAATTATCAAGTGATGATCGAAGCGGGGATGCGTCTTGATCTTGGCGGTATGGCCAAAGGCTATGGCGCAAAGATGTTGGGCGAGGTATTAAAGGATGATGAGCGCATTGAAGCCTTTATCCTCAACGCTGGCACCTCCAATGTTGAGGTGTATGGCGATCATCCTTATCGCGATAATGATCTCTTCTATATTGGTATAACCAACCCAGAAAATCCTTTTGGCCTAGAAAACACCTATGCCACGATCAAGATGGAAAGTGGGAAAAACGCAACCACAAGTGGTGATTATGATCGCTACTATGAAGTCGATGGACGCAAGTATCACCATTTGATCAATCCTTATACGCTTTATCCGACCGATCACCATAAAGCGGTCACAATGGTATCTGAGGATGGCGCTTTTGGCGATATCTTGGTTACCGCCGTCTTCATTATGCCTTTGGAAGAAGGGCTTGATTATGTTAATGCGCGCGATGATTTAGAGGCGATATGGTTTGAGGATAGTTGTGTAGCGCCGGTGATGAGTGAGGCTTTCGAAGCACAATACTTAAGACACTTCACTTTAGACTTTGATTGTGATGAGGGTCGTGACGTATTTATGACGGTTGTGCTTTTGGCCATCTTGACATTGTTTGCCTCTTCTACTGGCTTATACTACTTCTTATATGGTCGTAAAAAAAGGTAAAAATAAAACGAAATCCCAAGGGATTTCGTTTTTTAATATTGTTCTAAGAATAGTTGTTGGCTTAAGATGCGCATCAGTTTTTTTGCGACCATGCCGGTGAATATGCCGGTGGGCACACTGAGGACCATCAGCAAGGGAAATAAATAGATGTTTTCGACGGTACTCAAGATGATAATCGCCATTAATATTTGACCAAAAGCATGGCCAATCGCGCCCATAAGAGAGACGCTAATGATGGTAAAGCCGGGTAGTTGTTTGAAAAGCATCATCAGTAAAAAAGCGATAAGGCCACCAGATAAGGATAGCCAAAAGGTGGGCGCACCAAGGTTGCCCGTCAAAAGACCGACTACAAATATTCTTAATATAAGCATGGTAAAAGCATCTTTACTACCGTAGACATATAAGATAATCAGGATGACGATATTAGCAAGCCCGAGTCTAAAAAAGGGCACACCACTAAAACCAGCAACCGCAAACCGTTCTACGATGTTTAAGACGATGCTGACGGAGAGTAAAATACTGAATAAGACGAGTTTTTTTGTTTGCATCTAAATCACCGAATGTTATTGTACCACTATGCGGTATTTTTGACAATGGTTACTTTTTGGCTTTATCGATATCGAAATAGGCAATCCCGACGGTGCCATGTCCCGTATGTGCGCCGATGACCGGTGTAATGGGCGCGGCGTAATGCACATTTTTGGGGTAAGCTTCATCGATGCGTTGTTTGACATATTCAAAGCCTTCTTTATTGTCTGAAGTATCGTAGGTAATCACGAAATTATCTAGATGCTTTAGATCTTCTAAGACAATATCAACCATGCGTTCTAAAGCTTTACGTTGGGTTCTGATTTTTTCGAAGGGGACGATTTTGCCGTCGTCGTTGACTTCTAAGATTGGTTTCATTTTAAGTAGTCTGCCCATCAAGCCTTTGGCGCCACTCAAACGACCATTTTTCACAAGCAAACGTAAATTATCAACCATAAAGTATTGTTTGCGTGCGGTTTTAAGTTTATCTAGATACGTAATAATCTCTTCTAAAGGCTTGTCTTCAGCGATCATACGCAAAGCCTCAAGAGAGAGAAACCCTTCGCTGATAGCGGCATTTTTAGAGTCTAGTATCTCGATGTTGAGATTGCCTTCATAAGCGTTTTTAGCCATGATACATGTTTGATAGGTCCCAGAGAGTTCTTTTGAGATGGTGATGAATAAGGCGTTTTCATAACCCGCCTTTTCAATCGTTTTTAAAGTCTCGGTGATCTCACCTAAAGCAGGCATCGAACTTGAAGGCACAACGCTAGGATCGTTTTTGATGGTTTCATAAAATGTTGAGGCTTTTAAATCGACAAAATCGTTGTAGGTTTTGTCTTGCATTAAAATCTTACAGCGAATGATGAAAAGATTATCATGGGGTACATCCAGATAATCCAAGCATCCTGTGCTTACAGCAACCACGGCGGTTTTTTTCATAAATCAGTCTCCTTTAACACTTTTAAATTTAAAATACAAGCCTATCGGCCATATTAATGTCGCGAGCGTTAAGACAATCGCTAACCAAGGAAAGGATGGTTTGAAGACCCACATGTGGTTAACAATAAAGTAAATGATGGTTAAAATGATGGTCGCAATGATAGAAAACCTCAGCATATTACGGTAATAAAGTAAGGTTTTTCGCAATTGTTTGTATTCATAGGGACGTTCGATGTTTGAAAAATAAAAATCATCAACATCGCCAAATTCATCGATCGTTTTATTGACCGCATCTTCCTCAGAATACCCTTTTTCAACGAGGTCATCAACTTTTTCATACAGCATTTCTTGAATTTGGGAAAAGTATTCTTGGCTTGAATGTTGATTGCGAAACAATCGGTTTAGGAATTTGTCAATTCTTTTCATTTTGACCCTCCAAAAACAGCGACATAATACGTTTTAACTCTTCCCATTCCTTACGCTTTTCCTTGTAGTAAGCGATGCCTAAGGTGGTGATTTTATAGTAGCGCCGTTTGCGTCCATGGGATTTGGCCCCTACATAAGAGGTGATGAGTTCATTTCTCTCTAAACGTTGGACCATGGCGTAAAGGGTCGCTTCCTTCATGGAAAACGACCCGCTTGTTCTTTGTTTGATTTCCGATGCAATTTGGTAGCCATAACGATCTTTTTCAATAATCAATTTCAAAATGATCGTTTCAAGATGGCCCCGTAAAACATCTGAGGATATTGTCAACGGCCTCACCTCAATACTTGTTTTTGAAATACTCCGTTAAATTTCGAAAGGTTTCAACGAGTTCTGGGGATTCTTCTAATTTCAAATCTTCTATGGCCGCATCAATCATTTCATCATGGAAAGCGTCGTGAATTTTTAAGACGTCATGCGCGTCTTTTGTGAGGTTTAAATAGACTTTACGTTTATCGCCGGGTTTGCTTTGGCGTTTGACATAACCCTTTTCGACTAAGCGAGAGACCGAGGTGGTTAAGGTTCCTACGGTTACGCGTAATTTGAGAGCCACTTTGCTCATGGTCGGTTCTGCTTGTTTTGAAATCGCTTCTAGTACGTGGACTTCGGTCATCGATAAGGTCACGCCTTGGTCGCGAAGGTGTTCTTGTTGGATGCTTAAAATCTGATGAAAAACCTCAACCAATAATTCGTTGATGATTTTTTTCGTGGATGTTGCATTCACTGGTTTCACCTCTTTTACATGGCATCTTCATTATAACAAAACCTAGAAGGTTTTTCACTGTTTTTTCTTAATCCAACCAATCGCAAGCGCGCCATGACCAGCATGCGCTCCAACCACAGGGGTCAAAAGATAGGTGTTGATATTACCCACATCCGGTAGAGCTTTTTGTAGTTCTTTTTTCACATTGTCTAAAACGTCTTCCGCGTTGGCGTGGATGATAAAGACATCCATGGGCTTTTCATAAATCTCTTCTGTAAACTTTTCAACGATGCGTTTTAACGCTTTTTGGCGGGTTCTAATCTTTTCGATTGGTTCGACTTTACCTTCCCGACTTAAACTGAGCATTGGTTTGATTTTCATCAATGAGCCTAAGAAACCTTGCGCACCGGAAAGTCGGCCATTTTTCACCAAATATTTTAAGGTATCAACGCTGATGAGTAAGCCTTGGTTCTCACGAATCTCATTTAGACGGTCGATAATTTTAGGAATATCGGCGCCTTCTTTGACCATACGGGCTGCTTCTAAAGCCATATAAGCTTCTGAATACGCGACGGTTTTTGAATCAAAGACGGTCACGTTGATGCCTTCAACCATATTGGCCGCCATCAAGGCACCTTCATATGTGCCACTTAATTTAGACGAAAGGGTAATCGCTAAAATTTCTTCATAGCCATCTTTTTTCATCTGTTCATAGGTTTCTAAAATAACGCCAGTGGGGGTTTGCGATGTGGTGGGATGGTACTCGGGGTTTTCTTTGATCATTTTGTAAAATTCATCGGCTTTAATGTCGATGAAGTCCGTATAAGTCTCTTCTGCGACATGCAGCGCAGATCTAATCAACCGAATGTCATAATCGTGTTTCAAATAATCGATGCCTGAGTTACCACAAACTACAATACCAATTTTTTTCATTGTTTTCCTCCATTATTTTGATGTTCAAAACATTATAGTTTTAAGATTATCAGTAAATCGCTATATTGTCAATAGGAAAGGTCTTCCCATTTTCATGAAAAGACCTTTTTTTTATTATTTTGCTTTTTTCTCTAAATACGCATGCATTTCTTGAGCGGCGTCTTTACCCGCGCCCATCGCTAAGATAACGGTCGCAGCCCCAGTGACGGCGTCACCGCCAGCGAAAACCCCTTCAACTGAGGTTTGGTAACTTTCATCCACGATGATACCGCCCCAATCATGGGTGTTTAAGCCCAGCGTGTTTTGTTTGATGATGGGGTTGGGTTTTTGACCGATGGAAACGATCAAAGCATCGATATCAAAGATTTCATATTCACCCGTTGGCAAGGGTCTTCTGCGTCCGGAACTATCCTTCTCACCGAGTTTCATACGTTCGCATTTAACTTGTTTAACTTCATGATTTTCCCCAAAGACTTCAACCGGGTTATAAAGGAGATTCATCTCAATGCCTTCATCGATGGCATGATGAATTTCTTCTAGGCGTGCGGGTAGACTGTCTTGGTCGCGGCGGTAGATAATCATGACTTCTTTTGCGCCAATGCGCTTAGCCGTTCTAGCCGCATCCATCGCGACGTTTCCGCCCCCAACAACCGCGACTTTATCACCGAGTTTAATCGGGGTGGCACTCTTAGGAAAGTCATTGGATCGCATCAAGTTGACACGGGTTAAAAATTCATTGGCATAATAAACAGCGTTTAAGTTCTCACCAGGTATCCCCAAGGAACTAGGCAAGCCAGCCCCACTACCGACAAAGATAGCATCATACCCATCTTCTTTGAGTTGTTCGATCGTGATGGATTTACCGATAATGGCATTTTTAACGAATTTAACGCCCATATCATCAAGGTTTTGTATCTCTTTTCTCACGATATCTTTTGGGAGTCTAAAGGAGGGAATACCGTAAGTCAAGACACCGCCGTAGTCGTGCAATGCTTCAAAAACGGTTACGTCATAGCCTCTTTTACGTAAGGAAGCCGCGTTGGCAAGTCCGGCAGGCCCGCTGCCGACAACGGCGATCTTTTCTTTTTTTTCATCGGTGATTTTGGTGTCGGCCAGTTCGTTTTTCATGCCATGATCACCGACGAACCTCTCAAGGGCGCCAATCGCAACGGGTTCTTGTTTGATGCCTAAAATACAAGCCCCTTCACACTGACTTTCTTGGGGACAAACACGGCCGCAAATCGATGGTAGGATATTGTCTTCATATAGAATATCAAAGGCATCATCAAAAGCGTCGTCTAAAATGTATTGGATAAATTCTGGAATTTTAACCCCAACCGGGCACGCTTGTACGCAACGGGGGTTTTTACAATCGATACAACGCAAAGCTTCTTGTTTGGCTTCTGCGATGGAATAGCCTAAAGCAACTTCTAAAAAGTTATCAATGCGTTCATTTACCGCTTGTTCGGGCATTTTTGTTCTACTCGTTTTGTTAGTCATTTTTCAACCTCAAATAACAGACATGTTCTTCATCTTTATAATAGTTTTGACGTTTCATCAAGCCATCATAATCCACTTCTTGGCCTTCAAAATCAGGACCATCGATGCAAGCAAAATAGGTTTTACCACCGATATCCACACGGCAGTTACCACACATACCGGTGCCATCGATCATAATCGGGTTCAACGATACATCGATGCTTTTTTGGTAGGCCTGAGCCATTTTAGCGACGAATTTCATCATGATAACAGGACCAATAGCGATGACGTGATCGATGCTTTCATCGTCTTTGAGTAAAGGTTCTAAGGCGTCGGTAACCATGCCTTTTTGACCTTTAGACCCGTTATCGGTGGTGATGATAACACGGTCGCAAAGTTTTTCAAACGTATCTTCTAAGACGAGATAATCTTCGTTTCTAGCCCCTAGAATCAAGGTGACTTTTGTGCCTTGTTCTTTGTAGGCTCTTAATTGTGGTAAGATTGGGGCGGCCCCAACACCACCAGCAACACCGACGACATGTTTTTTATCGCGGATGTGGGCGGCTTGGCCCAAAGGACCAACAAAATCGGCGATCGTCTCGCCGATATTCATATCGCCTAAACGTTGGGTAGAATACCCCAGTTTTTGATAGATGATATCAACATCTTCACCATCGATATCCGCGATGGTCAAAGGAATTCTTTCGCCATCCTCATCCACGCGTAAAATGATGAAATGTCCAGGTTTGGCATTACGTGCGACTAAGGGGGCATGAACACGCATCCAATCCACGTCGTTGTTCAGGGCTTTTTTGTCTTTGATTTTGTACACATTATCACTCCAAATTTTTGCAAAATAAAAGCGCTTTCTCACACATTCCATTATAACAAAAAAGCCTATGGTTTAAAGCTTTTTCTTAAAAAAAGGTCGCTTTTAGCGACCTAAAGATTTTTGTGGCAATGCGGACAAACTTTGTCGTTGCGTTTAACCGGTTTTTGACAGTGCGGACAAAGCTTCATATCCATGGCTTTTTCGTAAGCATCTTTTTTCATACTGTAAAAAGCATAGGTCAGTTGTGCCATGATTAAGGAAGTCATCAAAAAGAGCATCGCGATGATGAAAAACAGGGTTTTCACCGGATCAAAAAAGTAAGCGATAGTCGCTGAGATGCCACTGAGGATAAACCCTGCCATCAAAATCACAAAGATTCTTGTTTTTATCATTTAATACAACTCCAGTATCGTCTCGCCAGGATTTTTACTGTAGCGACGACGTTTTATTCTTTTGGAACGGATTTTATAAGGCGAAGCGACCATTTGTTTAAGGGCATCGCCACTTCTGTGTCCGTGAATCACGATGAGTTCTTTGGTTTCTTTTGGTAGCTTGGCGATGGTTTGTTCAATTTCTTTGATGGCCATCGCTTCGGTAAACCCGTGAATATCAATGCTTGTTTTCATGGTCTTTTTCTCCTTTGACGATATCGAGTGGCTCTTTGATGCGTGGTCTACGCCCGTGATGGTGTAGATGGTTTTTGATCACGTGATCGATGCTTTTTTCGTCATCTTTCATCTTTGCGATCAAGGCCGCATCTATGTGATAGGAAAAGGGACAGCTTTGAATACAAATACCGCAATCGGTGCCTGAGGTTTTAAACATTTTAAAACAGCTTTGTTCATCGAACTGATAAAATTGGCGGTTGTTGACCCAGCGCTTTTTATGCTTGATGGCTTGGTTGGGACAATTGATTAAACATAGTCCGCATTGAGCACAAAACGCTTCTAAGCCGAAATCGATCGGTTGATCAGGGGTGAGATCAAGATCGGTTAAAACCGCACCCAATCGGATGCGATCGCCGTATTGAGGATGGATGATATGATTGCTCATGCCAATCTCACCCATCCCGCTGTCATAGGCTAAAGGGACGAGTGGGGTAAGATGAAACGCTTCGCTTTGTAAAAGCGTAGGATAACCTAAGGCTTTTAGATAAAGCGTTAGTCTAGTTCCGATATTGGCCACGGCATGGTAGCCGTTTTTTGTTTCTAACATTTCTTCAAAATGGGGTGCTCTTCGCATGGCTTTTTCGTCCATACTGACCAAATAGACAATCGCGCTGCGATAGCGCGCTTTAATCGCGTGGCCATAATTATCAAGATTCAAAACGTCATTGACCCCACCATGATGGCTATAATAATGATGTTCTTGCAGGCGTACAATTCCGCTATCCACAGCGCCAAATGATTTTAGAAGCGCTTTGATTTGGGTTTTATCGATGGGTTTTTGTTGCTTGGAGACAGGCTTCTCTTCGGTGATTTTATGATACGCTTTGATGAGGTTATCGTCGTTATCGATTAAAGGTAAAAACGTGTCTTTAAAGGTTTGGCTTTTGCGGATGTTTTGCATAAAATCCATCCCGCGAAGCGCATCATCACCTTTTTTTAAGTGTGGGTGGGTTTGATAAAAATCTTGATAGGGTTTGGTCCCTGGTTTTAAGCGCGCTCTAGAGAACATGGTATGGCGTTCATCATAACGGATATGATGTTTTTTCATCGTTTAAGTTGTCCGGTATAGTCGCCTTTTTTTAGCGCTAGAAGTCGATCTAAAACATTTTTTTTCATCACGTCGGGTGCTTTTTCACTAAAGCCGCCACAATGCGGGGACATAAGCACATTGTCAAAACGATGGATCGGGTATTGTGAAGGTAGCCTCACTTGGTTGGTGGCTTTGGGGTAGTGAAACCAAACATCGGCGGCAAAGCCTTTTAGGGTTTTGGTTTTTAAGGCTTGATAAAGAGCCGCTTCTTCGATGATATCACCACGACCGACGTTAATGAGATATTTATTGTGCATCTTGTTTAAAATGGCTTCATTAAAACTGTGTTTGGTCGTTGGACTCAACGGCGCAGAGATGATCACAACATCGCTTTTTTCGACCAAGGTTTCAAGATCATCGACCAACAAGCAATCTTCGTAGTCTTTCCCGCGGTCGATGGTATAAAAATGCTTGGTGAAGCTTGACAGTAAATGTTTGATGTTGCGACCGATTTGGCCAAAACCAAAAATACCGACGTTTTTATCGATTAAGGTAATCCATGGTTCTCTGGGTTGTTTGCTTCTAATACCGGACCAATCGCCTTGGGCGAGTTTTTGATCTTTGGTGTTGATTTGACCTAAAACACCTAAGGTGAGTTTGACGGCCATCTCAGCAACATATATCGCGTGAACGGTGGTGTTAAATAGTTTCAGATCGTGTTTTTCAATGGTCTTTTGATCGATGCGATCGGTGCCGCTGAAAGGGACGATCACACCTTTTAAATCGGGATGGTAATCTTCTGGTTTAAAGGTACCGGTGATGAGCCATTGGGCTTTTTGTTTATCGTCAATAACCTCAAAATCGGTTGGAAGATTATCTTTTAGATAGGTTTGGTGTTCTTCAAATGTGCTATGAATTTTCATGGTTATCCTTCCTTTTTTGAAACGTTATGATGTTTTTATCGTTTGTATAGACGATGGTGATGGGATAGGTTTTTTCGATATGGGCCATGGAAGCTTGGGTGTGAAAAGCGATATGGGTGGGGTCTCTACGATACCACCAATTTAAAAATGCGTCGTCATCCTCAGGTCTTAAAGAGGTCATCAAGGCTAGATATCCGCCTGGTTTAAGGCAGTCTAGCAGGATTTCTAATGTGCTTAAAACCTCGCTAAGATGTTCAAAAACTTCTGTGGTGGTAATCAGATCGTATGACGTTTTTAATACCGTTTCATCGGGATGATAGTACGGGTCATAATGGGCCGTTTCAAAGCCGCGTTGTTTTAAGATTTCATAGAGTACCGGCCCAGGACCGGAACCAAAATCCAAGGCTTGCCCTTGAACGATAAAAGGGTCGACGCTTCTCTTTAAAAACCGTATGAACATATCGACGTACCCTTTATTTTCAAAGGTGTTTTGGTGGTGGTCGTACAAAGATTTTTCTTTTTCGTGTGAGATGTGATACTCGGGCTGTTTATAGGTGAAATTACAGTTTGTGCAAACATCGTAGGTGATTTTAAGGGTCCTATCAAAAAGGGGACGCGTGGGTCCCCCGCAAATTTTGCAGTTATGGTCTAAGCTTTTTTCGCTCATGTAAACACTGATCGATGGTAATCATCAAGAAAAGATGTAACAAAGGCTTTTTCTCGGTGGTTACGTCGATTTCGTATGCATCGCCGGAGGGAAAGACTTTTTTTGACATCGATACGAGGTTGTTAAACTCATCGGCGATTGAAAAATTATGTTGATATAAAGACCCTTTAATAAACAGTTCTTTGCCTTCGTAATAAATGGTAAACTTCGGCTTGAAAAAGCCGTAAGTACGTTTGATGTGGGCAACCTTATCGCCACCATCGCTAACGATGATATAGCGTTTAAAGGGAGAAAAAGTGTAACGACGTTTGGTCACATAAAGCAATTCGTTATTCATATCTTCAATGTTTAAGGTTCTTAAACCAAAAAGGAACCTTCCTTTCACCTTGAAAAGACGATTCTTCGCATCATCGCGTATGGTAAAACTACTACGCTTCGCAAAATGCGATGGATTGATGTAAAATTTCATACGCATGACCTCCTATATTACCCGTATTATACGATATTTATTAAAAATAATAAAGCCTTTATCATCACTTAAGCATGTCGATAAATGATTTTAAGCGCTTTAAGCCTTCGCGAATATTTTCTTCACTGGTCGCAATCGATAGACGCAGGTGATATTCTGCGCCGAAGGCTTCGCCGGGAACAAGGGCGATGTGGGCTTTTTCTAACAATAATTCTGCGAGCTGATAAGCGGATTTAATGGTGGTATCTTGATGGTGTTTACCGATGATCTTTTTGATATTGAGCCAAAGATAAAAGGCGCCACTTGGTTTAAAGACATCGATGAGGGGCATATCTTTAAATAGTTTTAACGCCACATGACGGCGGTGTTTATAGGCTTCAACCATCGGTTCGATGGCGGTATCATCCAAATGCATGGCGGCTAAGGCAGCGTATTGTGCGATGGTATTGACATTGGAGGTCGCATGCGCTTGCAGGCGTTTCATCGTTGTGATGAGCGCCTCAGGCCCCGCAACATAACCGATGCGATACCCTGTCATCGCGTAAGCTTTGGAAAAACCGTTGATCAACAATGTGTTTTTATAAGCCGCTTTTACCAAGTTGAGCGGCGATTGATGAGTCGCGTTAAAGGTGAGTTTCGCGTAAATCTCATCGCTGATGAGATAGATGCCGTGTTCGACGCTTAAAGAAGCGATTGTCTCTAAGACATCGTGATCGTAAACCGCGCCGGTGGGATTGTTGGGTGAATTTAGGATGATGGCTTTGGTATTTTTAGTGATGGCCTCTCTTAGCGCACTTAAAGAAGGTTGATAGGTATCATCGCTTTTGATGATGAGGGGTTTGGCCCCGGCCAACTTGATCAAGGGGATGTAGGATACCCAGTAAGGTTTAAAGACAATGACTTCATCGCCGGGTTCACAAAGCACTTGTAAAGCGTTATAAAGAGCCTGTTTGGCACCGTTGGTAACAAGGATTTGTTGGGTTTCATAGTCCAAGGCGAAGTCGCTTTTTAGGTGGTTTTTAATCGCGCTGCGAAGTTCTGGTAACCCCGGGGTGGCGGTGTAGGTGATGGGCTTATTTTGGATCGCTTCAATCGCCGCGTTTTGGACTTTTGCGGGCGCTTTAAAATCGGGCTCACCAGAAGCGAAAGAAATCACACTTTCACCTGCTTTTTGCAAGGCTTTGGCTTTGGCGTTAATCGCTAAGGTTAGTGAATCTTCAATCTCAAGATGTTTCTTTGATACGGTTTTCATGTTTTTGGCCTCCTTGGTTGTTTTCATAGTCATTTAATATTTGCTTAATCTCTGCAATTAAAGGGTTGTCGTTGGGTAGATGATGCAACGGGTAGGTCGCGAGGACTCTTTTGATGGTACTGCTTTCTTCGGGAATCGCCTTAAAAAAACGGTGTTTATTACCGGGTACGGCTTTTAAGTTGGTGTTAAAACGTCGGTTGATAAAAGCGTGATCGGCGTATTGTTCGATAACCTCGCGTTTGAGGTTATAACTGTTATCGAGTGTAACATCGCCATCGGTGATGATTAGGGTCTTATAACCGGCTTTTTGTAGTTGTTGTTCCACAAATTGGATGTTGCCATAACCACCACAAGGCATGACCCGGTAATCTTGATAACGGTTAAGACGTTTTAAGACGTTTTCAAACCAGGGTACATCGTATTTGCCTTCGACTAGGATGAAGGGTTTTTGTTTGGTTTGATTGAGAGGTTTGGTTAGGGTGTCAACTTCATTTTGGATATTGGAGCGGTATAAGGGATGAATATGATAATCAAAGTTGTTGATAAATTGTTTTTGTTTCGAGACGATAAAACATTGATGGGTTTTATCGATTAAAGGTTTGAAATCCTCAAACAAAAAGCTTTGTTCAATTAAATCGATGCCCAATAGAAGTTTTTTATCTTTCGGGGTTTTTAGATAGGTAAAGCGTGCTTTTTTATGCGCTTTTTTCGTGTTCATTTTAAGGGGTTTTAAAGGCATTTGCAAGGTTTTATTGGTTATGAAAGGGGTGTTTTTTTTCAATAGGGCTTGCATATTTTTCGGTAAATCGTTTTGTAACTTGTCTAAATTTGGCGTATAATATAAACCAATCAATTGATTGATGTAGTTTTCCATCATGAGGGGTTGTTTCGGTAAGTAAAGATAGGCGTAGCTGTGTAGATTTTGGAAGTCGCCCGTGGATTTTTGAGGGTTAAACTGATAATGCGGGGGCGAAAATACTTTGCGATAGTTTTTTTGGTCGATCGCAATCTCAACGATGAAATCGTTTTGTTTGTGACGAATCGACGCGGTTTCAAAGGTATGATTAAAAAAGGCGTCTAACGCTTTTAAAATCGTGGTTTTACCTGAACTGTGGGTCCCGATAAAAAGCGTGTGATCGCCTAAGATGATGGTTTCATCTTTAAAGGCTCGAAAATTTTTGATAAGGATATGTTCAATCACGATAAAATCCCCCTTAAGGAGTTTTTGATGAAAAATACTCGTCGACAACGAAAAACAAACGCAAAGCTTAAAGACAAGGGTCGCTATATCCTTTATTGGATGCAAGCCTCGCAGCGGATAAAGGATAATCATGCGCTTTATGAAGCGATGATGTTAGCCAATCATTATAAGCGCCCACTTTATGTTTTGTTTGTCTTGGATGAAACCTTTAAAGACGGCAATCGCCGGAATTTTAAGTTTTTATTGGAAGGTCTAAACGATGTTAAAGCCAAACTTAAAACCCTTGGAGCACGCTTTATCATCCGAAGAGCAGGTCTTTATGAAGGTGTGGTCCCTTTTTTGAAGGATGCGACCGCGGTGGTGATGGATGATGCCTATTTAAAAGGCCTTAGAACCGTAAAAGGTAAAATCACAAAACAAGCGGATAGTCTTGGTGTTCCGGTCTTTTATGTCCCCAGCAATGTGATTATACCGGTGGATGAGGCGTCTTCTAAAGTTGAATATGCGGCCCGGACAATTAGGAAAAAATTAAACAGTGCCGCATCTTTTTGGGCTGAGGCTTTAGATGAGGATATCACGCTTAAACATCAGGATTCAACAAGCGATGCCTTGCCTGTTTTGGATGATTTAGATCTTGAGGATATTTCGGTTTCAAGGTTTTTACAAGGCGGTGAAAAAAAGGCGTTAAAACAGCTGGAAACCTTTTTGGATAGTGGGCTTAAACACTATCAAGAAAGTAGTTTTAACCCCGCTTGCGCGCAGGCGGTAAGCTATCTTTCGGCGTATTTGCATTTTGGACATATCGCGCCGAGTTTGGTGTGGCGCGAGGTGAAAAAACGCGTCGCGAACGATGAAACGCTGAGCGATTCAGCGGATGCTTTTTTAGAACAACTTTTGGTGCGCCGAGAACTGGCGTATAATTTTGTTTGGTTTTTAGAGGGTTATGACCGCTTTGAAAAGATGACGGTTTCGTGGGCCTATGAAACCATGGAAAAACACGTCGATGATGAAAGAGGGTATCTTTACACTAAGGCGGATTATCTTGCTTTAAAGACGCACGATGATTATTTTAATGCGGCGATGGCACAGATGTTAAAAACTGGGTATATGCACAACCGCATGCGGATGTATTGGGGCAAGAAGATTATCGAGTGGTCGAAGGATTATAAAACCGCGTATGAAACGATCTTGGATTTGAACAATACCTACTTTTTAGATGGGCGTGACCCCATCTCTTATGCGTCGGTAGCGTGGTGTTTTGGACGCCATGACCAAGCGTGGAAAGAACGCGAAGTCTTTGGTAAACTTCGCTATATGAACGCGGGGGGCTTGAAGCGTAAAAGTGATATTAAGGATTATGTTAAGACGTGGTTAAAGCGTTAAGCCATCTTTGAAAGATGGCTTTTTTTTATAGATCATAGGTGGTTAAAATTTCGGCGGGTGTTTTTCTTAAGATGCGGTATAAAGGGAAGAGTCCAAAGAGCGTATTGATTGCATAGATGATGATTAAACCAGCGATGAAGACCATCCATGAGAGGTTAAAGATATCGGCGATGCCGCTGGTGGCGCTGTGGATATAACCTAGAATATAGCGCATAAAGGCATACCCTAAGAATGAGGTGAACGTGGTTAGGGTGAGGATTTCAATCAGGAAGATGCGCATAATATCGCTTCGTCTTACCCCGATGGCGCGGTAGACGCCGATTTCATAGATCCGTTTCATCATCGAAGAACGTAAGATAAAGTAGTAGGATAAGGCGCTAAGACCCATCACCACAAGCGTGAAAATAATGAGACCACCAGCGCTTTGGACGCGTTGGTTAACTTCTTGCGTGCGCTCGGATTGATAGAGGTTTTCGTAGTTATGATTTTGGTTGGATAAGTAGGTTTCGGCGGCTTGTTCACTAGAACTATAGAAGATATAGCTGATCTCACGGTCTGTTGGTTGGCTATGATATTGGATAGACTTCAAACCCTCAACGTGCATCAACATCCAATCAGGGTCCTCCTCTAGGGTTGTTTGATAGCTTCCAACCGCCACAAAGGTTTGCCCGTCTATATCCATCTCAAAACTTTCGAAGGCTTCGGTCTCGTTATAAGGGATTAAAAATTCATAATCGGCTTCGATCGTGCGACCCTCACGGATGGTATGGTTTCCTTCAAGCAAGCTATAGGCGGTGTAGGGTGATATCGTTTTAAGGGTATAGATATGATCGAAGGTAGCGTAAAATAGGGGCGCATCGCCTTGTACAATGCCGGTGATACGGTAGCTAATGCCTTGATGTTCATAGCTTAGGTTTAACAAATCCTCTTTGTGGTTGACACCACTTTCTTTGAAGCGAGGGTTTTCGATAATCTGCTCGGCCGCTTGTTTGGAGATGATCATGTCTGTGGGGTGGGTTGGCCAATGACCCAAGATTAAATCCTGTTCGCCTTTTAACGTTAACGGTGCTATTTTAAAATCGACCACCGCGGAGGGTTGCGTGTGATAAAAGCGGGGTAGGTATATGTTGAAACTGTGCGGTGCCATATCTGGTAAGTAGGCGTCGAAAGGACCGTCATGAGCGAGGCTTTCAAGGTCTTCTAAAGGCGGCTTGGTTTCATAGGTTACTTCAAAACTGTATTTGTATTCACTTAAGAAATCAGCATCAGAAAAGAAATAGATGTTGGAAAAAAGCGCAATGGCAACCGCGAACATCGCGGCGCTAAAGGCAAAGCCTAGATAAAGAAGCTTGGCAAATTTTGAGCTTTGTTTTAGGGTTGATAAAGCGCGTTCTAAACTGTGGCGCCAAGGAATAATACCGCTTTTTTGGGCGCGTTTTTCAGGGATGTCTAACTCGCTTAATTTAAAAGTTGTGTCTTTTGGGGTTTCTTTGGCGACCTCGCTTCGTTTTGCGTCGTGAACATAGATATCGTCGTTGGGTTTTAAAATGTGGATATTTTGATAGGCCCCATTTTGAATATCGATGTATAGGGTATTGTTTTTGATGATCAAACGCGCATTGAACTCAGTGGTGTTTTGATCGGTATAAAAATCGATTTTTGAGGCTTCGGTTTGATGCTTGTGATGGGTAAGATCCTGAAGATAAATATCGCTTTCTGTGGTAGTGTCCAAGGGGCTTTGGGCGGTTTGACCGGCTTTTGATTTGACGCGGCCATCTTCGATGTGGATGATTTGTTCGCCGTAGTGGTTGGCGAGCCGGGTTTCGTGGGTGACCATGATGATGAGTTTTTCTTTTGCGATCTGTTTTAGGATATTCATAATCATCATCGTGTTTTTGGAATCGAGGTTGCCGGTTGGTTCATCGGCGATGATAACATCGGGGTCTTTGGAAAGGGCTCTAGCGATGGCGATGCGTTGTTGTTGGCCCCCGGAGAGTTGGTTTGCTTTGCGGTGTTTATACTGCGGCATGCCGACGAGTTTTAACAACTCGTTGATGCGTTTTTCAATTTGGTGTTCATCTTCAAGACCAATCATTTTTAAGCTGATGCGAATATTGTCAAACACGGTCTCATGGGGCATGAGATAAAAGTTTTGGAAAATATAGCCAATATGACGGTTGCGCAAAAGATCCCAACGTTTCGGATCGTATTTTTCCAAGGTTGAATCGTTAATCGTGATGCGGCCTTTTTGGGCTTTATCCAAACCGCCGATAATATTGAGTAAGGTCGTTTTGCCTGAGCCACTTTCACCTAGCAACATAACCATGCCTTTTTTAGGAAAATCAAGACTGATATCTTTTAAGACGTGGTTTTCATTGCGTCGATTGGCGTGGTATTTTTTATCGATATGTTTTAAGGTAATCATAAACTCACCCCTGATCCTTAAAGGCTGTGATGACGCTTCTTGAGAAGATGCGTTGATTGAAACGAAGGGCTAAAAAGACCGACATAATCAATAGCAAGACAGCCAAGAATAGATAGTTGCCCCACTGATAATACCTTAGATAATTGGGCAAGAAGGCATAGATATTCGCGTTGATGATCAACGCGATCATCGCGATGAAGATGGCTAAGAACATCACCATCAGGATCTCTAGAATGCTGAGTCGGTTTAAGTCTTTTTTAAAAAGGCCGATTGAACGTAGGATGACATAATCTTTTCGTTTGGCTTCCATGACATTTTTAAGAGCCATATAGCCGATGAAATACATAACGAATAAGACGATTACCGAGAGAAAACCTAAAAACAAGTTCATAATCGCTTGGCCAATTTGCGCTAAGGGATCGCTAATGCCAGCGGGATATAAACTGTGGACATTGACTTCTTCGAGTTGGTCTAAAACACGGTTGGCATCAAAAGAATCAAACACCATCAAGCTTATCTGATGAGGCTTGACATCATCAAATAAATGGACCAACCCTTCCTCGCTTAAGCTAATATGCACGCCGTAATTGCCGAGGTCTTCTGAGATATCCTTAATCGTAAAATCGGCTTCGATAGGTTGTAAGGAAAGTTTTTCTAGAATTTCCATGGTGATGGTATCACCAACAACTAGGTTGTCGCCGTCAAACCCATCGTTTTTAATCTGTCTAGCTAGGTATTGGCTGATGATAATCTCATCGGCTTCAAGCTCGTTGTTGAGACTAAGTGAAGGGGAGATATTACCTAAAGAACTATTGTAGGGAAAAAAGATGGTCTCTTGGTGCATAAATAATCCAAAGGCGCGAATCACATCATCTTCAAAAAAATCAGCATGGGGATAGATGACGGGTGGGTAAGGATTGCCGGTGAGTTTACCAACAACTTCAAATTCATAGATTCTAATATCGGTTTCTTCACCAAAACGCATCGGGATTTCAATGCTGATTTTGATGGTATCACCGAGGTCGAATTCATCCATGCGGACGATTACTTCATTTGAATTTTGCGGCAGTCTACCGGCGCTAATATCACTATTTTGAATCGTTTTAGGATGATTAAAGAAACCATCATAAAAAAATTGATAGCCATCACCAATGATTTGCACGTAAGCCCTGAGACCTAAGATGGTATCGTAGGGCAGGACCGTTTGCACACCATCTAAAGATTCAAAGTAGGCAAGATCGGCTTCGCTAAAGGCGGATAAATCACGGTTTGTCACCATGATGCGGTTGGGATTTTCAAAATACCGGAATCCCCCCAGCGAACTTTCGGTGTTGGCTTGTTGGACGTAAGCACCATAAATTAGCGCAAAGGTGCCAACCACAAAAAGCGCCACAAAAAGGGTAAACAACGTCTTTTTTGGGGTGGCCAGCAAGTTTTTAATGCCAATAAAAAAGAGATCTTTAAAGTTTAATTGTTCGCTTTTTAAATCGGTTTTTTGCACAGGTGTTTGTTTTTGTCGTTTTTTATCATCGCTGATTACCTCACCATCAGCGAGGCGAATATGTCTAGTCGCATACGCTTTGGTGGTTTCATAAGAATGACTGACTAAAAGGACCAATTTGTCTTTGGAAATATCTTTTAACAGTTCTAAGATAGTCTTGGAAGTTTTTTGATCTAAATTCCCCGTCGGCTCATCGGCGATGATGATGGGCGCGTCTTTTGCGAGCGCTCTGGCAATCGCTACTCTTTGTTTTTCGCCTCCGCTTAAGGTGGAGGCTTTTTGTTTTTCTTTGCCCTTCAAACCGACTTTTTCAATCAATTGCATGACGGTTTTTTCACGAGCCGCAAGATGTGGGTGGGCAATCGTAGAAGCAATGTCTATATTTTGATAAACGGTATAGCTTTCGATTAAATTATAGTGTTGAAAGATGAAACCAATATGGTTTTTACGGTAACGTTCCCAATCTTCAAAGGTGAAGTAGGAGGTTTCTTGATTCATAAAAAACATTTCGCCATCTTCGTAGCTGTCTAAGCCACTGATGACATTGAGCAAGGTGCTCTTCCCTGAACCGCTTTCACCGGTAATAACCACAAACTCGTTATTTTCAAAAGTTAGCGATATATCATCTAAGGCTTTGACGACGGTTTGTTTATCATGATAATATTTTGATAATTTTTTAAGTTCTAACATATCATCACCTCTTTCAAAGCTATTATAACACTGTATCAAGACTATTAATAAAAAAAATACGCAAAATCTGCGTATTTTCTAAATTGTTTTGATGTAGTAGTTTTGATGGTTGATGGTGGTTGGTTTAAAGCCCATTTTTTCTAGGTATTTTTGGTGTGAGGCCCCTTTGGATTGTGCAATAAATCTTTTGTAGCCTGAAGCTTGGAAGGTTTGACGGTTTTGTTTATAGATGTAGGCGCCGGTTTTGAAATCCTGGAATGCGGGGGTGGCGTAATCTAAGGTGATTTCCAAGGTTTCTTGATCGTAGGGTTTGGCTAAAAATATGCCGGCGGGGTTCATGTTTCTAAGAATTAAGAACCGGAATGCTGATTGGCTAATGACGTTTTTTTGCAAGGGCATAAAGTTTTCGATATCTTTTCGGTGGTAATCAATCAGTGCTTTGGCGTATTCTTCGTTTTTCTTGACGGGCAGGATATTAAAGTAATCTTTTGTGGCATAGATTTGTTTTAGGTAATATACGTTTACCAAAACAATCCCGAAGTTCATGATTAATACGGGGTAAGAACTGATTAAAAAACCGTAAAGCGCAAAAATGACAGCCCCTACCAAATTGACATAGCGCAAGCGTTTAATCGAGCGCATCAATAAGCTAAGTAAAACAATAAATGAGGCGATATATCCGATCCATTCAACCCATAAAGACATAATTAGTGACTCCTTTAAAAAATTTTCAATTCATTATAACATACCCGTTTTTTATTCGATAATATAATGGATAAATTATTTCATGACGATGAAAAAAATGGTATGATAAAGATGTCGGTTAGGATGTGACAGTATGACTAAAATCGTTAAGTTACTAAAAGACCCGGTATTTTGGTTCATCTTCATCACCATGATGCTTGCGGTGCCTTTAGGGCATAGCTTTACCTTAACGATGCAAGCGAGCATTATTTGGCCCGCGATTGGGCTTGGGTTTGCCTTGTTTGTGAAATATGAAAAACGTGCGATGATTCCCCTTTGGTTGGGGCTTTTTGTTGGCTATGTTATTGGGTTGATCTGGATTATTGACTTAGCAATAATCACGGCCCTACCACAAGCTGTCTTACGTTCCACTATGGCCTTGTTGGCCTTAAGTTTAGGCGTATGGTTAATGAAAAAGTTTAAACTAAGTGGTCTGGTTAATCTAAGAAATATGCTGTTATTTCCTGTGATTGCACTGATTGTCGCGGCGGTCGCTACAACCCTTGGACACTTGGTCTTATTGGCTCAAGGCATCATCAGTTGGGACCGTCTGTTCGCCAGTGCTTTAATCTGGTTTTTTGGTGACTTTTTTTCAATCCTGATTTTTACTTCCTCATTACTAGCCGCACTCGATTATGATAATCGGCGTCTTTATCAAACCGATATTTTACGTAAAGAACTGCTTTTTTATGGTTTTCTCTTGGTTTTTTCCATTTTGTTTTTTAATCATTATATACCTTTTTTAAACTACGATAACCACAAATTCTTATATTTACCGTTTGCCTTTGTGGTAGCGATGGTATTGCCTTACCGATCGTTTGTTATCGCGACGGTTATCTTTTTGATTGTCATGACGGTTTTTCCACCTCATAGTATTGAATTTACAAATTATTTTTACTATATGTTTGATGTCAATATCTTTTTACTTTTGGTATTGCTATTGGTTTTTTTACTTAAATTCATGTTCTTCTCCTTAGAAGATGAACGCCAAACTTTAGATGAAGCGACGCGACGGTTAGCGCGCTTAATTACCTCAATGCAGGAATTGATGACGTTATCTTCGCGCTCAACCGCCCTTGATGAAGATCAAAAAAATGCCCATGCCTCGAAAGTCTTTAAAATGATTTTTAACATGTTTAATCTTTTTGATTATGGGGCTTGTCTGATTGTAAGAAATGGCGAAATTCAATTTATCGATGCGATTGGACACGATTTGGACTACCTCAACGAAATGAAAGTTGATACAAAAGATTGGGTCCATCATTTGGATGCGCCCAAGATTTATCGTGGTGAGACGCATGATTTTCAAGCGGGCATTCAAGATGAATCGATTGATGAAACCAAAATGAAACCGATGAAAGAAATCTTGTTGATGACGGTGAAATTAGGTAGCGATTTTATCATTGAGATGAGTTTCGATGTGGCTAAAGATAGTTCGAAGACCATCGATGATAAGGTGTTGCAGTATTTTGAAAGCATCAATATCCTGTTGAACAGTTTTTATGAATCTGAAGTTTTATCCTTAGAACAAGATGCTGTGAAAAACAGTATTATCTCAGCGCTTTTGAAAGTTATTGCTTTATTTGATGAAGCGACCTACGCGCATTCCAAGACGGTTGGTGAAATCGCACGGTGCTTAGGTGAGGCGTTTGAATTGTCCGGTGAACATATTCAAAACCTTTATTGGGCCGGGATTGTCCATGATATTGGCAAGATTGGCGTCTCTGGAAAAATTGTTAATAAACAAGGCGTCTATAGTGTTTTAGAATACGAAAGCATGAAAAAACACGTGCGATTAGGTTATGATTTGATTGCCCAATCGAAAAATTTGATGATGATCGCAGATTTGGTTTTACACCATCATGAACGCTACGATGGTAGGGGGTATCCTAACCAGGTAAAAGGCGAAGATATGGCGCTTGAGAAACACATTTTAATCATCAGTGAAGCGATGGGTGCGATGGGTCATGATTGGCCACATCAAAAGGCCAAAACAAAAGCTGAAATCATCGCAGAATTAAACAAGGCTAAGGGCAGTCAGTTTCATCCTGATGTGGTTGAACAAGCTCTTAAACTGATTGAAGAAGGCTTACTCGATAAACTAAAAAAATAATACCGCGCGGCGGTATTATTCATCTTTATCTTTAAAACAGTAGTGATGAACATCAAACCATTCAAATGCGGCATCTTCATCAAAATGATAATCCAATGGGGAAAACAAGACGAGGTATAACTTGTCTTGTTTTTGATTGGTCAAGCCAAAAGCGAGTTGATCGGTTTGAGTATCGTGATAAGGCTTGAGGGTTTTACCCGACAATTTTAGTGTAACATTAAGATCTTCAAGTGGTTTAAAGCGCTTAAAGTCCTTGGATACATGTTGTTTAAAGCGACCATTTTTAAATAGATACTGCGCGCGTTTAATTTTTGGTTCAAACATTGAAATCAACCTTTATCATACAGATTAGAAAACTTGAAAAAACAGTCTCATATAGTTAAACGTTAACACAAACATCAGATAAAGTACAACCGCATTGATAATAACGCCTAAACTAACCACGATCAATTGATCGACGCGCTTTGAGATGACCTGTATGGCTTTGATACTTTGGATAAAGACATAAAGTAATAAAGCGGTGGTTAAAAGCGCGATGAAAAGACCGACTAAGATTGGAATAAGGGAAAATGAGGTTATACGTGTAAAGATAAACAGTTGTATAAGCGCGATCGATAAAACGATGATGATGGCGCGATAAAATCTATGTTTTTTTGACATGTTTAGCCTCGATAATCTTCGATATCGGGATAAGCAAGAAGAAAAGCCAAGCGGGATGGAAGTAGCCATAATAACCACCAAGCAAGGCAAAAAGCGATAAACTCAGGAAAAAAGTGCTAAGCGATAAGGGGCGTTTTTGCATGGTTTTGACGCTAAGATGATAATAAAATAAGGGGATGAGGAAACACACCCAAGCCCAGGTGAAAGCCTCAAGATATATACCTAAGCTGATAAAACTTAAAAGCGAAAGCATCATTAAAACCATCAGGGTAGGTTGATATAAGGTTTTAAACGTCTCTTGTTTAGGTTTAGCAATGAAAAACGCGAAGGGTAATAAAGTTATAAAATAAAGGCTTTCTTCTAGGTTCCAAAGCATATAGACCGTGATATACCCGATGATACCTAAACAAAATAATGTGATACCAAATATCGTTTTAAAAGTTGGTCTCTCACCGATGAACAGGGGTAAAAACGCGAGTAAAAGCAACACCCAAACGGGATGGATGGTCTTTAAAATATAATACGTAAAGATAACCACGGGGATGATGATGGTGGGGATGAGTAAAGCATAAAAGACGGCTTTTTTCTCAAACGATAAACGCGAGTTGATCAAAGGAAAGACGGGCATGAAAAAGAATAAAGCCCAAGCTGGATGCCAAAGACCATAGATGATACCCAGCGCTAAAAACAAAAACAAAAGCAACAGCGGTGTAACAGAGGAGAGGGGATGGATTTCATGGTCGTTAATCGATTCAAGTAAGACCACAAGCAAAGGCCAAAGTAAGAATAATAACCAGCTGGGATGCCATACTTGAGCGGTAAATCCAATTGCCAGATACACCGTCAACAACATAAGGGGAATCAATTTTAAGAGGGGATCGATAAACGGGATTCTTTGTTTGCGTTTGTAATCCATGGCCAATTCTTCGACGATGACCCTTGGGTCTTTAAGGTTGGCTAAGATATCCGCTTCGATGTCGGTGTCTTTTTTTTGTGTTTCAATATCGTTTTTAAGCGCATTTAAATAGGTTTTTTTATCGTGCTCATCGATATAAAAACTGTTTAAAATCGTTTCAACTTTTCTAAGATATCGTTGAAGCATGATTTTTCTCCTTAAATTGACTTTTTAATATAGTATCCAAGGGCGATGGCCCCTGGGCCGCCATGGGCTCCAACCGCTGGGGTAAGCGGCATGGAAAAAATGGTTTTAAGTTTGGGATTTTTTTCTTTTAAGACCGCTTCGATATATTTTTTAGTCTCAGGGTTATGGGCATGACAAATAAAAGGTTCGACGTTCTTTAGATCTTGGGTTTCTTCGAAATACATCGCGATAACGCGGTCGACCGCTTTTTTAAAGGTACGGATTTTTTCGACTGGTTCGACTTTGCCTTCTTTTGAGATATGGAGCAAAGGCTTGATTTTTAACATTGATCCCAAAAAGCCTTGGGCACCAGAAAGACGGCCGTTTTTTACAAGGTATGTAAGGGTGTCGACCGCAAAATAAAGATGGTTGTTATTGCGGATAAAGTCTAAGTGTTCGATAATCGCATCGACGCTTTTGCCTTTTTTAGCCATTTCTGCGGCTTCTAAGGCCATCTTGGCTTGAGGAAAAGCAACGCTTTTAGAATCAAATACATGGACATTGATGCCATCAACAGTCGTACCGGCGACATTCGCCGCTGAAAATATCCCTGACATATGCGAAGAAATTGTCACAACGATAAGATCGGTGTAACCTTTTTCTTTCATTTTTTCGTAGGTTTCTATCATTTTTACGGTGGGGGGTTGTGAGGTTTTGGGGAATATCGATTGGTCGTCTTTTAAGCGTTTGTAGAAATCTTCGGCTTTTAGTTCAACGTGGTCTAAATACGCCTCATCGTTAAGGTGGATGATGGAGCGTAAAATTGGGATGTCGTCGTCATGTTTAAAGTAGTCCAAACACGCATTGGTGTCGGTGATAACGCCTATTTTTGGCATGGTATCTTCCTTTCTTATTTGAAGTTTCTAGCCGCTAAAAACAAAAGATCGCTTAAGCGGTTTAAAAAGGCCATCGGTTTATCGAGATCTGTACGCTTAGAACCGCGTACAAAGCGAACAAACATGCGTTCAGCCCGTCTTGTGATGGTACGCGATAAATCGAAGTACGCATTGGCCTCGCTGGTATCGCTGCCCGGTAGGTGAAAGACGGGTTTGATATCCGCCATTTTTAGAAGCTTGGCTTCTTCATCTTCTAAGAAATCAATGTCTTGATCGCTAATTTTTCTTAAAGCTTGGTAGGCTTCATGATCAGGGTTGGTGGCGACTAAGGCATTGATGGCTTGTAAGGTTTTTTGGATGGTTTTGATTGGCTCATAACCGGTTTTGTGATAGGCAAGGCCTAGATTTGCGGATAATTCGTCGATGGTTCCTAAGGTCTCAAACAATAAATCATCTTTGTGAAAGCTTTCGTTGGTGTAGTTTTTTGAGCTGCCTTTATCTCCTTTTTTGGTGGATATTTGCGAAACATCTTTGATGGACATCTAATCTCTCCTTTATGCGATTTTTAAATGGCGCATGCGCCAAATTGAAGCGGTGAGGATGAGGATGGTTAGGGAAATTAATATCAACCATAAAACGTGGCTACTTAGGGTTTGGTTGAATAGCGTAATCTCGACGCCGTAAAAACTGGTGTAGCTATCACGCGCAGCTTGGTTTGTGCCAAAGGCCATATCAAGGGCTTCAGCCATATACGCTTGTCTTAAAAGCGCCGCCGCTTGCATGAAGGGTAGGGCGTTAATGATATTTTGGATGGTTTGTGATAAGGCCCCAATCGGGACATAAAGCCCACCTAAGAATCCGATTAAGGTACCGATGAGGGTAGCGAAGGTGCCGTGGGCGTTTTGGCTTTTGAAAAAGGATAGCAAAAAGAAGAAAAATCCTGAAAACATGGTCGCAATCAAGGCCATGATAATAATCACTTGAATGAGATTAAAAAGCGGGACCACTTCACCGGAATTTAAGTATAAAATACCAAGCCCTATCGTTAGGTTCAAGGTGTTCATAAAAAGGGTGATGATAACGGCTGCGGCGAGGTAGGAAAAGACGATTTTATATCTTTTTAAGGGGGTTATTTGAAAATCGTGCATCGCACGGGTGGTTTGGTCTTCAACCATACGCTCTAAAAAGCCTAAGGGAATGGTTACCGAAGAGACCATCAATAAGCCTGAAAAGATCCAGCCATAAACGATGTAGGCTGCGAGCTTTTCGTCAATGCCAGCTTGTTGGCTGATATCCTCAAAATATGACCCGAGGAAAAAGACAAAAAGCATCAAAATGATAAACACGGAAAGAAAGGAAAAGAATACCGCCCAACGGTCTCTTAAATAACATTTAATGTGTCGTTTAATCAATGCGCGCATATCAATCACGTAGGTTCCTTCCTGTAATATTTAAAAAGACATCGTCCATCGTCCCTTTAAGGATTTCAAAATCACCCAGGCTTGTTCTATATTGCTTTAGAATTTCAAGGCCTTCATAACCATCTTTTAAAAGGATTTGGTAGGTGTTGTAATGCTTTCTTAAGGTAAAGTTATTCGCTTTTAAGGTTTTCACAATGTTTTTGTCATTGGGCACGAACTTAAGGACATACCCCGCATGATTTTTTCGTAAGGCTTCAGCGGAGCCTTCGGCTTTGATCATGCCTTGATCTAAGATAATGACATGATCGGCGAGGTTGACTTCTTCCATATAATGCGTCGTTAAGATAATGGTCATATGGGTTGATTCTTTTAATTTTAAAATCAAGTGCCATAGGTTTTCTCTGGCTTGGGGGTCTAAGCCTGTGGTTGGCTCATCGAGCAGTAAAATCTCTGGGTCATTCAAAAGCGCTCGGGCTAAATCGGCGCGCCTTCGTTGGCCACCAGAAAGGGTCTCGATGCGTTGGTCTAAGAAACTTTCGATATCGATGAATGATTTTAAACGGTCGATTTTCTTTAAGATGGTGTCATGGCTATGCTTGTAGAGTCTCCCTCTTAAAAGTAAGTTTTCTCTAACTGTCAGCATTTTATCCAAGACGCTTTCTTGAAAGACGACACCGAGTTTCTCGCGAATGGCTTGATCACGTTTACCTAAGAGGTTCCCATCGATGGTGACCATGCCAGATGAGGGTCTTTTCAGGGTGGATAAGATTTCAATACAGGTGGTTTTACCCGCGCCATTGGGTCCGAGTAAAGCAAAAAAGCTACCCTTTTTTACCGTGAAACTAACGTCGTTTAAGGCTTGGACTTTTTCATAGCTTTTCATAAGATGTTTGATTTCGATCATGGCTGTCTCCTTTATATAATTGGGGTGAAAATGCTCATAATACCCTCTAAAAATTTCGAGAATAAAGGCCGTTTTGCCCAAGCCTTTTTATCGATTAAGGTGCAGTCTTTTAAATCAGCGTGAAAATCGTTTAAAATATCAAAAACCACGGGGCCGTGCATTAAGGTGGTAATTTCAAAATCGATTAAAGCGCTACGATAATCCAAATTATAACTGCCAATCGAAGCGACTTTATCATCGATGATTAAAATCTTGCCGTGGCAAAAGCCTTTGTCATACTGATAAATATCGACACCATCCTTGAGCAAATTGCTGATGAAGGCTTTGGTGACTTTATAAACGATGTATTTATCGGGAATGCCCGGGATAATGATTTCGACTTGGATGCCACTGGTCGCGGCGGTTTTTAAGGCGTTTAGTGTCTCTTGGTCCAAGGCCATATAAGGCGTCATGATTTTGATTGAATGTTGGGCGTTTAAAATCATCTTGGTATAGATATTGCGGATGTTGGGCGCTTGGGTATCGGGGCCGCTTTGTAAGATTTGGACGGTGTTTAGACTCTCTTTACTGCGGTTGGGATAATACATGTCATCGTCGATAAAATGGTTGGTGTTGTAATAGTAGTCTTTGAAGAATAAGGCGGTTAAACTTTTGGTGGCTGAGCCTTTAATGTGAAGTTGGGTATCTCTAAAGTAATACGGATGAGCGATGGCGTTGTCGTATTCATTGGCGATATTCATCCCACCGGTAAAGCCTTCAACCCCATCAACAACAACGATTTTACGGTGATTGCGGTAATTGACACGGGTATTGAACAAGGGAAAATAGATGCGGTCATTAACAACGATATCAACACCACTATCTTTAAAGGCTTTTAAGATTTTTCGTCTTGAGCGTGCGGAACCAAGCCCATCGATTATTACTTTAACGTCGATGTTTTCTTGGGCTTTTTCTTTTAATAAGTTGATGAATTCATAGCTTCTTTGATCGTGGCGCATAATAAAAAATTCAAATAAGATAAATGTTTTCGCGTTTTTAATCGCTTTTTTTAAGGCCGGATAAAAAGCTTCACCGTTTTTCAGTACATTGACTTGGGTGTTGCCATAAAAAGGTTGATGATACGATAGTTTATGGGCACTTTTAAAAAACGATAAATACGGGTCTTCAAGGTTCGCATCATACAGTATATCATCGCTGGCTTTGGCTTCTTTGGTGATGTAGTTGTCGTTTACCATGAGGGGGCGTTTTTGATAGCGCAACGATTTTTTAAAGTTCCGCCCGAAGGTTAAAAATAAGGTAATCCCTAAGACGGGTTCAAAGGATAGAATCAATAACCAAGGTAGTTTGTTGTGGGGGTTTTCACTTCTTAAGGCGACCGATAACCAAATGATCACAAAGATGACGACAAAAAAGGTTCGTACGGCGAACCCAAGGACAGTGGAAAAGTCAAAAAAGTCCCAGATGAGCGAGAATGCGTATTCTAAAACAAACCTGCCTAAAATGGCAAGTGAGATGATGAATACAACCATCAAATTCTTGCGTATGTTTCTTTCCACAGCATCAGATCCTTCTTATTCTTTAAATAATGTCGTAGTCTTTTTCAGCTTTTAAAACATCATCGACGCGCGTGATGGTTTTTTCATTTAAGCGTTTATGGATATCGGCATCGATATGAGATTTAAGCGCCTTACCACGGTTTTTATAGTTTTCTATTGTTTGATTTTTGTTGGCGTCTTTGGTGTCGAGTTCAACTTCTAAGGCGTTTTTAAGTCGGTTTTCTTCACGGCTTTTGGCCTCTTCGCCTTGTTTTTTATGCTCGAAACAGGCATCTTTATTTTGCTTGGCATCGTCTTTGATTTTCTTGATGGCTTGGTCATGGTTGCGGTTGAGTTTGTACATGTAACCCTCAAGGCGTTCTTTTTCAACCTCATAGCTTTCATTTAGGTTACGGTTGTTTTCTTCTTTAATCTTTTCGATTTCGGTTAAGGTTTTATCGTAGCTTAACTCAGCCTTTTGAATCGCGCTTCTAATCGTTTCATATTCTTGTTCATATTGCTGTTGAACCGCTTTGAGTTGTTCTTCTAGGATGGTTTGGCTTTTGTTTTGTTTGGCGTTTAAGCGGTGTAAGCGTTCGTTTTGGTGCTGGTGTGTTTTTTCAATCGTTTCATGTTGGCGTTGGCGTTGGAAGGTTCGGAATAATTTAGCACGGTGCTTGATTTCATAATGGCGGGCATCAAAATTGGTTGTAAGGTTTTCTGCAGCTATGGCGTTTTCTTCTTGGGCTAAGCTGATTTGGTCGGTGATATGGTAAAGCAAGGTTTCGGCTTCTTCTAAAGAGCGGTTTTTATAGCTTTTTAAATCGGCGAGCATGGTTTCAAAGCCCGCTTCTTTTTTCTTTAGTGCCTTTTTCTTTTGGTTCAAAATTTCGTCATGATTTTCACCGAGTTCTCGTAGTTCTTTTCTTAAGGTTTCTTTGCGTTTTTTATCGTTGCTGTTGTCGAGTCTTTCTGAGAGTTGTTCGCGTTCTTTTGCGTGGGCACTAATCATGTCATTGATGGTTTTTTCATGGCTTTTTTTAAGCTCATTCAAAGGGGCTTGATAGATGTCTTTTTCTTTTTGATAGGCCGTTTCAATCTTTTTAATCATCGCTTCGTGATCGCTTTTAGCGTCTTTAAGCAGTTTTTCATATAGTTCGTCTAGGTCTTGTTTTTGCTGGTTGGCCAAGGCTTCGACGTAGCTTTTTTTAGCTTCGATGGTTTCGCTTCTTAAGGCGGTGTAGTTTTCACTTTGTTTCATATAATGCGACATAAGCATGGTCTCTTCGGTTTCATCGCGTTTGATCAACTGTCTGTTTTTTTCGATTTTTAGTTGTTCGACATCGTAATCGTAAAGATAGTTTAAGCGTTTGTGTGCTAAGGATAATTTATTTTCTTCTAAGGTGTGGTTCTCATCGGCTAAAGACTTATCTTTTTTGTTTTTTTCCTCGGCGACACGGTCGGCTTTTTCGAGTTCGTTGAGTTCCATATCTCTTTGGAATCGCGCTTCGTTTTCTTTGAGGTCACGTTTGGGTTTGCTTAGATTTTTATCGTGTTCGGCCATGGTTTTGTTTTCTTGCAGAGTTTGGTTGAAGTTGATGCTTTGGATTTCGTAATCGATGTTGATCGCATCTTTTTTACTTTTATGTTCGTTTAACGCGAGGTTGTATTCGGTGTTGGCTTCTTCGATTTTTTTCTGAGCATCGGTATTGGCGGTTTCAATTTCGCTTAAAAAGCCGATGATCTGATCGATCGCCGTATATTTCAAATCTTTAAATTTATCTTCATAGTCTTTTTCAAATATGGCGAGCTTTTCTTCTTCGGGTGACATGGTGTTTTCATGTTCGTTTTTTTTCTCTTTTAAGGTCGCTTGGTGGGTCTTTTTAAGTTGTTTAATTTGCTTTTCATATTCGTGGGCTTTGTTTGAATCGCCGATTTTTACGGCTTCGTTTTTGTAGTTGGTCAGTTTTGTAAGTTCTTTTTGATGGGCATCTTCCAAGGTTTTAATTTCTTTTTCATAGTCTTTAATCAAAGCTTTGATTTCTTTTTCTAGCGGTTTCTTTTCGGTTTTATAGGATTCTTTTAATGAGGCTAAAGCCTCTTTAAATGATTGGGTGTAGTCGCTTTGATGCTTTTTGATTTTGGTAAGCGCACTTTGTTTGTCTCTTTCAATCTTTTTAACGGTTTTATCAAAGGTTGTTTTGGCTTCACTTTCGATTTTGTCGTTGCTTTCGTAAAGCTCATTGGTTTCACTGAGTAAACGTTCCATGTGCGCATTATGCGTGCGAACCGCTTTATCGATTTTTGCTTCGGCGTCATTTTCGGTTTTCACGGACGTTTCGGTCGCGGTTTTAACGGCATGGTTGTAGGTCGCTTTGACTTTTTCACGTTTAAGTTTGTTTAAGGCTATCTTGTTGTCAAATGAGTCGGTTAAACTTTTTAAAAGTTTATCGTACACCTGATCTTCGTAGGTCTTTTCTTCATCGATGGTTTTGAGTTTTTCATTGAGAATTTTTCGGATGCGTTCTTTCAGTTTGATAAAATGTTTGTCTAAGGTTTCTTTGTTGCTTTGGTGCAAGGTTAAAGAATGGGCCAGTGATTTTTCGATGGCTTGGTTATTTTTCTTATACAAGCGTTTTTTGGCTTCTTGTTGTTCGTCGGTTTCATCGAGTAATTCAATGAGATGTTTGTAGCGTTTTTCTAATAAGTTAAAAAGCTTTTCTTCCTTGGTCATAACTGATTCCCCCTTGGTTTTATTTTAGCATGTTTTATCGCTTTTTTAAGGGCTTTTTACAAAAAAAATGGAAAGTTATAAAACCCCACCAAAAAGCGATGCTTTTTTGGTGGGGGCAAGTTTACATAAATTTGAGGATTTTATCGATAAAGCGCATAGCCCCACCGACATTGACTCGGGTGATGTCGCGGTGGCTTTTGATCAATTCGACGTGAATGCGCGAAGGTTTTTGCATCGCGTCACCTTGTTCGAAACGGTAAGCTTTTTGTTGTTTGTTTAGGACTTGATCCATATAGATTGCCAAGGCGCCAGAGGCGGTGCCAGTGGCGCTTTCTTCTGGAATGCCTAAGACGGGTAGAAAGTTTCTGCCTTGGGCGTGGGATTCTTGGTCGTGGGTCTCTAAGGTAAATAGATACAAACCTTTGACGTGGTGTTTTTCACAAAGGCGTTGGAGGCGGAGTGGATCAAGGTTTAAGCGATGTAAGGTTTTTAAGTCCTTAACTTCAAGAAAGATTTCTTCGACCCCTGTAGAGATGATTTTTGTAGGGTTTTTGGTCAGTTGTGCATCGCTTAAGCCGAGTGATTGTTTGATTTCTGTTTTATCCGGACCATCTTTTAAGCTCATTTTGCCCAGTTGCATAAAGACGTGTTTTTCTTTGACGTTAATTTCTAAAATTTCTTGATTGGTTTCTAAGCTGTAGCGGCCTTGGGTGATGATATCTAAATTTCTCAGCAGATTGAATGCGGCAATCGTGGCATGGCCGCAAAGATCGACTTCGGTGATTGGGGTGAAATAACGGATTTTATAATCGGCTTTTTTTGATGGCATTAAAAAGGCGGTCTCTGAATAGCCGACTTGCGCGGCGACTTGTTGCATGGTTTTTTCCGATAAATCGGCGCAGTCTAAAACAACACCCGCTTCGTTGCCGCCTTTGTTGTCAGAGGGAAATGCACTGACGCGGTAGATGATTTTATCCATCTTTAAGCCTCCTTTTTTTTAATAAAAGTATGATTAGTATACATGATTTTTAAGTTTCTTGCAATGATTTGGGTTTCTAGGGATGCGTTTTACGCTTTAGATATGCTATAATGATGGCGAGGTGAGACGATGGATTTACACGGTAAACCATTTGAAATTAAAGCCGTCATCATCGGGATGCTTGTGATGTTGCTTTGGTTTTTCATGTTTTTGTTTTGGGTTGAACCTTATGGCGGCAATCTCTTTATGCCCGCGATGGGTGTTGCGCTTTTTTTTGCTGTGGTTTATGGTCGGAAGATTTATCCAGCGATTGCCTTTGGGTCGCTATCTGGTTTTTTACCGCAAGTCTTAATCTTTAGATTGGGCCATCCTTTTAGTGGCATCCTCTATAGTCTCTTGGTTATCATCATCTTTATGGTGATGTTAGAATCGTTTTTACAATCGTTTCGGTTTATGCGTATAAGAAGGGTGATGGCGCGCAACTTATTGGATGGGTTTTTGAGCTTTTTTGCGATTACCTTCATCCAAGCGCTTGTTTTTGGGTTTATGTTCGCCTTGGCTTATGAGCTTTCTTACGATGCGATGGGCACGTTATTGCAGCGGTTTGTGTTAAACGCCAGTGGGATTATGGTATCGATTGGCCTTTTAACGCCGTTGCTTTATTTGGGTAAATATTACGATCAAAAAAGACGGTTTTTGAACCCGACGTTACAATATACCTTGAATGCGTCGGTCTTGATTCTTTTTGTGATTGTGAGTGCTTTTATCATGCAAGGGGCTTGGAACTTTTCTTACGGGCGACATCTTTATGGGCTCGTGTTTTTCTTTTTGTTAGGGGCGACTTTGTTTTCCTATTGGATATTGCTGGCGAAGTTCTTGTTGATTTCGATGTTTTATTGGTACTTCATCTTTGATAACACGCTAGCTTTTAATGACCTTATGGTCTCCTTTGGTTCTTTTGTGGGTTTCTTGTTGGTGACGTATGTGGTTTCGATGACGTTGAAATACTATTATGATTTAAAGCTCCAACAAAATGATGAATTAAAGGCATTAACCGGTAATCTCAATCATACCTTGGATTATGTCAATAAGTTTTTGAGGCTTTCTAAAGATATTTCTTTGTCTAAATACGATAGTGATGTCTACGCGAAAGAGACCTTTGAAGTGACGAAGATGGTCTTTGATGAAGCGGATCGTTTCTTTAGTTTCTACGATGAAAAAGGGGAGCTCACAATGCGTTATGCGCAAGGGTATGGCGTCAATAAAATACCTTATTTTTACGATCTATACGATTCTCATAAAGTCAGAAATAAAGAGTTTTATTTAATAGAAAACGTTAAAGAACATTTGGAAAAAAGCTACCCTGAGGCGAATATTTATACCCTTTCGATGCCGGTTGAAACCCGGGTGTATATGGTGTTTCATTTTAATCCTGAACAACGCTATATCATTGCATGCGATTTTATGAAGCGCGATGAGATGACCGCGACGCGCATCAAACAAATGCATGATTTTACCCATCTTTTTAATAAGTTGTTTTTGAAACATCACATTACCAAACAAAATTTGGATATTAAAGACGATATCATCTTGACGTTTGTCAGAACACTGAATTATTATGATCGATATACAAAAGGCCATAGTGAAGCGGTCGCGACGTTGGCGAGGTCACTTGCGGAAAAAATGGCGCTTAACGATAGTATGGTTGAGGAGATATATTTGGGCGGGCTTTTGCATGATGTCGGTAAACTCGGGATTAGAAGTTCGGTATTAAATAAAAAAGCGCGGTTAACCCGCCAAGAATATGAACACATCAAAAAGCATGTGAGTTATAGTTACGATGTTTTAAAAGATGCTAAACCTTTAGAAGATGTCGCTAAAATTGTTAGAGACCACCATGAGTGGTGGGATGGCAGCGGCTATCCTAGAGGGATTAAAGGACACAAGATTTCGCTTGGGGGTCGAATATTGGCGATCTCAGATGCGGTGGCGACGATGCACGATGAAAGACCGTACAAGAAAAAGATGGATGATGTCGAAATCATTAAAGAGTTACAGCAATTTAGGCGCATCCAGTTTTGTCCGATCACAAGCGATACGATGATTCAATTGATCAAAGGCGGCATCCTTGAGACGATTTAAAAAGAAGTCCTGTTTTTTAGGACTTCTTTTCTTTGGCGATGTATTGGATTAAAACCCGTTTGTATAACGCGGTGCTAAGATAAAAATACAAGGGCAGATAAATGGCGATGATGAGCGGGTGAATAGCCCAGGCTAAGAGGCCCATGATAACGAGTAATAAGACGACTAAGATACTGGTTAAACCGTGCATGTTGGCGATTAAGAAACTGGTTCTTAGTAAAATCCGCATCTTATCGTGTTTGAAAAGGGCCATGATGGGAAAAGAAAATAAAAGCATGAGTAAGATTTCTAAGAAGATGAAATAAATAAGGATGATGAGAAAGGTCGTTTCAATTTGGAAGATGACGGCATAAAGCAGCAGCATCAACCCTAAAGAAAGCAGGGTGAATATAACGCTTTGTGGTAAACTCATGGTTAAGCTTTTTTTAAAGCGTAAGACGAGATTATCGGGGCGTTTGTTGCTGTGGATAAGATGGAATAAGATATGGTATAAGGCCACCGTGGCAGGCCCGAGTAAAAGGCCTAAAGAAAGGAGGCTCACCAAAGCCCACATCAAGGTCAGTTCCAAGGTGATCAGGCTATGGTGCAAGTATTGTTTGAGGCGTGGTTTCATCGTATCAGTCCTTTTTTTATCACATAAAATTTAAGCTTTTTCAAAGACACACCGACCAGCGTGAAAGGTTTTTAGAACGTCGGTTTTTAAAAAGCTTTTTGGGTTTTGCGGATTAAAATGGTCGACGACGATAAAATCGGCTTCATAGCCCTTTTTGATTGCGCCGATTTTTTTGGATTTATAAGCGAAGTAAGCTGGGGTGATGGTATAGGCTTTTAGGGCTTGGCGAATGGGGATGGCTTCTTCTTTTAAAAACGGGGGATAATCGGGGTGTTTAATCGATTTTCTGGTGGTCGCGGCGTAGAGGTTTTCAAAAGGATTGACATCTTCAATCGGCGCATCGGTCGAAAGGGTGGTTAAAACGCCTTCGTTGATCATGGTGTTGAATAGATAGGTTTTTTGAGCTCGGGCGCCCAATCTTTCTTCGATAATAGGAATGTCGCTGTTTAAGAAGATCGGTTGGGTTTGGGCCCCTAAGTTAAGTTCTCCCATGCGTTTGATTTGGGCGGTGTCACAAAGTTGCGCATGGATGATAGAATCACGGTAGGCTAGGGGATCATCGTTGAAGGATGCTTTGATATCGATGATGGTTTCTGCGGTTTGATCGCCGATGGCGTGTATGGCGAAATCCATGCGTTTGCTGCGTGCGAGTTCGATGCGCTCTTTTAAGGCCGCTTGATTGAAGATTTCGATGCCTTTGGTATCTTTATCGGCGTATGGGGCTTTCATATAGGCGCTATGGCCGCCTAGGGAACCATCGGCCAATAGTTTTAAGGGGCCTTCGGTGAAGGTCCCATAACTTTCGTGGGCATAGCCTTTTTTAAGATAATCTTTTAAATCGGCTATTTTGGGTAAGTTGACTTGTTCGAGGACGTTGAGTTTTAGTCTGCCTTCATCAACGAGCGTTTTGAAGGCTTTTTTAACCGTTTCATAAGGCACGGTTTCAAAGATGTGGTAGTCGTCACTGCCAACACTGGTAATGCCGTTTTTAAGCAAGTGGGCTTGCGCGTTTAAAATATAGCCTTTGATTTCAACTAGGCTTGGGGTGGGGAAGATGGCTTTGATAAAGTCCATGTCCTCTTCTTTAAAGATGCCCTCATCAAACCATTCAGAGGTAAACTTGGGTTGTAAGGCGAGGGCCATTTCTATCGCTTTTGAATTGGCAAAAAGCACGTGGCCACACGCGCGGTAGATGACGATGGGTTTTTCGGTTGATATCGCGTCTAGATCTTGTTTGTTTAGAGTGCGTTTTTCTTCGGTGGTTTGTTCGTGAAAACCACGGCCCATGATAAATTGTTCGGGACGCTTTTTACCGGTGGCTTGGATTGCTTCAATGCTGTTTAGTTTCGCAACATCAAAGATGGATCGTTGCCAACCAAGGCCTAAAAGATGCATATGTGAATCATGAAAGGCGGGCAGGATGGTTTTGTCTTGCAAATCGATGATTTCATCGATGTTTTGTCTTAAGATGGTGCCTTTGCGGCCTACTAAGGTAAAGTGGCCATCTTCAATGATAAAGGCGTTATTTTGGGTAAATGGCATGTGTAAATTGATATAAGCTTGTCTCATATGAATCCCTCCGCGTCAATTATAACATGATTTTAGCTAAGGTGGGCTCGATATGAAAAAAGATGTTCACCATGTGATGAACATCTTTTTGTGCTTAGGGGTTTGTTTAGGATTGGGCTTTGGTGGCCTCAACCATCAGTTGGACCATCAAATCGCTCATTTTTTTAGGATCATCGATCGGATAGCCTTCGATGAGCAGGGCTTGATGATAAAGTAAGCTGGCGTAATCATCGATTTTTTTCGGTTTGGTTTCATGGATGGTTTCTAAGGCTTTGAAGAGTTCGTGATGGGGGTTGATCTCTAAGATGCGGTCGGCTTTCATGCCTTGTTGGTTGGGCATTTTTGATAACACTTTTTCCATTTCTAAAGAAAGGCCCTCACCACTGGTTAAACAAACGGGTGATTCTTTGAGTCTACCGGTGAGTTTAACGTCTTTGACTTGGTCTTTTAAGCTTTTCTTTAACGCGTTTAATAATTTGGCGTGAGCTTTTTCTTGGGTTTTTAAATCTTCTTTGGTATCGTCGTCTAAAAGATCGCTTTCGCCTTGTTGGATGCTTTTGAATTCAAGCTCTTGATAGGCATTTAAAACTTGAACCATAAATTCATCAACATCATCGGTAAATAAGAGGACTTCGTAGTCTTTATCTTTGATCAGATCCATCTGTGGAAGGTTCATGATTTGGGCTTTGTTTTTGCCACTGGCGTAATAGATATGTGTTTGTTCTTTTGGTTTTCTTTCGATGTATTCTTCTAAGGTGATGAATGCGTCGCTTTTGTTGGTTTTAAACATGATTAAATCTTGTAGCTTTTCTTTGTGGGCGCCGAATTGATCGTAAATGCCGTATTTTAAATTACTGCCGTAGGCTTCGTAGAATTCTACGTAGGTTTCGCGGTTGTTTTTAAGCATTTTCTCGAGTTCGCTTTTGATTTTTTTCTCGATGTGGACCGCGATTTTTTTCAGTTGGCGGTTGTGTTGCAACATCTCTCTAGAAAGATTTAAACTCAAGTCCGCAGAATCGACCAAGCCTTTGACAAAGCGAAAATGCTCGGGGATTAAGTCTTTGTTTTTTTCCTGGATGAAGACGCCGCGGGAATATAAATCGAGACCTTTTTCGTAGTTTTCTGTGTAGAAATCATAAGGCGGTTTTTTCGGAATAAAGAGTAAGGCGGTATAAGTAATCAAGCCTTCAACGCTGGTATGCACGGTATGCAAAGGGTCTTCAAAATCGTTGAAGGTGCGTTTGTAAAAGTCGTTGATTTCTTCATCCTTGATTTCGTTTTTAGGGCGCTTCCAGATGGGAACCATAGAATTTAGGGTTTCAATGGTTTCTTTGGTCACGGTTTTGTCTTCGTCGTTTTCATCGGGGACTTCTTGGCTTACTTTCATCTTGATAGGATAGCGTACATAATCGCTATACTTCTTGATGGTTTGTTTGATGGTGGCTTCTTTTAAGTAAGTCGAATAGTCTTCTTCGTTTTCCTCATCGTCATCCCTTAAAACCAAGGTGATAGAGGTCCCGGTCGTATCTTTTTTGGTGGGCTCGATTTGGTAGGTGGATTCGCCTTCACTTTGCCAAAGGTAGGCTTCTTCACTGTAGGGTGATTTGGTTTTCACAAAGACGCGTTTGGATACCATAAAGGCACTGTAAAACCCGACGCCAAATTGGCCGATGGTCTCAAGGGCATCTTTTTTCTCCAACGTTTCGATAAAGTTTTTTGTCCCGCTCTCAGCGATGGTCCCAAGTTGGGTCTCTAGTTCTTTTTCGGTTAGACCAATGCCGTTGTCGTGGATGGTTAAGGTGCGGTTTTCTTCGTCGGTCTCGATAAAGATTTCATAATCATCGGCCGCATCAACCTTATCGTCGGTGAGGGAAAGATGATGGCGTTTATCGATCGCATCCGACGCATTAGAGATCAGTTCTCTTAAAAAGATTTCTTTGTGGGTGTAGATTGAATTGATCATCAAATTGAGTAGTTTTTTTGATTCGGTTTGAAACGCTTTGGTTTTTGCCATAATATCAACTCCATTTCCATCTATGATTTTATGGTCTTAAAGCTGTTTTGTCAAGCTTTCTACATCGATGTTAAAAGAAAAAGAAAAGACACGTGCCTGTCTTTTCTTCCCCCATCCTTAACCCACCGTTTGGTGCGCCTAATTTCAGTCTAACAAAGCGCGTTATGTTTGCAAGTCTGAGCTGGATTTGTCCGAGGTTTGGCCATTTTGGCCAGTAACGGTCAAAACATAAGCGTGGTGCGCGAGGTTATTGATATAGATGAATCGTTTCGTGAAAATAAAATAAAAACCGATGGTGCTGATAAAGAAGAGTTGTTCGTTAAAGGTAAATTGTATGGTCGTTTCACTAAAGGTATAACCAAGCATCAAGACAAAATAGATGAGGGTGATATCATGAAGCCAATGAAAAACGAGCCATTTATAGGTATTCAAACGATGATTGACATCATAGTGTCGCAAATCTTTAGGTAAGAATTTTTTCAAACTGCGTTTATACCAAACATACACCATATACCCAAGGTGGAGGTTAAGTAAAATCATCGCTAAAAACAGGTCATAAGGATCGCTAAAATCGGTGGTTAGAGGTAAGATGAACATCACCATGATCAACGCGGATAAAAAGACAAAAAAACTAAGTAGTAAAAGCTCGTTTAGATACTTTTCGCGCGGTTTATCCTCATCAAAACGGTAGCTAAGCTTGGCGGTTTTATCGACCAGTTTTAAGCTTGTAATCCGGCCTTCGTGTAAAAAGAAATGATACATTTGATACCCCATTAAAACGAAGGCAAAAACGATGATAAGCCAAAGGGCGATATCAAAGAAACCCAGCAACATAAGCATCAACCCAAGGTATAGACCACCGCCAAACACGATGGTGGTTTTTGAGGTTGGGGTTTTGTAGGGGGCTTTGATGGTGATGGGAACTTTGTCTTCGTGCGCGCTAGATTCGACATCTAAAAGTGTATCCAGAGAAACACCATAAAGACCGGCGAATTGCTTTAACATCTCAGGGGTGAGATGCCGTTTGTCTTTTTCGTATTTTGAAATCGCCGAATCGCTGACATTTAAAGCCTCAGCCACGGCTTTTTGTGAAAGATTCGCTTGGATGCGGTAGTGTTTTAATCGTTGACCTAAAGAGCTGGTGGGCATGATAAAGCCTCCTTGTGATCGGTGATTTTTTGGTTACACCTACATCTCAATGATACCATAGAGACTTGGATAATAAAGAAAAAACCTCACAAATGTGAGGTTAAGCGCTTTGGTTGATGATCTTTAAGGCTTGATCGTAATCGGGGTGCGCGCTGGTGTCTTCGACAATTTCTTTATAAATGACGTTACGGTCTTGATCGAGGATGAATACCGCGCGAGCCAAAAGCCGCACCGCTTCGATTAAAACCCCGTATTTTAAGCCGAAGTCTAAATCTTTGTGGTCGCTTAGGATGGTGGCGTTTTCTAACCCTTCACCTTCGCACCAGCGTTTTTGCGCAAACGGTAAGTCGTTGGTGATGGCGATGACGTGTACGTTTTCTTTGTCGTCTAAGATTTGGTTGAATTTTTTTGTCTGAAAGGCACAAACGCTGGTGTCGATCGATGGGGCGATGGTTAAAACGATGATCGCTTCCTTAAAATCGTGTAAATGTTTTTGACTTAAATCTTTCGCGGTGGCTTTAAAGTCTGGGGCTTGATCGCCAACAGCGATGGTGTTGCCTTTTAAATCAAACATACGGTTGCCAAGTTTTACTTGCATGACATGCCTCCTCTTTCTATTATCATTATAACAAATAAGGCGCTTAACGTGGGGTTAAGCGCCTTAAAATATTTAGGATGATTGTTTTCGTTCTTTAATAAGGTTGTGTTTTAGATCCCAAAGCTTTTCGCTTAAATCCACGTAGTACTGATGGGGAAAATCAAAGCGATGGACTTCTTCCCAAAGTGTGGCTTTTTCTTGTTCGCAGTAAGCTTTGATGGTTTTGATATCTGGGCTTTGATAAACGAGTTCACCATTTTTAAAGATGGTTTTTTGTAAGGTTTTGACGTAGTAGTTGGTGAAGGTTTGTTGTTGCCATGTATGGGTGGGGTCAAAGAGGGTTAAGGGTTTAGATTCATCGATGGTCTCATCGTGTAAAGCGAGTAAGTCTGCGCATGCTTTGTGGGTATCTTTATCGTAGATGCGGTAGACTTTTTTAAAGTGGGGGGTGGTGATTTTTTCTGGGTTATCGCTGATTTTAATCTTTGGTTCGATGGTGCCGTCTTTAGTTTCGGTGGCGACTAGTTTGTAGACCCCACCAAAAACAGGATCGCTTTTTGAGGTAATCAAACGCTCGCCCACACCAAAGATATCGATTGGGGCACCTTGGCCGATCAAAGCACGGATAAGGTGCTCATCGAGTGCGTTTGAAGCGACGATTTTACATTCTTTTAGACCGGCTTCATCGAGCATTTGGCGGGCTTTTTTAGAAAGGTAGGTTAAGTCGCCGGAATCGATGCGAATCGCGTATTTTTTATAGCCATGGGGCTTGAGCTGTTCTTTGATGACTTTAATGGCGTTGGGAATCCCACTTTTTAAGGTGTTGTAGGTATCAACTAAGAAGG
>PWMS01000109.1 GCA_003558105.1 Mollicutes bacterium | reverse complement strand
GGGCCTACTTAAAAAAATTAAATTTGAGACCGTATTTGAATACTCTTTTATGCTTTATATCCCCATATCGATCGCTGCGATGGGTTATGAAATCTATGGTATATCTGAGGGGCTGCAATATGATTTATTGCCTTTATCGGCTGCCTTTATGGTGACCACAATCACCACGTATTTTGCGCTTAAATTCTTCTTGTTTTCTGTTAGAAGTGGCTATTTGAAGTACTTCGCTTGGTATTGTTTTTTCATCGGAACATTCAGCATTGTGCTTTATTTGATTTAAGCAACAAGGCTAATAAAATCGTTTGATGTTAAAACTTAAAACATTAAAAAAGCCCTCAAATGAGGGCTTTTTTAATGTGATTGATTTAATAGGAATTTTCGTCTGTATCGGTTTCGTTGTCATCATTGGGAATATAATCTTCATAATCCGGGACGATTTGTTCATGGTTATCTTTGATGCGTTGTTTGTAATCATCTCTTATAGTGTCTAAACGATCTTGTACATTGTCTTTGATAGCATCAAAGTCGGGAAGATTGTCAGCATCGACGTTTTGGCGATGATTTTCGACTTTATCTTCGAAGTTTTGTGTTAGTTCATCTTTGATAGCTTGTGCACTATCGCGACGTTCTTGAATGAATTCTTCCATCATTTCTTCGTGGCTTTCTTGTAAAATCGTCATAATTTCTTCCTGTGATAATTCTATGGCTGCTTCAAAGGTTAACTCTTCATCGATTTCAACGGCGCGAGCGATAAGTCTAGCTATGCCGACGCTAATATCGTATTCTTCAGCTAAATCAAAATATTCATCGATCATTTCGCCACCGAAGACAGCTGCGCCAACACCTTTAGCTTTCAAGTTTTCTTCAATATAGGCTTTAATGTCTTCTTCTAGTTCAGGGTTTTCATGGGTAATGGTGATGATGTTTTCGTGACTGTCAACATCAATATAACCCGTTTCAATCGCTGCATCTAAGATTCTTTCTAAAGCTTCTTCATGTGCTAGACCAACTAAGTCAAGTTCTGCGACTAAGATTTCAGCATCCTTGTTTAATAGGCCAACAGAGATGACGTTGCCATCTTCATCTAAGATAAGTTCAATGGCGGGATTAATATCGATTGTTGTATATTGTTGATCTTGTGTGGTATCGTCATCATTTGGGGTTTGTTCCCAATCAATCGCGTCTTGACGTTGTTGGTTGATACGGTTGCGGTATGTGTTTCTAATTTGATCAATGCGACCACTGATATCATCACGAATGGCGTCATAGTCTTTGTCTTCTACCTCGCCATCATCAACACGGTTACGGTGTTCTTGGACGCGTTCTTCTGCCATTTCTTTCATGTTGGCTTTCATCTCTTGTGCATCATCGCGACGTTCTTGGATGAATTCATCCATCATTTGGCGGTGTTCATCGCGTAAAATAGTCATAATTTCACCATGTGGTAATTCTAAAGCTTCTTCAAACGTAAGTTCTCCATCAATTTCAACAGCGCGAGCAATAAGTCTAGCTCTGCCGACGCCAATGTCATACTCTTCAGCTAAATCATAATACTCATCAAGCATTTCGCCGCCGAAGACAGCCGCGCCAATACCGCGTTCATTTAATGAATTTTCCATTTTTTCTTTCATCTCATCACGTCTAGCTTCATCGCTAGTGGTGATATTGATGATGTTTTCGTCGGTGTCGACATCAATGTATCCAGTTTCGATAAGCGCGTCGTTGATAGCATCGATAGCTTGATCAACGGGGAGACCTTCGAGTTCAACATCGGATAATGCGATTTCTGCATCTTCATTTAAGAGTGCGACACTAAGGACGTTATCGTCTTCGTCTAAAATAATTTCAATCGCTGGGTTAACATCGATGGCTAGTAAACTAGTATCGTCACTTAAGGTGTCATCTGTACGAGCACATGCACCTAATGTTAGGGCTAATATTAAACCTGTAAATAAAACGAATAATTTTTTCATTTTGGTTCCTCCTTTTAATACTTTCACTAATAAAACAACTTAGAACGTACGTTTATTGGGAATTTTTATAAATCATTGTAACCACATTATATAGGTATTTATTCATATAAGATACTAATACACATTATATTCTTCTAAAGATATATAAATGTCTTTATATGCATTTATACATCAATATATAACAAATATTTTGTAAAAAAACGATGGTGAGACTTTATTTGACGATATCTTTAAACATAAAAAAACCCTCAAATTTGAGGGTTTTTTGTGAAATTATTCTACAGTTTCAGTTTCTTCTGTATTATCATTGTTGTTATCATCATCGGGAATTATAGTATCATTTTCTTCTGTATCATCATTTTCTTCTACGTCGTCATTTTCATCACGGTTACGATGATCTTGTGTACGTTCACGTGCATGATCTCTCATGCCTCGTGCATGATCACGGCGTTCTTGGATGAATTCGTCCATCATTTGGCGATGTTCATCGCGTAAAATGGTCATGATTTCTCCGTGTGATAATTCTACGGCTTCTTCAAACGTTAAATCTTCATCGATTTCAACGGCGCGAGCGATAGATCTAACTCTACCGACGCCAATGTCGTATTCTTCAGCTAAATCGAAATACTCATCGAGCATTTCACCACCGAATACTGTTGCACCAACACCACGTTTATTCAGCGAAGCTGTCATTTTCTCTTTCATCTCATCGTTTCTAGCTTCATCGCTTGTGGTAATAGTGATGATGTTCTCATCGCTATCAACATCAATGAATCCAGTGTCGATAAGCGCTTCGTTTACGATGTCCATCGCCTCATCAATAGGTAAACCTATAAGGTCAACATCGGGCATTGCGGTTTCGGCTTCTTCATTTAAAAGGGCGACACTAATAACCTTATCGTCATCATCTAAAATAATTTCAATCGATGGGTTAACATCGATAATCAATAAACTGGTATCCTCACTTAAAGTATCGTCTGAAAGATTACACCCAGCTAAAGTTAGGGCAAACATAAAACCTGTAAATAGAACTAATAATTTTTTCATTTTGGTTCCTCCTTTTGGTATTTTCACTACTAGAACAACTAGGACCATACTTTTATTGGGAATTTCCGATTAATTTTACAATTGGTTTTAAAAAAGGTAAGATATAGGTGTTCCTTATATTATAGGTAAAGGTGATGACATGAAGATTTATGATCAACATATGCATTCGATCTATTCACCGGATGCTTCAAATACTGCGACGTTTGAAAACTATATTAAAGAAGCAAAAAAAGAAAATATCGATACCTTGATATTTACCGACCACGTTGATTTTGATGCGTCTGCATCGATATCCCGGATGATACCTGATTTTTACCGTATCAAAAACGATTTAGAGCGGTTAGAAGAAAAACATAGGATGATACTCAATATGGGCGTTGAAATAGGCTTTCAACCCCATATGAAAAAAGCCTATGATAGGCTTTTAAAGACCCATCCATTTGATTTTGTGATTATGAGTATACACCAAGGGGATAAGAAAGATTTTTACAATGGCGATTTTTTTAATGACAAAAACCAAGAAGAAGCCTACACTCGTTATTTTACGTTACTTAAAGAAGCGATAAAGCATTATCAAAATTATGATGTGATCGGCCACATCGATTATATTATCCGTTATGGTGATTATCAAAGAAAGGATTATGATTTCAAACGTTATCAACCGATTATCGATGAGATTTTGCGTCTTATTATTTATTATAACAAGGGTATTGAGTTAAACACGTCGGGTCTGAGGTATGGTCTGAAGCATATGCATCCTAAAAAAGCCTTGTTAAAACGGTATAAAGAGCTTGGTGGTAAAATCATCACCATCGGTTCCGATGCCCATGATCCGAGGGATTACCGTAAAGACTTTGATAAGGCCTTCGATATTTTAAAATCGGTAGGATTTAAGAAAATAGCCGTTTTCAACAAACGTCAAGCTCGGTTTATTTCCATAGAACATTTAAAATAGTCAAATCTTTATTGTATTCCCTATTTGTCTTGCTTATAATAATGATATAGCAGTAAATACGGTAGAGGGAGGACACCCATCAAAGAATCTAAATTTACAGGTGGTTTATTAGGATTAATCGGGATTTCTTTACTGGCTTTTTTAATTTTCGCGATAACGGTCGGTTTAGGCACGCCCTGGGCAGTGACGCTAAAACAACGTTGGCTTGCCAAACACACTATTATCGATGGCAAGCAAGTCGTATTTGAAGGGACTGGTGGTCAATTGTTCGGAAACTTCATCAAGTGGTTTATACTGACTATCATCACTTTAGGGATTTACGGCTTTTGGCTTCGTATTAAAATGAAGCAGTGGACAGTTAAACACACACATCTAAAAACAAAGACCGCATCATAATCAATTAAAAGATGAAATCTTGTATTTCATCTTTTAATTCAATAAACAAACCGTATATGAAAGGATAACATATGATAAACAATGAGACTTTAACCATTAAAACGTTGGAAAAAGAGATACTTCAAGATATAACGAGCGAGGTTCAAAATTTTATCACAAGTAGCGATATAAAGACAGGCCAAATTACGTTGTTTGTGCCGCATACGACCGCGGCGGTTACCATCAACGAAAATGCTGATTTGGATGTGGCTAGGGACATCCTATATGGACTTGAAGACACATTTCCGAATTTAGATGCCTTTAAACACATGGAAGGCAATTCCGATGCCCATATCAAATCATCGGTGATTGGCAACACCCAAGTTTTACTAATTGAAGATGGTCGTTTAAAACTTGGGACCTGGCAGGGTATTTATTTTTGTGAGTTTGATGGGCCCCGGACGCGTAATCTATATATGCAAATTATCGGGTCATAAATGCGCATAAGCGATTAAAAAACCTTTAAATTTTTAAAATTTAAAGGTTTTTGTTTTATTCAGCACTGGCTAGTTTCCGTCGAATTCTTGTGGAAATAAACTCGATGACAAGCACGACAATGATAATGCCCCAAAGGGCTGCGGCCGCATCGCGCCAACGATATGCAGACATCGCCCAAATCAGCGTAGAACCGATACCACCCGCACCAACGAGGCCTAAGATGGTTGCGTTTCTAACGTTGATCTCAAAACGATAGATAGAGTTTGAGATAAAGTTAGCCGATAGTTGTGGTATGATGCCGTAACGTATTTTTTGTAAAGTATTGGCGCCTGTGGCATCTAAGGCTTCAATGACGCCTTTGTCGATATCTTCAATCGATTCAACATAGAGTTTTGTCATCATGCCGATGGAGGCTAATCCAATCGTCATAACCCCTGCAAAAGGCCCAGGTCCAGTGACGCGGACAAACATTAAGCCTAAAACAAAGACGGGGAAGGTTCTGATCATGGTTACCGATAAGATACCGATAAAAGAGTAGAATCTTCCGGTAATGTTTCGGCTGCTTAGGAAGGCTAGAGGTAAGGCTAGAATAGCGCCTAAAATGGTCCCTAAAAAAGCGATGGCGACGGTTTCTAGCATCTGTTGTGGAATACCGATGGGTCTTAGCGTAAAGAGCCAATCACGGTTGGGATCGATCAAGGCTTTAAAGATAGATTTTACGATCGTGATGCCGCCTTCACTGATGGCGGGCACGGAAATGGCAGATAAACTCCATAGCGTGAGACTACCTATCACTAAGATAGTCAATATAATCGCGAGATGATGTTTTGGTTGTTTTTCAAACATCTCTTGTACGGTCAAATTTTTATTCATTAGCTTAACCTCTTTCTTAAGTAACGCGAGATGTTTTCGATTGTAAATACGACCACAAAGAGCATGATAATCAAGATCGCGACATCCTCGTAGCGTCGCCATGCCATTCTATCATCAAAAAGCAAGCCGATACCCCCGGCACCAACGTACCCTAAGATGGCTGCATAGCGGATGTTAATCTCAAAACTATATAGTGAATAGGATAAATAAGCGGGGGTGATTTTTGGGAATACAGAGGTTACAAAAGCTTTGGGTTTGCTCGCGCCGGTGGCTTCGATGGCGCCATAGGCACTCAAATCAACCGTTTCGATATTTTCATACATCATTTTACTCAAAATCCCAAAGGTGAAAATCCCAATGGCGACGGTTCCTGCAAACACGCCAAAACCGAAGGCTAAGGTCAAAATGGCGGCGTAGACCAAAACAGGTAGGGTTCTTACCAGCGATAAAAAGAAACGTGCAAAGCTCAAGACGTATTTATTCTTATTGATGTTACTTGCGGATAAAAAAGCCACAGGTAAAGCCAATAATGCACCAATTAAACTCCCTAAAAAAGACATCTGTATCGTATCGAGCATCGGCCCAATAACGCGTTCATAATAAGCCCATCTAGGATCGGTCATTTGATATAGAATACTGAAAAAATTTGGAAATCTTGAAATTAAATCGCCTAGATTGACATTGGTGACATTCCAAGAGATAATCGATAAAACTAAGAGAATCGCGGCGATAATAGGTGTTTTAGAGAAGGGTTCGATAACTTTGGTACCATCCAAGAGTGTATAGGTCCTTACACTTTCGGTCTGCACGGTCAATTTGTTGAGAAGAATTTTTGTATTCTCAACAAACCACTGTTTAAAATTCAATTTGTTCTGCTTCATCTTCATCTTTAAACATGATATCTTCATCGGTGATATTACGACCGTAGATTTCCTTTAATAAATCCTCATTGACCTTATCTGAGGGTCCATCGAAAACGATGTTTCCATCTCTAATACCAATAACCCTTCGCGCATATTTTAGGGCCATATCGACGTGGTGCATATTTGCGATTACGGTAATGTTTAAATCTTTGTTGACCCTTTCAAAGTCTTTCATCACTTGGTTGGCGGTAATAGGATCTAAACTAGCAACGGGTTCATCGGCAAGGATGATGGAAGGGTCTTGTGCAATCGTTCTAGCTAAGGCAACGCGTTGTTGTTGCCCGCCAGATAATTGATCGGCGCGCGAGTATGCTTTTTCCAATATGCCGACTTTATCTAGAGCTTCTAAAGCTTTAATTTTATCATCTTTGGAATAAAGACCGAGTAAACTTTCTACAAAGTTCATCTCAGCAACCCGTGCGGCCAAGACGTTACGAATAACACTGGTGCGACCGACGAGGTTAAACGCCTGAAAGACCATACCAATCTTACGTCTAAATTTTCTTAGACGTTTGCCTTTCAACTCGTTATTGACTTCAATACTATTAACGGTAAGGGTGCCTTTGGTGACACCAATCATCTTATTGATGAGTTTAACCAATGTGCTTTTACCTGCACCACTGAGGCCAATGACCGCAACAAACTCACCTTGTTCAATTTCTAAGGATACCTCTTTTAAAGCTACGGTGCCATCTGGATAGGTTTTGCCTACTTTATCAAATTTTATCATATTTCGTGCCTTTCTTTTAGAAGGAGGCTTGCCTATGATAGACAAGCCTCAATCCATTCATTAAGTATGGTTATGTTTCGATTAATCGTCGCCTAGAATAATTTCTTGGGCTGTACGTGCTGCTTCATAATCTGAGTCTGTAACGCGTTGATAACCTTGGTGCGCATATACTTCAAATATTTCTTGTCCTGCTTCTGTAGCTATAATGTTGATGAACGCTTGTTGTAAAGCTTCTTTAAGATCATCATCAACGGTAACATTTGACACAGAGATAGTATCGTTGAAAATTCCGCCGGTTACGAGAACAACATTGGTTTCTGCCCAAATAGATTCTTCGCGTCCAAATTCATCGACCCAATCCTCATGATAATCACGACGCGCATCGGCGTACATAGTCGCCACGTCACAACTTCCCGTCGCTAAACTTGAAACCGCCGCACCATAACCACCAGGGTTAACGGTGTTGTCTAAATCAGAAACTTTTTTACCATCATAATTGTCGTGAAGGTATACTGAAGGATACACGGTACCTGCAGAAGAGGTCGGACCTTGTATACACCAAGTTGCGCTGTTAAGGTCATCCCAAGTCAAGGCTTCACCATTATTAACTTTGGCAGCTAAGGCTTGACCAACTTCACTAGGACCAGCTACGATTAGGCTCCGGTAATAGGTTACTTGATTGTCAGGATCGCCAAGTGTTGGTTCCCCATCATTCCAATCCGCCGCATTATCAGAGTCTTTATTCAAGCCTGCGCGTGTTGCGGCTAAGATGACATCAATTTCGCCATCACCTGAATAAAGCGCGTAGGTTCCACCAGGAAGGAAACCAACATCCACGGTTCCAGCTAACATGCCTTCACCAACAGCTTCATAAGATGTACCGACTTCAATAATGATTTCTTTGAAGTCATAACCCATGTCATTTAGCTCTTCGAGTAATAATTCTTTAAGCGGTTCTGTGGTTTCTAAGATGTATTGTGCATCTCTTGAGGGGACAAAGAAAACCGATAAAGTGTCCATGTCATCGCCACCACAAGCGGTTAAAGAGAAAGACGCTATAAATAGCGCTACTACAATAAATAATTTTTTCATAGATCCTCCTATCTATTTTTGAAAAAATTGGTTCTATGTACTTCCCTTTAATATTAGCACATATCATGAAAAAATCGAATAAAAATTTGAATTTCAAACTAAGAAATCTCTAAACCTTAGGCAAGCGTTTTTGTGATATAATGAAAATAGCGAATTTGAGGAGGTTTTTATGCGTTATAAAATTATATACACATCCGATGTTCATGGCCAATTATTAGCGTCAGATTATGCGACCAAGCAAAAAGCGCATCAGGGGTTGAGTCGTCTTTTTACCTATCTAAAAAGTCTGAAAGCGCCATATCTTTTACTTGATAATGGTGATTTCTTACAAGGTAGCGTGCTTTTGGATTATCACCGTAAATTCGGCGATGACTTGCCTCACCCCATTGAGACAGCTTATAACCATATGGGGTATGATACGATCAACCTCGGTAATCATGATTTTAATTACGGCTTTGATTATATGAAAGGTATCACAGAAAAACTTAACGGTGACATTATTTGTGCAAACATGGTCGGTGAAGATAGCCAACCGATTTTTACCCCTTATAAAATTAAAACTTTAAAGAACGGCTTCAAAATCGGTCTAATCGGTATTGTGACGCAGTATATTCCAAAGTGGGAAAAACCAAAACACATTCAGCATTTGCATTTTTTAGATGCTTATGATACCGCCCTTAAGTATGTTGATATCCTTAAAGACACTGTGGATTATCTGGTTGTTTTATACCATGGCGGCTTTGAGAGAGATTTAAAGACCCACCAAGCTATCGGTCGGGACACCAAAGAGAATCTTGGCTATAAAATTGCCCATATCGAAGGCCTTGATCTTTTACTGACAGGTCACCAACATCTGCCCACCAACCTCACCATGCCAAAGGGAACCCTCGTCCTTCAAACCAACGCCAATGTCAAAAATTTTGGCGAAGTCACCCTTGATATCAAAACCGAAACCAAAGGGTTTAGTTTTTCTCATGATGCCAAACTAATCGATAATACCATGGCGGAAGATGAAACGATGGTCAAGATTTTAAAACCGCTCGAAGACAAAACCCAAACGTGGTTGGATGAACCAATTGGCTCAACACTATTACCGATGAAGATCACCAATCCCCTTACAGCACGACAAATCAAACACCCCTTATTCGAATGGATTAACCGAATGCAACTCGAGTTGACTCATGCCGATATCTCCGCGGCATCTTTACCCAATCATGCGCCTGGTTTCAATCAAACGATTTATCTAAGGGATGTGGCGGCGAACTTTGTCTATCCAAACACCATTGATGTTTTAAAAATTACTGGAAAACAATTAAAAGCGGCGCTTGAGAGAACGGCTGAATATTTTACCTTAAAAGCCGGTGAGATTGCGATTGACGATAGCTTTTTACACCCGAAAGAAGAACATTATAACTACGATGTTTTCGATGGCATTACCTATAGTTTTAATCTAAAATCCCCCAAGGGTCAAAGGGTAAGCAACCTTCATTATAACGATGCGCCGATAAGGGATAATCAAGTCTTTACAATCGCACTTAACAATTACCGCGCTCAAGGCGGGGGCGATTATATCATGTATCAAGAAGCTGAGTTGGTCAAATCCTATGATCAAAGCTTATTTGATTTAGCCGTAGAAACCCTCCAAAACCAAAAAGTGATTCAGTTTAAACCAAAGGATAACTTCGATATTATAACCTAATAATCCTCAGTAAAACCGTATCGATAAAAATATCGATACGGTTTTTTGAAAAGTGATGTATCCAGACTAAGGCGTTTAAACATTTATGTTATAATCAAAACGATTTGACATTCAAAATAAGAAAGGGTTATTAAAATGCAAAATGATGATCTAAAAAGAGAAATCAATCTTTTCGGCGGGATATCTATTTTAAGTGGCATCATCGTCGGCTCCGGCATCTTTTTTGTCGGTAGTTATGTCTTTATGCGCACCGAATATTCAATTGGACTGTCTTTACTCGCTTGGTTAATCGGCGGTTTAATCACCTTGTTTTATGTTTTGATTTACGCGGAGCTTGGGACAATGTTACCTAAGGCGGGTGGCTATTATATTTACTTAAAAGAAGCCTATGGTAAACCGATCGCTTTTATGAGTGGCTTCACCAATTTTTTACTGGCCTCAAGCGGTAGTATCGCCGCACTTGCGATCGCATTTTCTTTGGTTTTGCATAATATATTGATAGTGACCATCGGCACGGGTATCCCTTATTTATTACAGCTTATGATTGCGGCTTTTATGATTGTGCTTTTAAGTGTTTTTAATTTCTTAAATGTGAAGATATCCACCAATCTTTTAAAGGTCTTTTTCTTTCTTAAGGCTATCCCGATTTTAATCGTGTTAGTCTCTGGACTCTTTTTTGGGACCCAAACCGTTGATTTGAGTTTGTCTTTAAACGGAGCCTCGATATTTTCTGTGCTTTCCATGATTGGCTTTGCGGTGATTGCGACTTTCTGGGCTTATGAAGGATGGACCAATCTAAACAATGTTGCTGGAGAGATTAAGAATCCTTCTAGAAATTTACCGTTATCGCTGATTATCAGTATCGTAGCGATTACGCTGCTTTATGTTTTATACAATTATTCTTTGGTCAATGTTCTTAGTATTCCTGAAATTCAAGGCTTGATTGCCAATGATGAAATCTATCTAGGCATCCCTGCTGCGATGCAGGTTATGGGCAGTGTTGGGATGTATTTGGTGATGGGGACCATGCTTATTTCAATATTTGGGGCATTAAATGCAACGATTATGGCTTTTCCCCGTGTCTATTATGCAATGAGTAAAGATGGGGTGTTATTCGAAAAATTCCAAGTACTGCATCCCAAGTATAAAACCCCAACGTATGCGATTATCGGTTCGGGCTTGGTTGCGATTGCCTTACTGGTTTTCGGGCTTAACGATCTTATCAGCCTTGTTGCTTTTGCCGGCTTGGTATTCAATACGCTTATCTTTATCGGTCTTTTCATCCTAAGAAGACGCTTGCCCGATATCAAACGCCCGTATAAAGTATGGTTTTACCCTTATCTACCGGCGTTAACGATCGTTATCACCTTGTTTTTATTATTAGCGCTGTTTATCGAAAGCATCATCCCTTCTTTAATCGGTTCAGCCATTGTTTTAACCACCCTTCCGATTTATTATCTAATCGAAGCGTATAAAAAGAAAAACACTTAAACCAAAACCCCGCCTTATGGTGGGGTTTTTTAAACTAAAAGTTGCTTGATATGCCCCATATTTTGCGATATAGTAAGAATGATACAACAGGTGTATTGAAAACACAAACGCGGAGTAGAAGCCTCAACTTTAAGATGGTCAATGTGCCGGATGAAGTATGCCAACCAACACAGTGACCGTTAAAAAATAGGATTAAACTCATTTCAGGGAGGGTTTTTATGTCGAAACTTTGTTTTAAAGAGGTTAACGAAAAAAATTTTGATACGGTTATTGGTCTAACCGATACGTTAGATGAGGTACAAAAACAGTGTGTTGCACCCAATGTTTATAGCATCGCAGAAGCAACCTTGTATCCCGATAACGTATATTACCGTGCTATTTATTACGATAATAAGCCGGTTGGCTTTTTTATGGTATTTATCCCTGATGAAAAAAGTAAGGCAAAAGGCGACAAAGATTTTTTCTTATGGCGTTTGATGCTTGTGAAAACTTATCAACACAAAGGCTTAGGAAAAAAGGCGATGGATAAAATTGTGGCTTTAGCTAAAACAAAAGGCTACCGCAAAGTTCTTTTAAGCTGTGATCCCATCGAAGGTGGGCCGTTACCTTTTTATGCTGCTTATGGTTTTTATAAAAATGGGAAAATGTACGGCGATGAAGTTGGTATGACCTACCGCATAAGCGATGAAAACGAATAAAACGATGATCATCACCGGTCCTTTAGGGGCACTTAAGACAACCTTGGCTAGACAGTTAAGTGATGCTTTGGGTATGCCTTTGCTTTGTAAGGATGATATTAAAGCGTCTTTATTCGACAAAGCAAAAGGAAAAAAAGATTCTAAGGCATTATCTCAAGCCACTTTCTTAAACATGCTTAAGCAACTACCGTCGTTGTCCTCTGTGATTTTAGAAGCCAATTTCAAACAAAACGAGTACGATCAACTGATCGCTTTATTGCAAGAACTTGACCGGCCTAGAATTACCCTATATCTATCTGCGGAGGCTAAGGTTTTATATCAACGCTACACAAAAAGACAAAAAAACCGCCATCCTGCCCATCTGGCTTATCAAACGATGTCTTTTAAACACTTCCAACAATCCATCGACGAACACACTTTAAACGTTTTCAATGAGAACGTACTTTATATAGACACAACGACCTTCACACCCCAAGATTTTAATCTTTTACAAAAAAAACTACGCATGGCTTAAAGTTAACCGACTAATGTAGGTTGCCTTTTTATCATGTGACTTCATAGGAGGCTAAAAGCATGGATAAAATCTTAGAAAAAATCAAACAATTTGCGACACAACATGACGCGATTCACACCGCTGTTTTAAATGGTTCTAGGTGCAACGATAAAGTGAAACAAGACGCCTATCAAGATTACGATGTCTGGTTTTTGGTCGATGAGCCTAAGGCATTCATTGAGGATGATACGTGGTTAACATCGTTTGGGCCAATCCTTATGAAACAAGTGAATGTAGAAGCGCGTGAAGAAAAGACCTACATCTTTTGTTTGGTATTGTTTGAAAGCGGGGTACGAATCGATTTTTCCTTCATTGCACTGGCTTCATTTAACGGGGAAATTAAGGATTCTTTAAGTAAGGTGTTGTTGGACAAAAAAGGGATTTTACCAAACTTAAAACAACCAAGTGATCAAGCCTATTGGATTCAAAAACCATCCCAATCCGTTTTTCAAAAGACTAGCAACAATTTTTATTGGTGTCTAACCAATATGGCCAAAGGCTTAGCTAGAGGTGAAGTGCCTTATTATAAAGGAATGTTAGAACAAGTCATCCGTCCAGAACTATTAAAAATGATCCGTTGGCATATCGGAATAAAGCACAACTGGCAAGTCAATCTCGGTAGTTTTGATAAATGGCTTGAAAATTATTTAGAAAAACCACTATACAACCGTTACTTAAAAACCTACGTTAATCATGCGGTCAAACAAAACTGGCAAGTGTTGTTTGACATGCATGCTTTATTTAGCGATATAGCTATACCTTTAGCTAAAGCTTTAAACATGCCTTTTGATCAAAGTGAAAGCCAAAATGTATTAACCATGATTAAAAGCATGAAATAACGCATAAAAACATGATTTTACATATATACGTGCTTTAAAGGACACCGCTTCAAAGGTATGCTATAATGAGGTATACGATTCATAAGGAGCGATTGAATGGGGTTTTTCAAAAAACTGTTCGGGAGAAAAGAAAAAACTAAACATGATGATACTTCCAACTCAGAAGCGACAAAAGACACACAACAAAGTGATCCAAAAGAAGCACAGAACCATTATCACATATCGATGAACCGCGATGAAAAAAGCGAAAACCACGGTATGTGGCGTGTACGCATGGAACATTCAGATAAGACCATCAAGCATTTTAAAACGCAGAAGGCTGCGATTGAGTATGCAAAGACACTTGCTGAGAGCGCGGGCGTCTCAATTGTGATTCACAAGCTCGATGGCTCAATACGCAAACAACAATACTAAGATAGACCTTTGTAAAAAAACGCTTTATCAAATGAAAAGATGTTCGTAGACGGTAATAACCGCTACGAACATCTTTTTTATGGTTACATCGGTTCAGGGGCTTCTGCTTCTGATATTTGTTCGTCTAATAGGATATCAGAATATCCAAAGAGCAAATTAGGCTTTGGAATATCGTTAAGGCTGGGGGTGGGTTTGCCTGAGGCTTCAGCTTCTTCACAGGCTTTTTCCCAAGCGCGATACCAAAGATAAACTTTGGTGATGAACAAGGTTTCGATTAAATATTTAAGGCTCCACATGAGCATCATGTATATGAATATGCCGATCAGGATGGCTAGATTCATGAACTCAAATATAGCAGCGATAAACAGGAGGGTAACCGGTGGAATCCACATCAACAAAATTAAAAAACCTATAAATGATATTCCGCTGATAATCACACCAAAGCGGCTTTTAAACATGTTGAGGCTTTCTTTAATCGCGAGCCAGGGTGTCTTTTTCTCCCAGATGATGATTGGGTATGAAAAAAGCCCAACCATTTTTAGCATTTTTTGAATAAGTTTTCGTTTGCGATCAAGCGTTCTTTGTGCAAAACTTTTTTTGCCACCTTTATTACCGCGGTTTAACAGCATTGAGAGGCCTGAGAAAATAAGGATGATGATAAATTCTACTAACGCCCAAAATAAGATAACAGGAAATGCAAGCCAAAGCGAAGATTTAAAGGTTTCAATCAAGGCTTTGAATAAGCTCATGTTGTTTTCTTGGTCGTTTTGTTTGACCAAACTTAGGGTAATCATCGTAGCGATGCCTTCTATTAACCGAATGGAGACAATCATGAAATAACCTATTAACAACAATTGCCAAAACGCAAAGGATTCAAGG
>PWMS01000014.1 GCA_003558105.1 Mollicutes bacterium | reverse complement strand
TGGATTCATAAATCTCGAGTACAGAAATCTGGTCAGGATCCCTGTTTAAAACAAATCCGCCACTTGGTCCGCGCACAGATTTCAGGAAATTGTGCTTTGCCAGTTGCTGAAGAACCTTTGCCAGATGATTACGGGATGCTCCCATCTCTGCAGCTATGCTGTTTACATTAACATGACTGTCTGATTTGGCAATCAGCACCATGGCGTGAATGGCCAGTGAAGCTGCCTCGGAGAAATGGACAATTTTTGCCATAATTGAATAATATAATTTATTTCGGTTACACTCCTCTTAAAAGACCATTTTCTGGACCCTGACATTGTCAAGGGCGAGAAGTTCATTTTCAAGCCTTATACACTCATCCTGACTTCCGCTGAGTTCAAGTAAAATCAAACCACAATTGCTGCATTCGGGCGCTTCAAGCGTATGCAGGCCAAGCCTGGTACGGATGTTACAGCCATATTTTGTAAGTATTTCCTGTACCCTGGCAGCAGCCTCTGATCTGGTCTCAACCAGCACACCCAATATCCTGACATCTATCATTTTAAATGCTTTTATTTAAACATATAATCAAACTTGATCCTTTTTATTTCCACTCCACCTATTTGCGCAAGTTCATCTTCAAGTGGTTTCCATTTTTCAGGGTATCCCTGCAATACGAGCACAATTGTACCTAGCCTGCTGCACACCTTGTCGGAGAGTTCATGAAAGCCCAGGCGAGTTCGGATAACATCCGCATACTTGCTGAGTACCTCCTGGGTACGTCCGGCTTCCTTGATCCGGTCAAAAACAAGTATTCCCAAGATAATGGTCTGTTGCATGACAGATTATTTTTTGGTTAGAAATAGAGATCTCTTTCACCTGATCTGACTTTTCCAATCTTTTCCCTGAGTTTATCAGTTTTCTGTCCCTTTTTCAGTTCGCGTATCTTTACCTCAATGAGGTCATAACCTGCCTTTTTTGTATCTTCAGAGGCATAGTCTTCAAGATACTCCGCAAGGGTAAGCAGAGCATTTGGTGTACAGTACCGCTTTATGAATCCGGGCACCGAAAACTCCATGAAATGTTCACCCGTACGCCCCAACCGATAACAGGCGGTACAGAAAGAAGGTATGTAACCGTTTCTTATCAATTCGTCCATGATTTCAGACAGCGATCTGCTGTCATTTATCTGAAACTGTTCCCTGCTAAGGTCCTGTGTTTCCTGCCGGCCCCTGGAATAACCTCCCAGTTCGAGGTTTGTACCCCCGTCAATCTGCGAAACCCCGAAGCGCAATATCTGGTCGCGTATATGTGCAGGCTCACGCGCTGTGAGTATCATACCCGTATACGGTACTGCAAGCCTTAATATTGAAACAAGCCGAACAAACTCTTCATCCCTGACCATGTGGTCTTTCATTATATTCAGGGCCAATGCATTCTGTATCCTCGGAAAAGATATCGTATGTGGGCCGACATTATATACAGCCTCGAAGTGGTTAACATGGCGAACCAGCCCCATTACCTCAAACCTCCAGTCATAAAGTCCGAAAAGGGAACCTATCCCGACATCATCTATACCGGCTTCCTGTGCCCTGTCAAGCGCAGTGAGCCTCCATTCGAAATTCCTTTTCACACCTCCGAGATGAACATTCATGTATGTCGGTTCGTGATAGGTCTCCTGGAAGATCTGGAAAGTACCAATTCCAGCATCCTTAATTGTACGGAAACCCGGTATGTCAAATGGGGCAGCATTAATATTAACCCTTCTGATCTCGCCATTTTTGTGCCTGACCCCGTATACGATCCTGACCGTTTCAGCAATAAATTCCGGTGAATATTTCGGATGTTCCCCGTAAACCAGTATGAGCCTTTTGTGACCCTGGTCAATTAGGGCAGTGGTTTCAGCAATTAGTTCGTTTTCGCTCAGCGTCATTCTTTGCACCCCCTTGTTCGAGGAGCGAAAACCACAATACTGGCAGTTGTTGGTACAGAGGTCACCTACATAAAGGGGAGCAAATAGCACGATACGTTCACCGTATACCTTCTCCTTAAGGGCTCTGGCTCCTTCTTTTATCTCCTCAATTAAATCGTGGTCGCTGGCATTCAGAAGCACTGCGGTCTCTTCAAGAGAAAGACGTTTTTTGTCGAGTGAAGCCTTAATAATCTCCCTGACCCTTGTCTTGTCTGCCTTTACATTCTTCAGATAACCCCATATCTCGTCAGGATCAATGAATGGCTTCATCCTCCTGTCTTCAATACGGTATTTTTCAGGGTAGTAAATCATTATAATAACCTAATTGTCTAATTCATGACAAATTTAGGCATTCTTTTGCTTAAATAAGCATTAAAAAGATTAAAAAAACAGTTTTGTATTTTATTTTCAGAGTATTACCCTGAGGCCATCATATGCAAGTGATACATTCCCGGGCAGGGATCGTTCTACACTTTCATGAACACCCATAAAATGGCTCAGGTGGGTAATGTAAGCCTTTTCAGGACGCAGCTTTCCTATTATCTCAAGGGCTTCATTGAGTGAAAAATGAAAAATATGTTTCGACTTCCTGAGTGCGTTGATTACCAAAACTTTGCTGCCCTCAAGCTTTTTCATCTCCTTTTCAGGAATATGGCTTGCATCAGTGATATAGCTAAAATCACCTGTCCTGAAACCAAATACATTCATTCTGTGGTGAAGTACCTCTATAGGTAAAAACTCTACTCCGTTTACGGAGAAAGGGGAATTGCCAATTATATGGAAATGCAGTTGTGGCGAACCGAAAAAGCGTTTCTCCTTCAAAATATATGGGAACTCCTTGTTAATGGAGTCTATTACCTGTTCGCTGGCGTAAATATCAACTGTTTTATTAAGTACATAATTGAATGCCCTTACATCATCAAGTCCGGCAATATGGTCACGGTGGCCATGAGTAAAAATTATCGCTGCAATATCTGAAACATTCTCCCTTATCATCTGATACCTGAAATCCGGACCGCAGTCAATAACAAAATTTTTTTTCCCTTTTTCGATCATAATCGAAGTCCTGAGCCTGCGGTCTCTGGGATCCTTGCTGCTGCAGACATGGCAGTCGCATGCCACAACAGGGACACCTGTGGAAGTGCCGGTCCCAAGGAATGTTACAGTCATTGAGCCTTCATCTGGCATAAAATTCCTTTTATTTATTATTTCAGTATATGAGTTCCTCAACCAGCTCACGTGAACTATGTATGATATCTTCTGCAAACTTCCCGTTTGCACCTGTGCTTCCGTCGTAAACTCTCTTATAAAAGTACAAACCTGCTTCTGTTCCGAAATCCCTGAAATCATCGTAAAGAAGCTGACTTTCAATCAATGGTTCTCCATTTTCTGACAATGAGATCAGGGTCATTGACTTCATCCATTTGTTGCCGGTCACCAGATTACTTGCATAAATACCTGCAGGCGGTATCAGTTTTTCTCCGGCCGTTATCTTCATACCGACAATCTGCTCACCTGAAAGGCCCCTGCTGGCTGATGGGCTGAAGGTTTCACCGATAATTATATACTGGTGGTCAAGATATGCATTTGCCCTCTGAATATTACCTTCTGCAATCGCCTTTCTTATCTTTGTTGAACTTACTGTTTCGTTCTCGATCATCTGCAGCGGGATCTCCTCAACCCTGAAACCAATATCCTGGCTAAGACGGTGCAAATAGGAGTAATCACCCTTTCGTGCATAGCCGAAATGATGATTGTGTCCGACGACTATGACCCTCGCCTGCAGATGACTGATAAGCATGTTTACAACAAAGTCCCTTGAGGATGTTCTGGAGAACTCCACTGAGAAGGGAAGTATTACAAGGTTCTGCAAACCTGACTTGCGGAGCAGCTCAATCTTTTCCTTCTGTGAACTGATCATTTTAAGACCCTGAAGATCCGGATAAAGGACCTTTCGTGGATGGGGATAAAATGTTACAAGTACGCTTTCACCGTCAATTTCGCCGGCGATCTCATTCAACCTGTCGATAAT
>PWMS01000074.1 GCA_003558105.1 Mollicutes bacterium | reverse complement strand
TGGGCCCCATGGGGTAAGCGAGCAATGGATCGTAAGGCCCAATAGCTATCCGGACTCAGCCCGGGTAAATCCGGCGCGGACTAGCGAAAATCGATTATGTCGATATTGTGAACACTTCCGTTAATGCTATACTGCTTTCCCGGAGTGAAACAAACCTGGTGTGCTCGGTTGTTTTCAGTACGTCGAAAGGCATGCTTCCGGAATCGCCGCTAGGGGCCAGCGTATTGTAGTTGGTGACCGTTGTCAAAGCTACTACCCACCAATGAGGGAGACTCCATGCAAGAATCCGGTGTCCATCCGGAAACGCCACAACGCTCCTCCGGGGCCTCGCCTGATCCCCTGGCTTGGGTAGCCGAACATGGGGATGTGTTATACCGCTACGCCCTGGCGCGGGTGCGCCGCCCCGAGGTGGCGGAAGATCTGCTGCAGGAGACCTTTGTGGCGGCCTTGCGGTCCAAGGATGGGTTTCAGGGCAAGTCCACCGAGCGTACATGGCTGACGGGGATCCTGCGTCACAAGATCATGGATTATTTCCGTTCACGAAGCCGGGGGTTGCCCGAATCCCAGCCGATGAGCCACGAGGACGCGCTCGATGCGTTCTTCGACGAACGCGGCCGCTGGATCGAGCGTCCCCAAGCGGAAGCGCTGCGGCCCGACGTGTTGCTCGAACGAGAGGATTTCTGGGCCGTGTTTGACGAATGCCTCGACGCGCTGTCGCCCCGCCACCGGGAGGCCTTTGTGCGGCGGGTGATGGAGGAGGAGGATACTTCCGCGGTGTGTAAGGCTTTGAAGGTTACGGCGACTAATTTTTGGGTGATGATGTATCGCGCCCGCACGCAAATGCGCCGTTGCCTCATGATCAAATGGTTTCAGACCGGTGAGCCCCAAGGGTGAAAGGAGACCTGACCGAGTTGCTGATGATTAGTTGCAAGAAAGCAGCGAAACTGATCTGCGAAGGGCTGGATCGCCCCTTATCGTTCTGGGAACGGGTCCAACTGCGGTTTCATGTGATGATGTGCAGCGCATGCAAGGCGTTTGAGAAGCAGAACGAAGCCCTTCTTCAGGTATTCGAGCAACGATTTCAGGCCCTTTCAGCCCCCCAGATGGAAGCGTTATCCGAAGAGGCCTGCGAGCGGCTGAAACGCCGCATTCAAGAAGCCGCTCAAGACCCGTCCGAATCCGAATGATCTCGCCGTTGTCGCGCGCCGTGTAAGGTTCCCCCCGTTTGCGCGACTCATCTTCTGGATGCCCCCGGTGCGTAGCCGGCGGGCGCTGGAGACTCAACGGGCATTTGCCCCGGAGGTAAGCCATGTACCAGAAGATACTAGCAGCGAGCGCCTGTGCGATGGCGATGGTGGGTTTGGCCTATAGCATCCACGCAAACTGGGACCGCCTTCAAGGCGGTGCATCGATCCCCCATGGGCGTGAAGCAAACGCGCAAGCCCAACCCGCTGGCGCCGGAAGCTTCATGGCGCAGTTCGATACGAGCAATCTGACGATTCCTGAGGACGACATCCTCCGTGGAGGTCCGCCCAAGGACGGCATTCCCGCGCTGACAGCGCCCCACCACACACCCGTATCCGGCGCTGGCTTTCTCAACGCTCAGGACCGGGTTGTCGGGGTCTCCATTGAAGGAGAGGCGCGCGCCTATCCCATCCGGCTCCTCAACTGGCACGAAATCGTGAACGACGAACTGGCGGGCGAGCCCTTTGCCGTGGTCTATTGTCCCTTGTGCGATTCGGCCAGCGTAATCGGGCGGCGCATCGGCGGGGAAGTGCTTGAGTTTGGCGTCAGCGGCCTGTTGCACAACTCGAACGTCATCCTCTACGACCGAACCCATGACGCGTTATGGTCGCAAATCGGTTTCAACGCGCTTAGCGGTCCCCATGCTGGGCAGGAGTTACCCCATCTTCCCTTCGAGTTGACCACCTTCGGCCAGTGGCGCCGGGACCATCGCGATGGGACCGTCGCTTCTTTCCAGACGGGTCATCCACGCGACTACAGCCGCAATCCGTATGACGCATATTTCCAACGGGAAGGACTGATGTTTCCCGCGAAAGGAAGCGGCGACACCCGCCTGGGCGAAAAAGAACCGGTCCTTGGCGTCAAAATCGGCGGCGCCGTCCGCGCCTATCCCATTGACGCCATTGCCCGCGCCCAACGAGGCCGCATCGAGGATGAACTCGGCGGCCATACCATCTCGCTCGAAGCATCGCGTAATCCCAGTCAGGTCAAGGTCATCTCTGCGCCATCGGAAGCCCGTGTGGTCCATACCTTCTGGTTTGCCTGGGTATCGTTCCATCCCGATACAACCATCTACGGAGCCGATTAAGCAACCACCAGCTAAGTCCTTCTCCGAAGGCCGCGCTCACCTGACATAACCAATAAATGGAGTCTGAACCGTGACTATCGAAACGTTCGAACAAACGGCGGCTAAAGAGTATTATGGCGTTACTCTCCAGAGTACCACTGATCTAAAGACCACCGCGTGCTGCTCCTTAGATGAGAACTTGTCGCCAAGCGTGAAGGCGGCCCTCATTAAAATCAATGATGAAGTGCTCACTAAGTTTTACGGGTGCGGCTCGCCTTTGCCGCCCTTACTTGAAGGCTGCACCGTGCTCGATCTCGGCTGCGGAACCGGGCGGGACGCGTATGTGGCCTCCCAACTAGCGGGACCCCTAGGGCGCGTCATCGGCGTTGACATGACCGGCGAGCAGCTCGACGTGGCTCAGCGGAATCTGAACTCCCAAATGGCGCGTTTCGGCTATCAGAGACCGAATGTGGATTTCCGGAAAGGTTATATCGAGGACCTCAAAGCGCTGGAAATCCCGGACAACTCCGTGGACGTGGTCATGTCCAATTGTGTGATCAATCTTTCGCCCGACAAACGGACCGTGTTTTCCGAGATACTGCGCGTCCTCAAGCCGGGGGGCGAACTGCTCTTCTCCGACGTTTTCTCCGGACGCCGCATCCCCGAACACTTGCGCTACGATCCTGTTCTCCACGGAGAATGTCTTGCCGGAGCCATGTATACCGAGGATTTTCGCCGCACCCTCCGCGATTTGGGATGCCTTGACTACCGGATTTTGTCCAATCGGCGCATAAATCTAGGTTCCCCCGAAATCGAAGCGGTAATCGGCATGGTCGACTTCTATTCCATGACGGTTCGGGCCTTCAAACTCGACTCGCTTGAGGATTTGTGCGAAGACTACGGGCAGGTGGCCGTCTATCGTGGAACCATCCCTGAGTGGCCGCACTTCTTCGATCTGGACGACCATCACCGCTTGCTCACGGGAAAACCGATGCTCGTATGTGGAAATACCGCTGCTATGCTCGGGGAAACCCGGTACGCCGCGCACTTTGATATTCGAGGCGATAGGTCTGTTCATTACGGTCCCTTTGATTGCTCGCCTGCAGCCGTAAAGACAGCCGAGGAAGCCGGCGGCGGCGGCGCTTGCTGTTAGGATGATTACCTCAACTGGTAGGCGCACTGGTAAATTTGCGTCTACCGCTTCACTCGCGGGCGCTCGTGACTGTAAGGATATGCGGACATAAGCGACTCATATACCACGCGAGTATCGCGCTCATGAAAGGAGAATCCAATGACGACTAAATTTGGCGCGCTTCCCGTATACCGTACGGAACAAACCAGGTTTGACGCCTATGTTGAAGACGCAACGGGAGCGCCTTTAACAGGCCGTTCCCTGGATACCATCCAGGTGAATATCGGTCTGAAATGCAATCTCGCTTGCCGCCATTGTCATGTCAATTCATCCCCCAAGCGCACGGAGGAGATGAGTTGGGAAACCATGGAAGATGTGTTGCGCGCTGCATCGCAAGCCGAGGCGCACACCCTGGATATTACTGGTGGAGCCCCAGAGATGCATCCTCATTTCAGGACCTTCGTGGATAGAGCAATAGACCAGGGATTGCATGTCATGGTGCGGACCAATCTCACCATCATGCTTCAACCCGGTTATGAAAC
>PWMS01000121.1 GCA_003558105.1 Mollicutes bacterium | reverse complement strand
TACGGGTTTCACTAGATTTTAAGGTAATACTTAAAAGATAGCTCATCCCTTCGCTGACTTCAATGCCGTCTTGTTGGAGTTGAATGTGCCACCAAGCGTCCCCAAGATCTGTTAAATCGGCAACAATGGTGCCATCTTCATATGTCATAGTACCCTCACCAACAGGGAAGTCAAAGTTCCAGCCTGCTTCTTCTGTCATGTCAGGATTTTGTAAAACACTCTCACCACTAGGAACGACTTCACGCAAACGGAAATGTTCAACATAGACGGTCGTTGGTTCATCAGATTCCGCCATTTGACCAAAGAATAAAGCGTACTTCACATTATCCAATGTCTCGTTTGCTGTGAATTCAAATGTATAGGTTTCATACTCGCTACCCACTGTCCATTCAGGAATACCGTCGGTTAGGGAAGCAAATCCATCTGAAGCGTCCTCGATACCAAGACCAACAACTTTATCCTGATCAGCACGGGCACGGAAAGAAAGTTCATACGTGATGCCTTCTTCAATCAATTTGCCGCTTTGCGACAATTGAATATGCCAATATTCGGCCCCTAAATCCGTGATATCTACCTCAAGAATACCTTCTTCAACACGCATAGAACCCTCCGCATAATTTCCAGGGAAATCGACGGTCCAACCCGTGATACCAAGGTCAAAGTCTGTGTTAAAGATTCGGTTAGCCGCGGAACCAATTTCCACATCTACAATGCGAGATTCAACCAAAAGATTGTCGCCGATGTCCAAGACATACTGAACCACAAACGGCGTACGGTTAGAGACGTTGGTGCGAACCTCGCCTTGAACCACAAGGTTATCAAGGACATCGCTATCACCATCGTGTGCACTAATACCTTCAAGCGGATCGAATTCATCGTTAAGCATAATAACGATATCATCGGCGCCTTCGATACTTAAATCACCACTATTTGGATCTATTAGTTCAATTAAAACACTTTCGACCTCAACAATCGCTTCTGCTTCATCGGCATCCATCTGACCAAGATACATCACGAATTTCGCCGCATCAATAGAACGATCAGATTCAAAATAGAATGTGTAGGTTTCAAAATCTTCGTCTAAGGCAATCGCATACGTCCCACCCGCGATCATTGCGTAACCTGCGGTGGTATCTTCAAAACCGATACCAAGGGTTTTACCCGCGGCACTACGTGCGGTAATTTCAATTTTATACATATCACCTTCAAAAATTTCGATCAACTGATAGATTTGTAGTTGCCACCACTCACTACCAGGGTTGGTGATATCCACTTGTAAAACATCGTTTTCGACATTCCACGCGGCTTCACCCCCAGGTTGGTCCAAAGACCAGCCACCTGTACCAAGTTCAAAATTACCGTTGTACACTTGGTAAGGTTCCTCGGTTTCAAAAATGACGGTAATGTAACGATTGATTGTTGTGGTCTGCTCTTGATCGTCAGTCACAGAGTAAGTAAGGTTATGTTCACCAAGAATGTTGGTGTTGACAAACCCATCCACTTCAATATCGTCAGTTAAATCGTTGCCATCATAATCATAGGCGCTGACGCCTTCCATCGGATCAAAGGTTGAACCTTGCAAAACATCCTCATCTTGAACGCCCTCGATGACGGGTGCTTCATAGTCTCGACCACAAGCGGCCAAGATGAATAACATAAAGACAGATAAACTAAAAATACCAATTTTTTTCACAATAAATCCTCCTAGGTAAATATTTTACTTCTTTTTACCTATATTTTACCATAATTTTTTCCAACCGTCAACTGAGAGTGAAAACACTATCATGGCTTTTTACCTGTCTTATGGTCTTAAATCGTCTATTTAAAGAGATTTTAAGTAATGGCTTTCATCGCGTAAAAAAGGAAAACGTGAAATCACGTTTTCCCATTTACATAAGCGGTACTCTTTCGCACGATTAACGTTGTTGGGGTAACCAAACGCAAAGGTAATGCGCGGCCTTTAATTCGGTCAATGACCATCTCTAAGGCTTTTTCACCCATTAACTCTGTGTGTACTTTAACCGTGGTCAGTGGCGGCAAGCTATATTCAGCGTTCGCAATATCGTTATATCCGACGATACTCAAATGTTCTGGGACGCGAATACCCGCCTCATACAAAGCGGTCAGTGCCCCTACAGCCATCGAGTCATTGCCGATGAAAAACGCTGTGGGTAGATGGTCTTCATCAATGATCGCTTTCATCACTTTGTGTCCATCTTTATACGTTCGACCGCCATGGTAGACGTATTCCTTGTTATAAATACCCTTTGCTTGTAGATGTTTTTCAAACAAGCCATAGCGATGTTCTTTAAGGTCTATTTGTTTTTTTTCTCGTATCGCTTTGACACCGATGAAGCCGATTTGGCGGTGACCAAGCTCAACTAAATGATCAATGACTGAGGCGACCGCGTGCTCGCCATCAAATAAGATCGCGTCATATTTTTGAGGCAAGGGATCGGCGTTCACAAAGACAAGATGCGGGGTGATGGATTCAAACTTTTTTATTTCGGTCTCGGTAAAATGACCAATCGCAATTAAACCATCGATACCTTTGAGTTTGTTATATTCAAAGCCACTCGCGGTATCATGGATGACAACTAGGGATGTCGTATCTTTGTTTAGATTTTTTTCGATGCCCAAGCGAATCGATAAGTAAAATGGATCTTCGAGTTCTTCTAGTGTGGTGTACATACTAACCACGCCAATATTGAAACGACGTTTACGGTTATGGCGTTTTTTTACCTCGTATTGTAATTCTTCTGCGATTTTCAGTATCGTCTCACGTTTTTCTTCACTCACACGCAGACTTTCATCAAAATTCAACACCCGTGAAACGGTCCCAATCGAACACTCGGCCTTTTTCGCAATATCTTTGATCGTGGCCATAAATCTCGTCCTCCCTTATGATGGTTTGCATTGATGGTTAATCGTATATTTGGTGGTGCGTTTTTTGGTCTCACCGGGCTTGATGAGGCTTGGCGGTTTTTCAAAAAGGTGCATATCGTTTGGGATATGTTGGGTTTCAAGACACACCGCCAGGTGATCTTGATCGGTTTTTTGATGGTTAAAGACGTGATCTGTGAGAATGTTGTTTGTATAAACGACCACCGCGTCATAGTCGGTTTCAATCTTAAGACTGCGACCGCTTGTCTCATCCCATAGTTCAATTGCACCGGCTTTTAATAAAAACGGATGATCCAACCCTTTTTGTGCGCTGTTTTTTAAAGGCATGATCCCTTCTTTTAAGCGTTTAGGTTCATGAAAGTCAAATGGGGTATCGGCACTTTTGACAATATCTTTTCCCATGAAAAAGGCATCCAGTTCGACGTGTTGATGCGAAGGTAGTTTCAAGGTATGCTCTAGGATTGTTGCTTTTAAATCGCCGCTCAAATTGAAGTAAGTGTGGTTGGTGAGATTGGCCACGCTTGTCGTATCGCTGGTGGTCTCATAAGTTAAGCTCAACGTGTCTTCACCGAATACCACGGTAATAAAAAAGGTCATATTCCCAGGAAACTCGTGATCAGCAGCCGGTTTTTGAGTTTCCATAAGCACCGCGTGGTCATTGAGTTTTTTGACCGTGAAATTGTGGGTTGTAATATTGTCTGGCCCACTGTGTAGGTTGGCGTGGTTCATAAAATTTTTGCTTAAAGGATATGTTTTACCATCAAAACTCAATTCACTAGGATATATGCGGCCCGCATAAGGACCGACGGTAGCGCCTAGAAATTTGGTGTTTTTTAGATAATCCTCATCGTTCGCATAACTGATGACGATGTTTTCGAATTGACCTTCTTTATCCTTGGTCTCCCAGCGCTTAATCGCGGCGCCTAGACTAAGAAGCGTCACTTTTTGCGACGCGCTTTCGTAGGTTACTTCCTTGATGGTTTGTTGGCCGATCTTTTTCTTTATGATTTTAAGTGCCATGACAAATATCCCTCCAAAAACTGTTTGAATTTATCTCGGTGTTTTGGGGTTTGTTTGAAAATACCACAATCTTCAAGTCCTTGGATGAAAATCTCACCCGCAGATTGTTCGATGAGATTGCGGATATTATCCACAGGCATTTTGGTTTTTAATGTTTCAATCCACTCGCGATATGGCGTGATCCCAACAAAGGTATCCTGGGTGCCTTTTAAGATTGCTTCGATGTGATTAAAAGCGGTGTGCAATCGGCCTGGTAAAATGGCTAGACCCATGACTTCAATAAGACCGATATTTTCCTTTTTAATGTGGTGACGCGCGGGGTGGGGATGAAAAATGCCATCGGGATAAGTATCGCTTGTGCGGTTGTTTCGCAAAGCGATGGTGAGTTGATAGGTATCTTGGTTTTTTCTAAGAATTGGGGTGATGGCGTTGTGCATATCTGTCGATTTAGAACGTAAATCAAGGCTCTCATCGCTGTAGGCGGCAAAATATATACGCATGGCTTCTGCGGCTTCAATGAGTTCCTCGCGGTGCTTACCACGCATGCGGATAACCGAGAGTGGCCAGTTAAGGAGTTCATAGGTTATCGATTCTTTTTTAATGCTATAAAAGCTTTTGGCGTCATCAATAGGAAAACGCGCGCGTCCACCTTGATAATGTTCGTGAGAAAGAATGGAGCCACCGACAATCGGTAAGCCTGCGTTCGACCCTAAAAAATAATGGGGGAATTCATCCACAAAATCAAAAAGCCGTTTGAACGTGTGTTTCCAAAGGTTCATCGGTATATGGTCTTCATGCAAGACAATCGCGTGTTCGTTGTAATAAACATAAGGTGAAAACTGAAAGTAAAACACGTCGTGATTAAGCGAGAGTTTAATGATACGGTGATGGCTTCGCCCAGGATGATTGGCATGACCATGATAGCCGACATTTTCTTTACAAAGTAAACATTCAGGGTAGTTGGTCTCTATCTTTTTTTTAGCAATGTCTTTTGGGTCTTTTTCCGGTTTTGAACGGTTGATGGTAATCTCGATATCGCCATAATTAGACGGCACTTTATAAAAGGTGTTTTTACGGATACGATTCATTTTTATGTAATTACTCTTTTGACTGCGTTGATAAAAATCATCGGTCGCCGCGACGCTATCTTTTTCTTTTAAAGCCTCAAAGCGTGCTTGAACGTTTGCGGGATTTGGCGTGACAATATCCATGATTTCACTTTCAAACACATCTCGCATCTGGGTGGTGTCTGGCGATATTTTTTTGATTTTAACCGCGTGGTCCAACAGGGGTTTTAAAATGGTATCGATATCCTTATCTACCGCTTTGTTTGGATTGTAGGGCTGGTAATCTATATCAATATCAAGGCTACGGGTTAGGCGGTTAAAGGCGTAATCATAATCCAAAGCAGCGATTAATTTCGCTTGGATGGCGTAGTGTAACAAGTTTACAATGGCTTCCACGTTATCGCCTCTTCTCATAATAGTTTGCGGCGGATTTAATCATGTCTTTAAGCGTGTAGGTCGGATGCCAGTTTAAAATTTTAGCCGCTTTTTCATGGGATGCAATTAAAACCGGGGGGTCACCCGCACGGCGCGGGTGTTTTTCAAACGGTACCGATACCTCTAAAACGTCTTTGGTGGTTTGGATAATATCAAGTACCGAGTACCCACTCGCACTACCAATGTTAAAAACATCCGATACATGATGCTTTTTCACATATTCTAACGCCTTGATATGGGCATCGATTAAATCTTCTACGTGGATATAATCACGTACGGCACTGCCGTCTTTGGTCGGATAATCGGTTCCAAAAACTTTTAAAGTATTTTGATCGTTTAAAACGCTTTTAATCACATTGGGGATTAAATGGGTTTCAGGGTTGTGATTCTCGCCGATTGAACCATCGTGATAAGCACCAGCGACATTAAAATAACGCAAAGAAACGTAATTGAAATTCGGATGGGCCACGTGCATAGCATGCAGCATATCTTCAATCGTTTTCTTTGTCTGTCCATAGGGATTTGTAGGTACGAGCGAGGCATCCTCAGAAATAGGCATATCTCTTTGTTCGCCGTAAACCGCGGCGGTTGAAGAGAAAATCAAGGTGTCTACATCCGCTTCTTGCATCGCCGCTAGTAAAGCGCGCGTCCCTTCGACGTTATTGTGATAATATTTTAAGGGTTTTTCCACACTTTCCCCAACCAAAGAAAACGCCGCAAAATGCAAGACAGCCTCGATGTTTTCTTTCAGGAGAATATCCGTTAGTTGCGCTTGGTGATGGATAGAAATGTTATAAAATGGTGTGGTTTCATCCAGTGCGGCCGTAAAGCCCGTACTGAGATTATCTACCACCACGACATGGTGGTTAGCCGCTTGTAACATCTTTACCGCATGTGACCCAATATATCCAGCCCCACCTGTGACCAATACATTCATCTTTATGCAACCCCTTTTATTTTTTTCGCACCGTCTGCGCTCTTTGCGGTATAAATATCTAGTGGTTTATCAAATTTCTTTTGATAGGCTTTTTTCAACGTTTCAAAAGACGCAGGGACGTGGTCTTTTTCATAGATAGCAATCATGGTTCCCCCAAAACCAGCGCCCGTCATGCGGGCACCAAGGGCGCCCAATTCAAGATTAGCCTCAACAAGAAAATCTAATTCTTCACAGGAAACTTCAAAATCGTCACGTAAGGACATGTGTGAAGCCGTCATGAATTTTCCAAACGCCATCAAATCATTATTTTGAAGCGCATCAAAAGCTTGTTTTGTACGCGCGTTTTCACTAACGACATGGCGTAATCGCTTTTTGAGTTGCGGGTTTAAATGATTCATCAAGGGTTTGAATACAGCGAGATCTAGTTCTCCTAAGACCGTGAAATCATGGTATTTTTGTAAGATTTCTGTCCCGGTTTTTACAGCGTTAAAACGCTCGTTATAGTCGCTTTCTTCTAAGTTTCGACGCTTGTTTGTATTCATTAGAAAAAGTGTCATCTTATTAAAATCAACTGGGGCGTAATCGAGTTTTAACGTATGGGTATTTAGAAATAGGGCATGATCCTTTTTACCGAATTGAACGGCATACTGATCCATGATACCCGAGGCGACATCCATATACTCATTTTCAACGCGTTTGGCTAATTTTACTTTATCCAAGGGCCCAAGGTTAAAACCATTGGTATCGTTAATAATCTCAAACAACAACATCTCCAAAGCGGCGCTTGATGAAAGACCTGCGCTCGTAGGCAAGGTAGCGTGCATATATAAATCAAAACCGTAATTCAAGTTATAACCCGCCGTCTTTAAAATATAAAGTACCCCTTGCACGTAGTTTCCAAACGAAAAACCCGGTTTATAGGCCAAAGTTTCAATATCAATTTCAAGGACACCTAAATTGGAAAAATCAGTAGAATAAACGCGTATGACGTTATCTTTTCTTTTTCTTACCAAGCCAAAAATCCCTAGACTCAGTGCCATCGGAAAAACATAACCGCCAGAATAATCGGTATGTTCGCCAATGAGATTAACCCGGCCAGGCGAGAAATAGATATGATGGGGTTTATGGCCAAATAACTTTTCAAAGGTTGCATAATCGTTTTGATTCATGATGGATTTCCTTTCATCGTAGATTGACGGATTATTAAACGCGTTGGGACCGATTTTTTAACCGGTGCGATGTTTGGATAATCCAGTCGTTTTAATAAACTAAGCAAAGCTTCTTCGCCCATGTGCCGCGTTGGGACGTGCAACGTTGTCAAAGGGGGTGAGAAAAAACGGGCGGCATCGTTATCGTTAAATCCGATGACTGAAACCTCATCGGGAACTTTAAGATTAGCTTCATTTAGGGCTAATAATGCCCCTTGAGCCATGGAATCATTGGCGCAAAAAACCAACGCAGGTTTTTTCTTCTTAAGTATTTTTTTCATCAAGATATACCCATCTTTTTGTCTGAAAAACCCGGTTTCCACCAAATCTGGATCATATAGATTTCGACGTTTAAGCCCATCGAGAAAAAATTTCTTTCGCCGTTCGCCATAAAGAATTTTATCGTTGACACGTTCATAACCACCAATATAAGCGATTGGTTCTAAGTTTGTGGTCAGGATGAATTCCAAGACTTGTCGTACCGCCTTACGAAAATCGATGACCACCGACTCATAATGCATCACATCAGGGGTCGAATCGACAAAAACCAAGTTTGTCGTAATTTGACTAAATGACATAATTTCATTCTTAAGAAATTTACCGATTGCGATCATCCCATCGACATCTTTCAAAGCACGCAAATCATAGCGTTTGTCATCTGATTTATATACCGTTGTTAAATGGATGTTTTTAAGGACGGCTAGCCGTTCAATACCCTGACGAATTTCGATAAAATAAGCATCGCCCATTTCATCTTCTTGGGTAAACCACAAAACGATACCGACATGGTATTGCCGCGTTGAACGTGACGGATGGACTTTCTTTCGGTAACCTAACTCGCTGGCGATGGTATAGATTTTTTGCTTGGTTTCATTGGGGACATTTAAGGTGGCATCCTCGTTAAGGACCCGAGAAACCGTTGTGATACTAACCCCGGATTGTTGTGCGATGTCTTTGAGTCGTGCCATAAGACTCCCCCTCTCTTTAAAGTCATCTTACTATTTTTTTAGTAAAATAACAAGGTAAAACATTTTATTTTACCATATTTTAAGACGTTAATGGTTAATTTTTTTGTCAAAAGACGCTTATAATCCTATAAAAAAAGATGTTAGTGGGGTTTTACCATCAACATCTTTTAAGCAATATTTAGTCTTTTTAATACAAGGTTTTAAATCGGGCGGCCCATCCCATCTTTATCGATGTCGCCTGTTAAAATCAAAATACCTTCAATCAAGCCCCAAATACTTGAAATCACAGGTCCAATTAGCAAAAATATGCCCACCGTACCCAACAGTAATTGAATAACCGCTTTTTGCGTATAGCCTAAATAGAAGTTATGCACACCCCAAACCCCTAAGAAAATACCGAGTAAGCCACCGGCTAGTTGTCTTGATGAGATATTTCCAAAATTTTCGGATTTAGCCTTTATTTGGGCGCCACAGTTTAAACATACCACTTGATGCGGTTTCACGGCTTCTCCACAATGCGAACAATATTTTACCTTTGGTTCTTCTGTTTTTTGATAAGAAGCGTAAGAACCATCCTCAAAGCCGTTGTTTGTACGACCTGACTCGTTTTGATCATCGGCCACTCGTTTTGAGACGGTTAACCTCAACACAAGATATATTAACCCAACCACCACAGCAATCAATAAAAAAAGTATTATAAGGGTTGGGATCATATAAGAATACATGTTCATGCTATAACCTTCCTTCTTATGGTCTCAATTACCTATTATACGCGCTAAAAGCGCGTATTGTAAAGTTAATTTGATAAAATAAAGGCAAATTTGTGTTATCATGTAAAAAAGAGGTGGTAAGTTATGTGGCCCTTTATCTACGGTTTTATCATGGTGGTTTGTTTGCTTGTGGTTGTCTTGTTATATCCAAATAAAAAACAAGCTCTAAAAGATACCTTACAACTGAGTGAGCGTTGGCTTCAATACTATCAAAACACCCTTACAGAAACCGACATACAAATCATCCGTAAACACCTGAATAATTTAAAACATGCCGTGGATGATAAAAAGTCGTATCAAACTTATTATCAAGCATTCTACACGGCTACTTTAAATATCTATAAAAAATATTTCAAGATTTACAGCGATAAAACAGCGCTCAACGATATCCTTAAAACAACCTTCACAAAAAGATTCGTCAAAGACCAAGCGGTGTTTGTCCCAAAAGAAAACCTTCATGGTCTTGTTTTTGATATCAATCATGACGATGGCACCTATATCGTTTGTGATGCGGTTCATAATTGTTTTAGATTACATGAAATCGATATTATAGAAAAAAAGACTTAAGGTTTGAAACCAAACCTTAAGTCGTTTTTTTTTATGCTTTGATACTTTTATCTTTAACATCGCGTTTACGTTCATACGCTTTTAACAATCGTTTTCTTAGACGAATCTCTTTTGGGGTGATTTCTACAAGTTCATCTTCGTTGATGAATTCTAAAGCTTCTTCTAAGGTGAATACCCTTGGTGTGGGTACGCGGATGGCATCATCGGCACCACTGGAACGGACATTGGTTAATTGTTTCCCTTTGATGGGGTTAACCACAAGGTCGTTGTCTTTCGCATGCAGGCCAATAATCATGCCTTCATACACTTCTTGCATCGGCGGGATAAAGATAATGCCGCGTTCGCTAAGATTATATAGCGAATAGCCGGTGGCTTTTCCGGCATTTTGGCTGATTAAGACGCCTTTGCGTTTATGGTCGATGGGCCCCGCATAAGGCTGATAACCTTCAAAAGAACGTTCGAGTGAACCTTCGCCACTGGTGGCGTTAATCACAAAGCTGCGAAACCCAATTAACCCCCGTGTGGGTACGGCGTATTGAATCGTCGCAAACGCGCCGGTGATTTCCATTGATTGAATCACACCTTTACGGTTATTCATCTCTGAGATGATGGGACCTGTATAATCCTCAGGCAGATGAATTCGGACATCTTCAAAAGGTTCATAGCGCTTATTATCGATCGTTTTATAAAGAACTTGGGGTTTGCTGACGGCAAGTTCAAAACCCTCTCTGCGCATATTTTCAAGCAGGATAGATATATGGAGTTCCCCTCTACCGCTGACTTTAAAGCCTTCTTTATCTTTCAGTGGTTCTACTCTCAGACCAACATTGGTTTGGAGTTCTTTTAAGAGCCGATCGCGGATTTGTCTTGTGGTAAGCAAATGACCACTGCGGCCGACAAACGGAGAATCGTTGACCAATACATGCATCTGCAAGGTGGGCTTATCGATATCGATCATCGGTAAAGGATCGACATGATCGATCATATTGATGGTCTCACCAATCGATAAATCCGCAAGCCCTGCAATGGTTAGCATATCGCCTGCGTACGCTTGGTCAACCTCAACTTTGTTTAACCCTTCATAGACAAACATCTTGGATATCTTTCCGTGTTTTAAGGTCCCATCGGGTTTGGTCACGATAATTTTTTGTGCCTTTTTGATCGTGCCTTTGGTAATTCTACCAATGCCTAAACGGCCCAAATAATCATCGTAATCGAGCTGTGAAATTTGTAGTTGTAAGTTTTTATCTTCTAAATCTGGATAAGGCTTAACATGCCTAAGCAACGTCTTGAAAAGCGGCGTTAAATCGGTGCTTTCTTTCTCTAAATCCGTGGTAGCGATACCATCTTTAGCGACCCCATAAACAATTGGAAAATCCAATTGTTCATCATTGGCGCCCAGTTCACTAAACATATCAAAGCACATGTTTTCAACTTCCAAAGCACGCGCATCTTTTTTATCGATCTTATTGATAAATAAAATCGGTTTTAAGTTCGCTTCTAAAGATTTTTTTAAGACCACTCTGGTTTGTGGCATTGGACCTTCTGAGGCGTCCACAAGTAAAATGACGGTATCAAGCGTCTGCATAATCCGTTCAACTTCACTCGAAAAATCCGCATGACCGGGCGTATCGACAATATTAATCTTAATGTCGTCGTGCCTAATCGCGCAGTTCTTCGAATAAATGGTAATCCCGCGTTCTCTTTCTAAATCGTTGCTGTCCATGACTTGTTCGACTAAGACTTCGTTTTCTCTAAACACACCACTTTGTCTTAATAAAGCATCAACAAGCGTACTCTTCCCAGCATCAACGTGGGCAATTACCCCGACATTCATGATTTTTTGTTTTTCCATACTATCATCCTTGTTTACTTACGATGTTTTCTTGACGTCTTACTATACCATAAAACACGACTTTTTTAATGTAATTTACAAAAAAAACCTATTTTATATGCCTACTTTTTATAATTTTAAATATTGGTAAATACGTATTATACCTACAAAGTCTAAAAAAAAGATATCAATCTTTGGGGATTGATATCTCGTAGCGCTATTCACAATGCCTTTTATTCGTGGGTGTGGGTGTGACAACATTCACCATGATGATGATGCTTTTGTCCATGATGGCCTTCACAGTTGTGGTCATTCTCATCATGGGCATAATCATTCATCGAAGGTAAGTTATTATCAAGATATTCTTTCAATACGGTCTCTTTCTTTCCTTCGGCCTTTAGAACCGTTATGCCCGCTTCTACATATTTGGGATAATTGTGTTTTGACATACCCCCAACGCATAAGACATCGGCACCAAGCGAGATGACAAAACGCCGGCAGCCAATTTTCTTATCGCTTTTTGATTCAACGATATCCTTGCGAATAACCTCACCTTTTTCAATTGAGACTAGATAAAATGTCTCGGCCTCATGCATACAAGAAACAACTTGTTCATCTTTTAACGCGATCAGTACTTTTTTGGTTTGATCTATAGTCATTTGGCATTCTCCTTTTTCTTTAATGTGGGGATGGTGATGAGAAATATGTATATAATTGCCCTCAACAAAAGCTTTAGCGATGGTTTGACGTGCCTGTTTATAAAGCCTTTGTACCGTGGTACGAGCCACCCCCATAGCTGTAGCGGCCTGTTCTTGAGTTAAGGCATCATAATCAATCAGTTTAAAGGCCTCAAACGCATCTCTTGTTAAAATGAGGACATCATCATTATCGGTTTTGTTAGGGCCAAACATGCGATAATGCGTGCAACAACCAACCCGTCTTTTCTTTAATGGTCTAGGCATCAAATCACCTTATTTATGACATATGTTCATAAATAGTTTATCACGTTATAAACATATGTCAATAACAAAGAACACTTTTGAATTCAGTGTTGAATATTTGACCATGGTGTCCTTAATTTCCAGACCAACGAACTGCAGATTGTTTCGAGGTAAAAGAAAAAAAGCCCAAAAGGGCTTTATGAAGGGTTAAATGGCGTTCCGGGAGGGATTCGAACCCCCGACCGATGGCTTAGAAGACCGATTGACCCCTATTTTAGAGGTGATTTTACATCAAAAAATACGCTAATTTAAGCAATAAACAGAAGGCAAAACTGTTTTTAGAAAGTCTAAAACCGTTCTACAAAGACTTACCCACCGAAGACTTGAAGAAGTTGTTGATGCATTCAGAAACTTATCTTCATAAAAAGCTCATAAATGAGATCAAAGAACAACAACACAAATGAAATATAATTGAAATCCTAGTAGATCAATTACCCTTATCCCAAACTAAAAGAACAGTTTAGTTAATCAACACGACTAAGCTGTTCTTTTTCAGTTCAGCAGAAAGGAGAAAATATGAAAATCATACTATTCACGCTCTTTGCAAGATAGGAGATATCAATATATCCCGAAATGAAAAACGAAGCGACCATTAATTGAACTATAACAGCAGAAACCATGTCTTTTGCAGTTGAATCTCTTATTGCATTAATGCTCATTAAAATTAAGCCTATCATACCGTTTAACTCACAAATTTATATAATAAATCTAAATCATTTGTTTGGTGTTATTTATAGACCTTTTTTCTTTAATATATAAGGCTAGATTTTTTATTGTCAAAGTATCTAGATGCATTGTGTTGAGATTAACAACCACATCATAGTATTCCAAGATTATAAATGACATCTTCTTAAGTTCTTCATTTTGTAAATCTAGTTCACCAAAGATATTTGTATCCTTTGTGAGTTTGATCGAGGTATCCTTTAAAATATATTTCTTTATCAATCTTTCAAGACTCTCGGCAATGTAAGTTTCTGTATCCTTATAAGACTTATTATTAGAACTATTGGATGCTGTTCTTTTTTCCTCTGAAGACATGGAATTTTCTTCTGAAAGTGAATGATTATTTTGTTTCCCGGTGTTATGTGATTTCGAAGATACGATTTTCTCTTTAATCAAATATGCCAAATCATTAAGGGTTAGATGGTCATATGCATTTGTGAAATCAATGGTCACATTAAAGTCATCATGAATTCTAGTACCTAAAATATTCAAATCTCTTTCTGTAAATCCTAAATCCGAGATGATGTCAGCGTTATTTACAACTAACTCTGGGTTAATCCAATAAAAGTATTTCACTATTGTCACTTTAAGATAATTGGAGATTTCGGACAACTTATAGTTTTGATTACTAGTATATATGTTCTCGTCTGCAGAATATTCATATTTTTTCAATAAAGTTTTGTTTTTAGATGCTGAATGAACTGATTTATAGGCCGAAAAAATTGAACCCCTACTAATGGGACATGATACAATATACTTGACACACTTGGTTATTGAATATGGTATAAAGCTCTGAGTACGATCCAAGAAGCAATGACCAACGCCAAAATCGAAGGACTAAAGATAAAGCGACCTTAGGTTTAGCGGGCACAAAAGACTTAGCAACAGCGAGTATTTCATGAAACAAGCTGAAGATGAAATGTATCTAGATAAAGCTAAGTATCAAAAAGAAAAAGCCCGGTAAATTTAAGCTCTCACCAACCAAAAACACCTTCAACATTGAAGGTGTTTTTTTGACTGTAAAGTTATGGTTCGCGATAAATTGTCTATGGTTCGATGATGTATTCTTCAAGATCTAAGTCGCCTAAATCATGTGTTTGCATGAAACTTACTAAATCAATATAAGTCGATGGAACCTCAATGTTGCCTTCAACAATAAGCTCATAAATGTTTTCATATTGCTCCTTAGTGAAGTGTTCAAAACGCCAGGGATAATGAATTGGTAAGCTAACCGCTTGATCACTTACACCTAAGTTTAACCGCTCACCACCAAGGAAGGTATCGTTATCATAAAAATCTACCAATAGACTTTCGATAACATGAGCGACGTCTTTGATTGCAGAAGTTAAGACCGCATGAGATTCTGATGATTGATCAAAATCATAACCAATTACCCAGGTATTAGCTTCATAGGCTGCATCCATCACGCTTAGATTAGCCTGTCCAGCAGCGGTAAAAATGATGTCCGTATCGTCTTCATACCAACTCATAGCACGTTGTTTGTGGGTAATGTTTTCGGTAAAATCATACAAATAAATATAACGGTCATTAGGAAAATTGAGCGTTACACCCTTTTCTTCAGCTGCGTAATAAGCACCAGCAATAAAACCAATGCCATAGCGCATAATACCAGGTGTAGGGATACCACCTTTAAAACCAAGATTGGTATGCTGC
>PWMS01000080.1 GCA_003558105.1 Mollicutes bacterium | reverse complement strand
GCTTAAATCATTGAACTTGCCTTGACGAAATCAATAAACAAAGGGTGAGGGGCGTCCACAGTGCTTTTGTATTCAGGATGAAACTGCACACCTACGAACCATGGGTGTCCCTTTAGTTCGATAATTTCCACGAGCCCCGACTCAGGGTTTATGCCCGGTGCGGACATTCCTGCATCCTCGAACCGTTTAAGGTAATGGTTATTGACCTCGAAACGGTGGCGATGCCTTTCGGATATAACCTCACTGCCATAGATATCAAATACCCTTGAAGGGCGGCTTATTTTGCATGAAAATGCCCCCAGTCGCATAGTTCCCCCCTTTATGTGCACTTTCTTTTGCTCCTCCATTATGTCTATTATCGGATCAGCGGTTGCAGGATTCATTTCGGTTGAATGTGCCCCTGGCAGATCAAGTACATTCCTTGCAAACTCTATCATGGCACATTGCATGCCAAGGCATATAGCCATGAATGGAATGCCATTGGTCCGGAGATAGTTAATTGCCAATATTTTACCTTCTATGCCCCGGTTACCGAATCCGGGAGCCACAATTACTCCCTTAAGGCCTGACAGCTTCTCTTTAAGGTTATCTTTACCTATATGCTCAGAATGGATAAGCCTTAGATTAACCTTGCAGTTGTTAACTGTTCCGGCGTGTATAAGGGACTCAATAATTGATTTGTATGAATCAACAAGTTCCACATATTTGCCAACCAGTCCTATTTCGACAGTGTGTTTTGGCGACTCGAGCCTGTTGATAAAGGCTCTCCATCTTTTCATGTTTGGTGGTTGCTTTGCAGATACCTTTGTCTTTTTCAGAACAACCCTGTCGAGTTTCTCATCCTGCATCAGCAATGGTACCTTGTAAATGCTGCTGGTGTCGATTGATTCGATTACCGACGATACATCAACATTGCAGAACAGTGCTATCTTGTTCCTGATATGATCATTAAGGGGTCTCTCCGTACGACATACGAGAATGTCGGGCTGCACACCGTACTCCAGCATGGTCTTTACAGAGTGTTGGGTAGGTTTGGTCTTGAGTTCCCTTGCTGCGGCAAGGTAGGGTATCAGTGTAAGGTGTATGACAAGGCAGTTGCTTCCCATTTCCCACTTCATCTGCCTTATTGCCTCGATATAGGGCAATGATTCAATATCACCGACAGTCCCTCCAATCTCGGTTATTACAAAGTCAAACTCATTTTTGTCGGCCAGAAGTTTGATGCGGTATTTTATTTCATCGGTTATGTGGGGAATAACCTGAACTGTTTCACCCAGGTAATTTCCCTGCCTTTCCTTGCTTATCACCGACTGGTATATTTTTCCGGTTGTCACATTGTTTGCCTGAGAGGTCGGGACATTAAGGAAGCGTTCATAATGGCCCAGATCAAGGTCGGTTTCAGCTCCGTCATCTGTAACATAGCATTCACCGTGTTCGTAAGGGTTAAGGGTACCGGGATCAATATTGATATATGGATCAAGCTTCTGGATAGTTACGGTATATCCCCTGGCCTGCAGCAGTTTTGCCAGCGAGGCTGAAATAATTCCTTTGCCAAGGGAGGATGTAACCCCACCTGTTACAAAAATGAACCTGGTGTTGATCTTAGGACCTGTCATCTAAATTATGGTTTGCCTGTTGGGTGATTAAATTTCAAAGCTGCGAAAGTAACAAAAGATTCAAAATAAGAGAAGCCCTGATGCAATTAGAAATGTAAATATAAAAAAAGTGGGTAATACAGCACTATTGTTGCTGAATTACCCACAAAAATTAAAAAACAATTTTATGTCAGAACTGCATTACTGCCTGATTGTTGCAGAAAGGCAGAGCTTCTTCTTTTTCGTCTTTCCGGATCTTATTCATCAGAGCCTGAAAATATGCATGGTTTTCCGGATTGGTGACACCCTCCTTAATTGCAGGCAGAATTTTTTCCGGGATATCATCAAATGATTCTTTCTCCTTGGCTATCTCCATTTTAAGGGTTTCACCCTTGATGGTTTCAAATATGAGAATTTCGGTTGGGATATGATGTCCTGCTGCTGGAAAACCAATGCTGAAAAAAAACAACGTGATAAAAAGTAAAGTTTTCATGAGATTATTCAAAATTAAATTAGACTAAATAAAAATAAACATTCGTCAATACTATATACAAATCCGGCCTTAAATTGTTCAATCACAAAAAAGGCTACCTTTGAGTTGGTAATATGGTTTGACTATGGCCGAGGATATCCGTTCAAGGGAGGGTTTAAGACGTGCCACACTCCTTCTGGGAAGCACCCTTACGGTAATGGCTGGTGCAATTGTTGCCCCTGCTTTGCCCGAGATAAGCCGTTCATTCGGGCATCTTGAAGAGGCTGAATTGCTGAGCAAACTTATTCTGACCCTGCCGGCACTTGTGATTGCATTGATGGCCCCTGTTGCCGGTTTCTTCATGGACAAGGCAGGCAGAAAAAGGATCCTGCTCGCCTCTTTGCTTCTATACGCAATTGCAGGTACCAGCGGTGCGTACCTGAATGATATGTACATGATTCTTGCAGGAAGGGCTTTTCTTGGCATGGCGGTGGGGGCACTAATGACATCCATAGTTACCCTGATTGGAGATTACTACCGGGGCGACAAAAGGTCAAAAATTATGGGTTATCAGGCTGCTTTTGCCTCAACAGGAGGCCTGGTGTTTATCTCCGCCGGAGGTGTTCTTGCTGATATGCACTGGAGATACCCTTTCTTTATTTATTCAGTATCCCTGGTTTTGTTCTTTCTGGCTGTTGCTTCGGTTTATGAGCCTGAAAGAGCCCGCCCGGCTCCCGGGGTAAAACTTCCGGCAATTTCTATGTTTCGTTTAATTCCTGTAAAGGTTTTATGGGTTTACCTTATCGCCTTTTTCTCGTTTGCTGTGTTCTACATGATCCCGGTACAAATGCCGTTTATGCTCAGTGCCATTGAAGGTGTAACAAATACCGGTGTCGGTATTGCAATTGCCTGCATGAACATAACGGCAATGATCAGTGCTTTCAATTACTCAAGGGTGAAATCCCGGATGGGTTTCCCCTACATAATGGCCCTTGTTTATGTACTGGTCGGTATGGGTTATTCTGTGATAAGCTTCTCAGATTCGTATATGATGATTGTAGGAGGAATACTGATATGCGGTCTGGGTTTTGGATTGCAGATGGCAAATGTCAATCTCTGGCTTGTAACTCTGGCTCCGGCAAATATAAGGGGAAGCCTGGTAGGCTATCTTAACACCTTCATTTTTTTGGGAATGTTTCTATCTCCTTTGCTATTACAGCCACTTGCTGAAATAACCTCCTTATACCAGAGTTTTTTTATCGTCGGAATACTGCTTGTAATCGTTGCATCAATACTGGCTTACTCCGGGCTGAGGGGATTCTGGAATATCAATTTGAATGAGAACTAGAAAGGATGTTTGAGTTTTGAGATGGTTTCAACAGGGTCTTTTGATCTGAAGACAGTGCTTCCGGTTACCAGTATGTTTACCCCGCACTTAACCAGCTTCCCGGCATTTTTCAGATCTATTCCCCCGTCTACTTCAATCAGCAGATCGGGATTCAGCTCCTGCTTGATACCTGTAAGCTTCTCTATCCGGCCATAGGTTGACTCAATGAAGTGTTGCCCTCCGAACCCGGGATTTACCGACATAAGCAGAACGTAATCTATATCCGGAATGACATGCCTTATTAACTCAATATTGTTGTGTGGGTTTACTACGACTCCTGCCTTCATTCCCAGTTTTTTGATCCTCTGTATACTGCTGTGAAGGTGATCGCAGGCTTCGTAATGTACACTCAGCCAGTCTGCCCCGGCTTCTCTGAACTTCTCAAGGTATATATCGGGCCGGCTTATCATCAGGTGAACATCAAGCGGTTTTTCAGCGATACTCTTTATCTGCCTGATGATTGAAAACCCGAATGAGATGTTTGGCACAAAATTCCCGTCCATTACATCTATATGGAACATATCCGCCTCACTGCGGTTGACT
>PWMS01000053.1 GCA_003558105.1 Mollicutes bacterium | reverse complement strand
TGGATCATTTTATTCCCGTCATACGCAAGGATTCACCTTCAAGAACATCCATACTCAGTTTGACCGTGCAACAGAGAAAATTGGGGATGTCCATGAGCGCATTACCCATCTGCGGAGTACTCCGGTATCGGAATCCCTGATTGAGGACCTGCAGAAGACGCTGGGCAAAAAGCGCCTTTCTGAAATCATGGCAACAGACAGGCTTCCCGATAGCTCTCAGTGGCAGCTGATAAACGACATCACGTACCACATTTCCCATCAGGTGGAAAAGCCCAAGAGAGGGGATCTGCAACTGGGAGTCAGCAAGGTGTTTGCGCTGTGATCTTCAGAAAAAGAATGCAAGGAGTGCAGGGAGTGCAGTCAAAACCCTGTATCTCCTGCAGCGGAAAATCCGTCATAAAAAAATCTTTCACAGAATCATTAAGGGAATATCTACGGGAATCACCGCCTGTCAATCCAGTAGGAAAACCGCTTATAAAACTGTAAAGGATTCCTTTATACACCCACAAATCGTAAATAAATCATGAATACAATATCAACAAAACCCACTACGAAAGAGTCACTGTTCTCCATCGGTGAGCATTTCTATGCTCTGGAAACCCTGCTGATTGAGAACGAAGGGGAGATAGATGAAACCATCGACCAATGGCTGGCAGAATATGAAGCCAAGGAAGAGGACAAGGTGGATGCCTACTGCTACCTGATCCAGAAGTTTGAGGAGATAGCTGCTGAAGCCAAGAGATTGGCTGACCGCTCTTCAGGGTATCAGAAGAAGGCAAAGACCCTGAAAGACCGCCTGAAGCTCTATCTGCAGAACAGGGGCAAGGACAAGCTGGAAACCGGCAGATTCACCGTAACCGTCAACTTCAATGGAGGCATGCTTCCTGTGGTCCTGAATGAAGGAATCACCGTGGACAGCCTGCCGGATGAATTTGTCAAAGTTTATCGGGAGCCGGATATGTCTTCCCTCAGAGAATCCATTCTTAGAGGAAATGACCAAGCACTGCAGTTTGGAAGAATCCTTCCCCGCGGAACTCATTTACGAATCAAATAACACAGGAGAACCAACCATGTTTAAAAAAGCGACAAGAAAAGGCAGTTTTATCAAGCTTGCCATTACAGGTCCTTCAGGCAGTGGAAAGACCTTCTCTGCCCTAAGACTTGCCAGAGGGTTAGTACCCAATGGTAAAATCGCACTTATTGATACCGAGAACGAAAGCTCCAGCCTGTATTCCACGGAGTTTGATTTTGATGTATCCAGTGTGGAAGCCCCTTACACCATCGACAAGCTCATTGATCCGGTGAAGTATGTACTGGCCAACAAGTACGATGTGCTGATCATTGACAGTGCCACACATTTCTGGAACGGAGTACTGGAATACAAGAACCAGCTGGACAAGCGGGGAGGCAACTCCTTCACCAACTGGAATGATGCCAACAAGCATTATGAGCTGATGCTGCGGGCAATCCTGTTTTCCAAGATCCATGTGATTGCCTGCATGAGATCAAAGATGGAATATGTCTTGGAGCAGAATGACAAGGGTAAGCATGTGCCACAGAAGGTGGGTATGGCTCCCATCATGAGAGATGGTGTGGAGTATGAGTTCACCACTGTCTTTGATCTGGACAGCAATCATCAAGCGGTAGCCAGCAAGGATAGGACTCAGCTATACCGAGACAAGATATTCGTCATTACTGAGGAAACAGGTTCACAGCTTCGTAAATGGTTAAATCTTCAGGAAGGCGAAGAGCAAAAGGCACCGGTGGCAAATCACCACAGCCATAATGGTGCTTGAAGGAGATAGATACGTGGGGCTTAGTGCCCTGCGTGTCTGTTATTTTTAAAAGTTCTTTAAAAAAATGAATGGATTTCATTATAATGCACGGACAGTATAACAAACTATAAACAAAGAGCTACTATGATTAAACTATTACTGAGTGTTCTTCTGACCGGATTTATTACATCGTCAACCCAAGCTCAATTTGCAGGAGGATCGGGTACAGAAGAAGATCCGTATCAGATTGAGACCGTTGATCAGCTTCAGGAAATCCGCAACCATACCGACAAGCATTTTATCCAAATTGCCGATATTGATGCCAGTGAGACCGTGGCTTGGAATGATAGCCTTGGATTTGAGCCTATTGGGGATAGTGAGGTAAAATTTACCGGATCGTATAACGGTGATGGGTATGAGATTGTCGGGCTGTATATTGACCGCTCTAGAGAACTTTATATTGGTCTTTTTGGCCATATTGGTGAGGCAGAAATAAAAAAAGTGGGCTTGATCAACAGTTATTTACGCGGAAGGAGGAATGTTGGCATATTGACTGGTCAAAATGACGGTGGAACAATCTTAGACTCCTACGCCGAAGGGGTTGTGTTGGGTAGCTCAAGCGTAGGCGGACTGGTGGGAACTAATAAGGGTTCTATCACCAATTCCTATGCGATAATTGATGTGACAGGAGAATATGGTAGTATTGGAGGGCTTGTGGGAAGAAATGAAGGTACGATAATTGGTTCGAGTGCCAAAGGCGAGGTGACTACAACTGAGATAGATGAGGCAGAGAGTATCGGGGGACTTGTAGGACGAAATCAAGGTGGCATTATCACGGACTGTTATACAGAAGTGAACTTGACCGGAGATGGAGCTTGGGCCGGCGGGCTGGTGGGACAAAATCAAGGTTCTATATCCAACTCCTATGCTAATGGAGATGTTACTGGTTGGAGCAGCGTAGGTGGACTGGTGGGAACTAATAAGGGTTCAATCATCAATTCCTATGCTAATGGAGATGTAACTGGAGAATTCTATGCTGTAGGCGGGCTTGTAGGAAATAATAAAAAAGGTTCTATATCCAATTCTTATGCTACAGGAGATGTTACTGGAGAATCCGATACTGTAGGCGGGCTTGTAGGATTCAATTATGCAGGGTCGATCAACAAATCCAATGCCACGGGCGATGTGATTGGAAAATCTATTATTGTAGGTGGGTTTGTAGGAGGCAATGCTGGTTCTGTCACAGATTCCTACAGTACAGGTAATGCAACTGGAGAAAATACAGTAGGTGGATTTGTAGGAAGAAACTGGGACTATTATGATGTACAAATCACATATTCTTACAGTACGGGCAAGCCTTCTGGAAATATTGATGTTGGCGGCTTTGCTGGACTTAATGAAGCAAGCATCAAAATGAGCTATTGGGATACCGAAACCAGCGAATCGACAGAAGGTGTAGCTAGCGGAGAAGCAGATGATCTAACCGGTTTAACAACACATCAAATGACTGGAACGCTTGCTTACGAATATATGAATGCATTCGATTTCAGTGATACTTGGCTACTGACTGAAAACTATCCGGCTCTTCATTGGGAAGATGTAGAAACTTTGCCTACTCGTGCTATCGATGATGAAGATAATGCACAAGAAACTCCCGAAGATTTCACCCTTTCCCAAAACTACCCCAACCCATTCAATCCAAGCACACAAATACGCTTTGCTGTCCCGGAGCAGACTCAAATTAATCTTGCTGTTTACAATATGCTAGGTCAACGTGTTACAACCCTTGTCAATGAATCCCGCTCACCCGGATGGCATGATGTCACATTTGATGCCAGTGAATTATCCAGTGGTTTGTATATCTATCGATTGGAAGCAGATGGCTTTGTGGAGACAAAGAGCATGATGTTTGTGAAGTGAGATTTTGGGTATGAGGGCCCTAAGTGCAATGCACTTTTTGATAATTACACTTACGAGAAAGTCATTCCTAGAGCCTGTGTTGAAATAGTCGATAATTTATTTTACTCTATGTATGTAAAAATAGGAGATTCTTTTTTCCTATTTTTTGAATGCGTTTTGAAGATAGTATATGCTCATACATACTCCTTTTATAAGCAGTTTAATGTCCCATACGGGGAATGGGAGAAAATCCCTCGCCTTTAGGCGAAGACTTTAGTATGCTTGCGGTATCATGGAAAACTACCGCAAAACATCTCACAGTGTTTACGATATCAAATA
>PWMS01000001.1 GCA_003558105.1 Mollicutes bacterium | reverse complement strand
CGACGGTAGTATCGGTGGGTTAATCGTCTATACCGAAGTCATCAACGATCAAATTGAAGCCGAAGAAACCCGGAAAAGTCAAGCCGAGATTCTCCACCAACAAACACAAGAAGCCAAGGCCACTTTGATGGCCATCGGCGATGGGGTCATCAGTACGGATAATCAAGGGATAATCACGGCGTTTAACGCCGTCAGTGCTGAGATTACCGAATGGTCGCAAGAAGAAGCTATCGGTAAACCATTTAAAGATATCTTTAATATCTATAACGAAGCGACCAAACAAACCGTTCATGATCCAGTCGAAAGGGTCCTTAAAACAAAAGCGCGCGTCGATTTAGAAAACCACACCATACTCGTAACGAAAAACCATCATGAACGCCATATCGAAGATAGCGCCACCCCAATTTATGATGAGGCCAAAAACATCATCGGCGTTGTCTTGGTCTTTAGAGATGTCAGTGAAAAAGTTAAACTGACCAAAGAACTCAACCAAGAAACCCAGCGTCTCTCACGCGTTGTTGCCTCCACCGCCGATATTATTTTTGAGATTGATAAAGAGAAGCACTTTGTGTCAATATATGGAAAAGGTTTAGATAAAATTGAACATGATCCCGAAGATATCTTAGGTAAAACCGTCATCGACGTCTTTGGTGATGATGGTCAGCCCCGCGATAAAGCTTACGACGACGCCTTAAATGGCCATGTTAGTCGTTATGAATGGCGTTATAAAACAACGCAAGACAAAATCATTTATTTTGAATCCTCCATCTCGCCGATGTATGATGAATTTGACCATGTTATCGGGGCTGTTGGGATTAGTCGTGATATCACCGAAACGAAAATGAAACAAAAAGAGATTGAATTTTTAAGTTTCCACGACCATTTAACCGGACTATACAACCGTCGTTATTTAGCCGAAACCTTGGCCAAAATGGACGATACCAAACACTACCCCTTAGCGGTCATGATGATCGATCTAAATGGCCTTAAGATTCTTAACGACGCGTATGGTCATGAAGTTGGCGATCAAGCGTTGGTTAAAGTGGCGAAGATTCTTAAACAAGAAAGCAAAACAAGCGACACCGTCGCGCGTATTGGTGGCGATGAGTTTGCGATCATTCGCGATCACACCGATAAAAACCAAATGGATGAATTAAAAGATCGTTTAATCAAAGCCATCGCCGCATTAATCATCTACAACGTCAACTTATCGATCGCGGTTGGCTATGACATTAAAGAAAGCGATGATACGGCCATTGGCGAGGTCATGAAAAACGCCGAAGATATGATGTACAAAAGGAAACTCTCAGAAGGCATCAGCGCTCGTAACCAAACAATCCGTGCGATTATGAAAACCTTGACCGATAAATACGAAGAAGAAAAAATACACTCCGAACGTGTCGCGGCTTACGCCAAAAAACTTGGCGAAGCCCTAAAACTTCATGACGATCTCTTAAACGAACTAGAGATGGCCGCTTTATTCCACGATATCGGTAAAATTTCCCTCCCCGATGAGATTTTGAGAAAACCTGGCAAACTGACCAAAGAAGAATTCGATATCATCAAAAAACATACCGAAAACGGTTATCAAATCTTACGCGCGGCCGATCAGTATTCCGATTTGGCCGAACATGCCCTTTACCATCATGAACGCATCGATGGCAACGGCTATCCCCACGGCTTAAAAGGTGACGATATTCCTTTGGTTTCTAGAATTATTTGCATCGCCGATGCCTATGAAGCGATGCGTTCAGAAAGACCTTACGCCAAAGCCTTACAAAAAGATGAAGCGATCAAAGAACTTAAAACCCATGCGGGCAGTCAATTTGACCCTACCTTGGTGGATGTCTTTATCAAAGACGTGATTGCCAAGGGTAAAAGCTTGTGAGATAACATAAAAGGTGATATTATAGCGTCAAATAATATCACCTTTTTTAGGAGGATTTTATGAAACTAGACCGGCCAAAAGAAAGACTAGCGCCTAAAGCCATTACCGCATGGCGTATCAAGGGCTTAATCTATATGTTTTGTTACCTTATGGTGATGATAGGGGCGGTTTTGTTCCGGCATTTTTTCTTGCCATCTCCCTTCTTCATCCTCATCATTTTAGGCGTATTTCTAGTTCTCTTAAGCATCGTACAAGTTTTAATCATCCCGGTTGTACGCATGATATATTGGGGCTATGAAATCAGCGAACGCGACATCGATATTCAACACGGGATTATCGTGATTAAACGCAGTTTGATCCCAATGGCCAAAATCCAGCATGTCGATACCGAACACGGGCCGATCATGCGTTTTTTTAATCTCGCAACGTTATCGATTTCTACCGCGGGGACACGGCATAAAATTCCTGCCTTAAAATTTGATACCGCCCGTAACTTACGAAAACAAATCTCTTCTTTGGCGGCTTTGAGTGATGAAGATGTCTGATTACCGCCGCCAACACCCCTTAATGATTCTTATCACCTTTTTAAACCAGCTGAAAAGTTGGTTGGTGCCACTGTTAATCTGGTTTTTACTACAAATGCAGCTTGGCGAAAGCACTGAACTCAACATCGGTTTTTTCATCGTACCGTTAATATTTTCAGTCTTAGCCGCTATCTACAGCGCCTTTAATTGGTTTTTTTATCGTTATAACCTAAGCGATGATGCGCTTAATATCAAAAGCGGTATTTTGATTAAAAAACGCCGCTATATTAAACGTGCCCGCATTCAAACCACCAACCAAGAAGCCGGCCTCATTTTACGCATCTTTAACTTAACCTCTCTTAAAGTAGAAACCGCTGGGTCAAAACAAGAAACCGAAGCGTATTTAGCCGCGTTAAAACTAGCCGAAGCCACGCGTATTCAAACGTATCTAAGCGATCAAACAAAAGCAGAAAAAACCGATGAACCTGACTATAAAACCGTGGTAGCCCTATCCTTTAAAGTCTTGTTGCTAGCGGGGGTTACCTCCGGTGGCATTGGCGTTATCTTTTCCATCGTCGGGGTGTTGTTTTCCCAAGCATTGGCGTTTATCCCAGAGGCTTGGATAGAGCGTCTTTATGACTCTGTCTTAGCGATGAGTGTCTTGATTATCGTCCTTATCATCATGGTGGTCTTTATTTTTTCTTGGGGACTGTCGATCATCCGTTATCTGATTCGATTCGCCTTCTTTAAAATTGAAACCCACGAAGATGAGATTATCATCACCCGGGGCTTGATTGTCAAAAGAACCTTCAGGTTAAAAGCCCACCGGATTCAAGCGATTAGTATCATCGAAGGTATTTTACGTGAACCCTTTAAACTCGCGACCATCGAATGCGATGTCGCTGGGGGCAGCGAGTACGAACCAAAATTCAACGTAACCTTGATGCCCATCTTAAAACGCCATCAAATCGACGCTTTTTTGACCCGCCTCTTACCGCAATATGCCCTTAACTTTTCACTAGAACCCTTGCCCAAACGGGCCTTGAAACGGTATTTATTCCGGTCCTTTATACCCTATTTATTGTTGCTGCCGCTTTATCTTTATGAACCGCTTAGTTTAATCATCTTATTCACAATGCCTATCGCTCTTTATCTAGGGTATTTAAGATATCAAAACGGTGGGGTTTACTACGATGATATCTGCATGGTTTTAAGAACCCGCCGCTTAGCAAAACAAACCCATATCGCCTTAAAAAAACATATTCAAACAATCGGTTTCACACAAAATCCCTTACAACGCTACCGTACTTTAGCCACCCTAAATTTCACCGTCTTATCGACCCCATCTCACCAAACCTTTGCCTTAAAAGATCTTGATTTAAGCGCGATAAAATCATCCCAACAATGGTTTCAACATTCAGGATAATGGCTGATTTTAACCTTCAAATTTATCGATATACCCGTTCCGATTTAGTTCCGGCGATTTTTAAGGCTAAGTTTTGGGCCTTTCCAAGCGTATGTGGATCCCTTTATGGCTAAAAAATATTAGTGCACATCCAATCTTTTAGCATCCAATCTTTTTCATCTTCCATCATTTTGTGCTATCATAAAGAATCATAATAGGAGGCAAATGATGATTAAAAAAAGCTATGTAAAAAACAGTCCTGAAATCTCACCACTTGGCTTTGGCGCTTGGCCACTCGGCAATAAAGCCCACGGCAAAACCATGAGTGAAACAGAAGGCACCGCCTTAATCCGGGATGCTTTGAAAAAAGGGATTAACTTTTTTGATACCGCGCCCAACTATGCCAATGGCCGCAGCGAAACCATTTTAGGCAAAGCCTTAAAAGGCAAAAGAGAAGATGTTGTGATCAATTCTAAATTCGGACACCATCCCGATGGCACCATCGATTTTGGCGAGGACAAAATCAGACCATCTATTGAAGGGTCCTTAAAACGCTTGCAGACCGATTATCTCGATTCGGTATTGTTACACAACCCCGACCAAAGCATTTTGGCGGGCGAAACCAAACATTTTGACATCTTAAAAGACTTGAAAAATGAAGGCTTAATCAAAGCTTATGGGGTGAGCATCGATACCGCCTCAGAAATCAAGCAAGTCTTAAAACGGGATGATATCGAAGTCGTTGAATTGCTTTTTAATATCTTTTCACAAAGCTGTCGCGACCACTTGGATGCCTTGAAGAAAAAAGGCATCGCCCTCATCATCAAAGTGCCTTTAGATTCTGGTTGGTTAGCGGGCAAATACCATAAACATTCCACGTTCACCGACATTCGCGCGCGCTGGACAAAGGATGATTTAGATCGTCGCCACAATCTTATTGAGTCTTTAAAAGCCACCCTTAACGACCGCGTATCACCAAAATATGCGTTGGGTTTTATTTGGCAATACGACGCGGTGACCACGATTATCCCTGGCATCCGAAATCAAGCCCAATTAAACGATCATCTCAAGGCCTTGGCGTTTGAATTTCCGAAAGATATAAAACCAAAACTCGAAGCCTTCTACGATCAACATATCGCCCACGACCCACTCCCTTGGTAAACCCTAATAATCTCTGTCATTATTTGACAGAGATTTTTTTAAAAAACGTACGTGACAAATAAAAAACTGTGATATAATGGCATCGAAAACGTTTTAGGAGGTTACTATGAAAAAACGACTAAGCTTATTTTTACTGGCGATGATGCTTTTTATCAGCGCTTGTAGTATGGTTGATTCAGATAAAGAAAAACAAGAAAATGATAACGATACCGATGCCTTTGTGGAGACATTACTAAAAGAACTTACTTTAGCAGAAAAAGTCGGTCAAATGTTGCAAGCTGAAGAGAAATATATTACACCTCAAGAAGTGCGGGATTACAACATTGGCAGCATTTTAAGCGGTGGGGGTTCACACCCGCATGCCTACGATGATGATGTCGATACATGGTATCAAATGGTAAAAAGTTATCAGGAGGCGGCTCTAAATTCTAGCAGCCAGATTCCTTTGCTGTATGGTACCGATGCGGTCCATGGCCACAACAATGTTTATGGGGCGACCATTTTCCCACACAACATCAACCTTGGTATGGCCAATGATCAAGCTTTAATGAAAGCCATTGGGGAAGCGACTGCACGGGAGATGAAAAGCACCGGTATTCATTGGAATTTTGCGCCCGCTTTAAGCGTGGTGGATGATATTCGTTGGGGCCGCAGTTATGAAGGTTTTAGCGAAAATCCCGAAATCCACGAACATCTAACCGCCGCCTACATCGAAGGCCTCCAAAAACATAATGTTGTCGCAACAGCAAAACACTTTATCGCCGATGGTGGGACCGATGGCGGCGTTGATCAAGGCAATGTGTTGCTGGATGAAACGACCATTAGAAAAAGGCATCTGCCACCATTTATCACCGCGATTGATGCGGGGGTTGATTCAGTGATGATTTCCTTTAGCGCCATTCAAGGAGAGAAGATGCATGGTTCTTATGCGTGGATTACAGAAGTTTTAAAAGAAGAATTAGGTTTTGAAGGCATCGTCTTAAGTGATTGGAACGCCATTCATCAATTGGATGGTCAGTTTTACCAACAACTGGTGACCTCCATCAATGCAGGGATTGATATGCTGATGTTGCCTCAAGATTGGAAAGACGCCCACGGCTTAATCATCAACGCTGTGAATAACAACGATATCGCAGAATCAAGAATTGATGATGCGGTGTACCGCATCTTGAGTATCAAATATAAAAATCAATTATTTGAATCGCCGTTTCATCGTTTAGCGCCTGAAGATAATTTTGCCACCGCCACGCATAAAACACTGGCCTTAGAAGCCGCCGCGCAATCGTTCGTGTTATTAGAAAACCACGGTGTCTTACCTTTAAGTGGAACGGAAAACATCTATCTTACAGGTCCGGCTCACGACCATGTTGGTTATCTGAGTGGTGGTTGGACGATGCACTGGCAAGGCACACAAGACGCTCGTTTGGGCACAGGCAGCTCGATTTTAGAAGCGTTCTCAGCCCATCTAAAAAACGAATCAGGACAATTGGTCGATCGCTATCAAGATGCCGATATTGTCATGGTTGTCTTTACCGAAGTCCCTTACACCGAATGGCAAGGCGATACCAACAATCCTTCACTTTTTAATGGTTTAGCCCACCCAGATAATGAGGCAGCTTACCAAGAAGCTTTAGAAGCAAAAGCAGAAGGCAAAACCGTCATTGGGATTATCGCCAGTGGTAGACCCTTGTTATTGGAAGATACTGAGGAGACTTTTGATGCCCTCGTTGCTATCTTCTTACCAGGCAGTGAAGGCGGACCTGCACTCAGCAGTGTCTTATATGGCGACCGCGATTTCAAGGGCGCCTTATCGTTTGCTTGGCCAAAAACTCAGTCGTACTTCCAAGATAAAACCGATTCTACAACCATTCTTTATCCTTATGGATATGGCCTTAGTTATGATGAAGATTAGTCGCTAAACCATTAAGAAAACACGTATAGATTGAAAAGGAATGTTCAAGTTTTCATCCTCCTAGACATTCCTTTTTTATGGGCCTAAATTCCCTTTATTTATAAAATAAAACGCTTATTTATAAAACCCGAAAACGTTATAGTAAAACGTTTACAAATATGATATTCTATAAACGAAAACGATTTCGTTACTGGAGGAAAACCATGGTTAAACATTATGAAACCTCACTTTATGGGACATTACGGCATGCTTTGGTCAACCGAAAGACACAGACAACCAGCGGTAAAATTACTCTAAATAATGATAAGGCTTACCAAACCATTTTAGGTTTTGGCGGTGCCTTCACTGAAGCCGCAACATATACGTTAAATAAGCTTTCTAAAGCCAATCAAGATAAGGTGTTGAAAGCCTATTTTGATATCGACTCAGGCCTGGGGTACAACTTGGGTCGTGTGCACATTAATAGCTGTGATTTTTCACTTGAAAACTACAGTTATGTAGAACCCTACGACACAGAACTTAAAACCTTTGATATTGCCCGTGAGAAACAATGGGTGATTCCAACTATAAAAGCGGCTGAAAAGATCCGCGGTGGAGAAATTCTTCTCCTCGCTTCACCGTGGTCGCCGCCTGCTTGGATGAAGACTAACAACGACATGAATCACGGTGGAAAATTAAAACCATCGTACTATCAAACCTGGGCGGATTATTATGTACACTTTATTGAAAAATTTAGCGCCGAAGATTTAAATATCTTTGCGATTAGCGTGCAAAATGAACCCGCTGCGGTCCAAACCTGGGATTCTTGTGAATATAGTGCAAAAGAAGAACGTGACTTTGTGAAAGACTACCTAGGCCCGACTTTAACATCCTCACCCTATAAAGATGTTGGGATTGTGATTTGGGATCACAACCGCGATATCGTCGTTGATCGTGTCAAAGTCACGATGGGCGATGAAAAAGCGCGCGCCTACATTTGGGGTACCGGTATTCATTGGTATGTTAGTGAAGCCTTTGAAAATTTAACGACGGTTCATAACCTTTATCCCGATAAACATATCCTATTTACAGAAGGTTGTATCGAAGGCGGCGTTAAACTCGGTGCGTTTGATACCGCCGAGCGTTACGCGCGCAATATGATTGGCGATTTTAATAACTATTGTGAGGGCTATATCGACTGGAATTTAGTTTTAAATGAAATGGGTGGGCCCAATCACGTCGGCAATTATTGTGATGCGCCGATTATCGCCGATACCAAGCGTGACACCGTCCATTTTAATAGCTCTTATTATGCGATTGGCCATTTTTCCAAGCATATCAAACCCGGTGCTAAACGCATTGAAACCATCTCAGAAAAGACAGATTTACATCACGTGGCTTTTTGCAATCCCGACCAATCGAAAGTCATCGTCATCCAAAATGAAAGTGAAACAGACCAAACGGTCGAACTAAGCGACAAAACCATGACCTATCCGTGCGTTATAAAAAAACGCAGTATCGTCACAATAACAATCGAGGTGTAGACAATGAAGGATTACTATTTTGAAGGTTCGACCTTTGTGATCAAAAATTATAACAGGCAAAAAACCTTTGCGAATTTTTTGCCGGGGGTGGCTGGTAAAAAAGGCATTCCGCTTTGGAGTTTTTACGTCAATAGAGCCCAAGCCATCAGTGGGTACGGATTAAAAGACAAAGCCAATCCCATCATGGAATTTACCCCCGCAAACAAAGCGTATGAAACGGTGGGAACCATTGGGTTCCGCACCTTCTATAAAATTGATGGGATGCCTTATGAAGCGTTTAAAGGCGATCAAGATTTACCGCATGAAATGCGTGTTAATAAAACCTCTTTAAGCCTTATTGAAAGCAACGAAAGCTTAGGGATTAAAACTAAAATTACCTACTTCGGTTTGGTCAACGAACCACTCGCAGGCTTGGTTAGAAAAGTGGAAGTAGAAAATATCGGTAAAACCGCCAAGACGATTGAGATGCTTGATGGTATCACACAAATCTTTCCAGCCGGTGTTCATAACGAAAATTTCAAATCGAGCTCCAATCTCTTAGCCAGTTGGATGGATGTCAATCATCTTGATGATAACTTAGCTTATTATAAACTAAGAGCTTCAACCAACGATTCAAGTGAAGTCAAAGAAAATCAAAGTGGCAACTTCTATCTAGGTCTTATCGAGGGCGAAATGATCACGCCTATCATCGACCAAGACCTCATCTTTGGCTATAACAGTTCCAAGAGTATCCCCGTTCATTTTAATGAAAACGCCTTGAACGATATCCTTAAAACAACGCAAGTTACGGCCAATAAAATTCCCTGTGGCTTTATTCCATATACAATGAAATTAAAGCCTGGTGAAACGCGCACACTGCATGCGATCAGCGGACACGCGGAGAGCTACCGGACGCTAAAAAGTGTCTTGAAGCGTCTCACCTCAAACAATCGCCTCAACGATAAAGAACAAGAAGCTTCAATGGTTATTGAAACCCTACTAAAAGATGTCGAAACGGATACCGCCTTGCCGATGTTCAACGAATACATCAAACAAAATTACTTAGATAATTTCTTGCGCGGCGGCTACCCCATTGAAATTGGCAAACAAATCTATCATCTTTATTCGCGTCGTCATGGCGATTTAGAACGCGACTACAATTATTTCTCTTTAGCCCCCGAATACTATTCTCAAGGGGCCGGCAACTTCAGAGACGTCTGTCAAAACCGTCGTATGGATACCTTTATCAATAAAAATGTCGAACGTTTTAACATCCATCATTTTGCCTCATTGATTCAGCTTGATGGGTATAACCCCTTGTCGGTGAACGGCACCCTATACACTTTGGATAAAGAAACGGCCCAAAAACTCATCGACAAACACTTCAAAAAAGCGGACGCTTTAAATGGTTTCTTTAAAACCCCATTTACCCCAGGTAAAATTGTCAATTATGTAGAAAACCATAACATTGAAGTCAAAACCAGTGAAAAAGCGTATTTGGACGATATCATCAACCAGTCTCATCCCAATATAAACGCCGCCTTTGGCGAAGGTTTTTGGAGCGATCATTTCAGCTATGTCCTCGACTTGGTAGAAAGCTACGAAAGCATCTATCCCGAAAGAATGAAAGAACTGTTATATAAGGATGAAAGTTTCTTATATTTTGAATCGCCGATCAGCGTTTTAAAACAAAGCGAAAAAGCGGTCATCAATACGCGCGGCCAAATTCGTCAATACGGCAGTCTCCGACACTTTGATAAAGAAAAAATCAAACGCTTAAAGCTTGATCCTCACGCCAGCAACTTTGCCAAACTTAACGAAGAATACTACCACTCCAATCTCTATGTTAAATTGCTGTCGTTGACGATGAATAAACACAGCCTTTTAGACCCCGAAGGCTATGGCATCGAAATGGAAGCCAACAAACCAGGATGGAACGATGCGATGAACGGGGTGCCCGGTTTATTCGGCTCTGGTGTCAGTGAGACGATTGAAACGCTAAGAATTGTCGATTATCTCATCAAACATCATCAAGACGCTACCCTAAACTTACCGATCGAAATGTATAATTTCTTTGAAGCCTTAAAACAAGCCACGACCTACGCCGCGCGCCTCAAGGCTAGAGAGGCATACCGAAAAGACGTGCGCTTCGGTTTGTGCGGCGAATTTAAAAGCCTAGATTCAGGGCTTGTGCAGACATATTTAAAAGCCCTATCGAAAAGCTTGCACGCTAATCTCGAGCGTTTATATCATGAAAACGATGGCATCGTGCCTACCTTTATCACCTATGACGTGACGGATTACGAAGCCTTAAACACCGATGGCAAACCGACGATTGGCCATTACGGCTTACCGTTGGTCAAGCCAAAAGCTTTTAAAAAACGTTTCTTACCAAACTTTTTAGAATCACCAGCGAGACTTATGAAAGTAAATTTTGATGCTGAGTTATTACGTCAAATGCATGAAAAAATTACAAAAAGCGATATCTATGATCCACATTTGAAAATGTATAAGACCAGTGGTTGCTTAGAAGAAGAGAGCCATGAGATCGGTCGTATCCGTGCCTTTACCCAAGGCTGGTTAGAACGCGAAAGTAACTTCTTGCACATGAATTATAAGTATTTGCTGGGATTATTGAAATCCGGTCTATACGACGCATTCTATGAAGCGCTTAAGACCAATCTTGTTTGTTTTATGAATCCGAAAACGTATGGTAGAAGTACCTTAGAAAATAGTAGTTTTATCGTCCCAACCAACAACCCCAATCCCAAAATTCATGGCCAAGGCTTTTTCGCAAGACTGACGGGATCAACGGTTGAGACTATCCATATGTGGAGCGTCATGATGACGGGTGGTGTTCCGTTTAAAGAACGGGACGGTCAATTGGTTTTGAAATTTGAACCCAAGCTTTCCAAAGCATTTTTCAAATCCGATAAGACTTTGTCCTTTACCTTCTTAAAAGACATCACCGTTACTTACATCAACCAATCAATGCAAGATACTTACACGACGTGCGATATTCACAAAATGGTTTTGAGCAACAATAAGACCACCAAAACGATTGAAGGGGATGTGATATGTGGCGATTTGGCTATACAAGTCAGAGATGGCATCTACAAAAATATTAAAATATATATGAATTAAAAAAAATTAGGAGGACAGTTTCATGAAGAAGATTTTGTTTTTAGCTTTAGCATTAGTTTTAGGCCTTACATTGTCCGCATGTGGCGGCGAGCGCACAGCGCCCGTCTTTGAAGGCGTCGATGATGTCACGATTTATCTTGAATCAGATTTTGACCCGATGGAAGGTGTAACCGCAACCGATCACGATGGCAACGACATTAGCGAGGACGTTGTGGTTAGTGGTTCGGTTAACACCAGTGAGACGGGCTCGTATTTCTTACGTTATACCGTCAAAGATAGCGAGGATCTTTCAAACGAAGCCACGCGTTATGTGACCGTTGAGGTTGACCCTGATATGGTCGGTGATGAACTATTACCGAATGGCGATTTCTCTATGGGTATGAGCTTTTGGACCACCACAACTGGCTTAGAAGGCGGCACCGGAAACTTTGAAGTCGTCGATGGCGAGTTAAGAGTCGAAGTAACCGGTGTTTCTGGTGGATACTGGGAACCCAGACTTGAAAATATTGGCATTGAATTCGTTCAAGGTCAAGCTTATCAAGTAACTTTTGAGGCGCGCGCTGAAGACCCACGTGCCATTCACGTGCAAGTGGGAGAATTATTGGACGGAGCGCCTTGGTTTACTAACTTTAAACCAGCAGTCCCTGTAATCGTTGATTTAGATGACACCATGACAGAGTATAGTTTCCAATTTATCATGGATCTTGAAACCAATGAAAACGGTGCAATGATCTTTGAATTTGGTACCGTTCCTAGTCAAGAACTAGGTACCGATAACCTATTGACCACGGTCTATCTTGACAACATTGTTATCGAAGAAATCGATGAAATCGTCGATACCGTCCCACCGGTTATTCAAGGTATCGACGATAAGACTATTTATCAAGGCGACGACTTTAATCCACTCGAAGGCGTTAGCGTTATTGATAACGTTGATGGCGATATCGAAATTGATATGAGTAATATCACCGGCGAAGTTGATACGGATACCTTAGGTGAGTATGAATTGACTTATACTGTCAGTGATGAAGCGGGCAATGAAACCGTTGAAACCCGTATTATTACCGTTGAACCGCCACGTGAGGACCTCCCTAAAGGTGCCGATTATGGCTGGCGTTATTTCGTTAACGATTGGGAAGGCACCGAAGGTGACCTTGAGGTTGTTGATGGTCAATTGGTCTTAAGTGTTTCTAATATTAATACCTCAGCAAACTGGAATATTCAAATTATCCAAGACGCTGAAGCTTTACGTATGGAAGATGAAGCTGGCGAAGGCTCTATGCAACTTGAAGCCGGTAGAACTTACCGCGTAACCTTTGATGCCAAAGCCTCTGTGGCTGGCGACATCAATGTGGCGTTTGGTCATGAAGTTGGCGGCTGGCATGAATATCATATGGAAGAAAATGTCGCCATTACGACTGATATGGAAACCATTAGCTTTGAATTTACCCTTGATGCAGATGGCGATTACGATATGCTTTCAGCATTTAAACTAGAGATGGGCAATTTGTTCGAAGGTGAAGATGGTACACAAACCTTCACTTTAGACAACGTCATGATTGAAATTTTAGAAGATGACACCTTTGTTGATTCTGAACTCATCGTCAACGGCGTCTTTGAAGCTGAGGATACCGGCATGAGACTTCCGGCTTACGGTTGGCGTGCATTCTTAAACGATTGGGAAGACACCGCAGGTGAACTTTCCATTATTGACACCCAATTGGTTTTAGAACTTGAAAATATTAGCAACATGGATCAAAACTGGAAAATTCAGATGATTCAAGACGCTTTTGCCTTAGGTACTGGTGAAGATAACGAAGGTTCGATTGCGTTCACCGCCGGTGAAACTTACCGTGTAACCTTTGATGCCAAAGCAAGCGTCGAAGGGGCATTCAACGTCGCGATTGGTCATGCTGGTGACGGTTGGACACCTTATCACGAGGAACAAGGTCTCTTAATTACCAATGAGATGCAAGAATTTACCTTTGAGTTTACCCTCGATGACGATGAGGAAGATTATAGCGTTTTAGCCCAGTTTAAAGTTGAAATGGGTATGCTGTTTGCTGATTCAGAAGCCCCTCAATCCTTTACCTTAGATAATGTTGTGATTGAAGTCTTAGATGGCGATGATTTCGTCGATGCTGAATTGATTGAAAACGGCGACTTTACCAAATATGGTGAGACGCCTGAGGCTTGGCGTGCTTTTACAAACTTCTGGGAAGGGACTTTAGGCAACATCAACAACATCGATGATCAATTAGTCTTAGTCCTTAATGAGATTAACACTTGGGAAAACTGGCATGTTCAAATTATCCAAGATGCTTATGCTTTAGGTACCGGTGAAGATAACGAAGGTTCGATTGAGTTTACAGAAGGCGCCACTTATCGCGTCACCTTTGATGCCAAAGCTAGTGTTGAAGGCGATTTCAATGTTGCGATTGGTCATTCTGTAGGTGGTTGGACCGAATATCATCTCGAAACTTTAACGGTTACCAACGAGATGCAAACGTTCCAGTTTGAATTTACCTTAGATGATGATGAGGTTGACTATAGCGTTTTAGGCCAGTTTAAACTTGAGATGGGCATGCTCTTCAGCGGTCTTGAAGGCCCACAAACCTTTACTTTAGATAACGTCATGCTTGAAATACACGATGGCGATGATTTTGTTGACGCTGAACTCATTGAAAACGGCGACTTTATAGAGTAGTATTAATTTAGAAACGATGTTCGGGTAGGCGAAGCAACATAATGATCTTCTCTCCGATAATCATTATGAGACATGTAATATCTTCTCCACTATGGTTTTAAAAACTGTAGTAAACTTCATGTATAGAGGGCAGAATCTCTGCCCTCCGCTTACCTATTAAACATACGTTAAATGAAAGGATAATTAGATGAAAAAACTGATGCTTTTAACCATGCTTGTAATGTTGGGTTTGACGATGGCTGCTTGCGCCGGTGGTAACGGCGGTGGCGGTTCTAAAGGCGACATCATTTTGAGTTACGCCGATTGGGGCGATCAGGAATTAAATCAAGCCTTAATCGATGCCTTTATGGAAGAAAACCCTCATATTCAAGTTGAGTTGCGGAAGGACATTACCGGGGCGGGCGAAACATTTACAGGCAACTTATTGAATGCCCAAGCTGCGGGTGTATTACCAGATGTCTTTGCGATTGACAATGTTCCTACCGGCTATAGTAACGGCATGCTTTTGGATATTTCTGAATACTGGGATGCCGATCCTGATACCGATTTGGTTTATCCAAATATTCAAGATACCGCTGTATATGGTGAAGGACGCTATGCCATCCCGTCGTTCCAATTTATTAAAGGGATTTATATAAACATGACCTTGTTTGAAAACTACAACATCCCCTTACCCGATAAAGACTGGAAATACGATGACATGGTCGATTTAGCGATTCAAATCCGTCAAGCCGGCCAAAACGATATCGTTTATGGTATCGATCCATGGTTTGGTGATTTAGACTTTGCTTCCATCTGGCCCACGCAAGATTTTGAAGATGTTGGGTATAACACTTGGGATGGTGAACAGTTTAATTTCACCTCCGATGCTTGGATCGAAGCCTTCGAAGCGCGCAATGATTTATATGACCAAGATGTGGTCTCAGGCTTTACCGAAGAGGAAATGGAAATTCTTGGGGACGTATGGCCTTGGTTCAACGGAAAT
>PWMS01000119.1 GCA_003558105.1 Mollicutes bacterium | reverse complement strand
GGTTTCGTTTTTGATTTCCTGCAGCCATGGCAACGCAGCTGCGCCGATTCCCTCAAAATGCCCGGGTCTGGAACGGGGTTTCCAGACACCTGCCCGCAAAACCGGTACCATTTTCAGCTGAGCAAGTCCTTTAGCCGTTGTTTCCAGCTGCTCTCTGTTCTCTACGCTGCAGGGGCCTGCAACTACCAAAAAGTTGTGATACAGCGGCAGCCAGGCATCCAGTGGGACAAAAGACAGTTGTGCAGTTCCGGACATGGTTGTTTTTTTGCAAAGATAGCAAAGAAAGTAAGAAGGTCTCTCTTGCTGTCAGAAGGAATCAGGTGAAAAAAGAGAGTCGCAGTGTGTTTTTCAACATGCTGCGACTCTCTTTTTTGCTGTTTGCCTGTTAAAAGCAAACAAGCCAATACGCACATCCCTATCGAGGGGTGATGTCGATAATCACTGTACGGTTATAGAAGCGTTGTTCCGGGTATTGGTTTGGATAAGGTGTTTCCTCTTCTGTCTTTCCAAAGCCTTCCACTTCAAAATCAACATCGGTAATTCCATAGCTTATCAATGCTGACTCAATCAGTTCTTTTGCCCTTTTAGCCCTTTGCATCGACAGCGCCTGGTTGTACTCAGGAGTACCAATAATGTCTGTATGTCCTTGTATAACAACTATTGCATTTGGGGGGACATATGGTGCAACATTATCAACAAGAAATTGTTCGTACACGCGAGGAATATCAAACATATCCATATCGAATAAAATGCTAAAGTGTACCACATTTTCTTCTTCAAACAGTTCCGGTTGCAGATCTATCGTACTCTCCTGTGTAAACTCAAAGTCTTCAAGAGATACCCCTCTCATAACAACCTGATAGGTTCCTGCAGAACCTTGTGCAAGCACTTCGGCACCGGAAACGCGTTCTTTGCTTGAAGTATACGGGCCGAATTCCATCTCCTTGCCTTCGGGGTCAGTAAGTGTAACAAACCATTCCTTCATATACCTTTCTGCGTTGGAAAGGTTAAAAACAATATGATCTTTGGTGTAGTCTACATCAGGCCACGAGATCTTAACCGGCTTCAATTTCCCGGAAAGGTGACCCTCATCGATCATCAGGAGGTCACTGCTGTTGGTCAGTATCTCTACCCTACGATCACTTTCTAATCTCAAATCAGGGTTTGATTGCTGGTCATGCCTGAATGTACGTGTTTGCGGCCAGTCTGAACCTCTTGTTGTTATTCTTTGCGGGTCAATGTTGAAAACTGAAACAAGATATTCTTTTACGGCTTCCGCTTGCTGTAAACCTGCAGCTTGTCCCTGTGCTGCTGAAGAACCACTTAACGTGATGGAAGTGTTCTGATTAATGCGCATACGATCACCCAGAATATTCAAAAGGTTGTAATAAATGGTCATTTGATTGTTTCTCAGGTTGTTTCTGCGAATATCATTCCGGTTTGGCAGGTCCGCTTCGCTAAATCTTTCAGCATCTGCCTGGTTTAGCTTAACATAACGATTTGGGATGCTGCTGCTTCCTTCATCGAAGAAGATGTAGTTTCTCAAAGGATATACTTCATTGCTGGTAACAGTTGCTGCGGATAATGGTGCCATGACTGTGAAAGCAACCGGAGGTTCTGTGATTTCGGGTTCTTCTTCCGGCTCCGGAATCTCTTCAACGATGGGAGGCGGTTCCGGTGGTGGCAATGGTACAGGCACTCCACGACCCACTTTCAATGCGAGGCCTGCCCTTATTGTAGTAATTGACCATGTTTCTATACCCCTTGGTTCTTGTCCAAAATATGGATGGAAAGACACAAATGGCGTTAACAGCCATTTGGTTTGTCTGCCCGGTTTTGACAACATGATGTCATAACCTGCTCCAACCTGCATGGATATCAGCAGATCGTTCATCTCATGCATTTCCGCTTCGTGTGACCAGATATCGGGCAGAAATTGCTGTTCTCTTGTATAGGTAAAATCGTGATTAAAAATATAACTTAGCCTCGGACCTGCAAAAATGTGAAAATTTTTGCGGAATGGAGCAAACTTAAGCGATGGTTCAAAAACCAGATAGCTAAGGTTTGTTTCCAGTTCGGAAGGGCAATCACACGGGGCCATAATTTCATCCCATAAACCGCCGCGCCCGTCATATCCAAAATTCAGATTGATTCCCCACATATCGTTTAAACGATATTCAATAAGAGCGGCACCATATGGTTTAATACCAGATCCCTCATGAAAGGCTGCGGGAGCCATAAAAGGTCCATCCATGTAAGAGTCGGCACTCAGGTGCCGTGTTGTCCCTTCATAGAAGTTAAAGTTGGCTGCTCCGGCAATTCCAAAAAGCCATTTAGGCATTGTATATACCTGTTGGGCTTCTTCCTGCTCATTTTGTTCCTGAGCATGTAAAACCGGTGCAAGCATCAAAAAGAGCAGGCTAAATACCATTAGCTTACTTATATGATTTATTTTGGTTTCTTTCAACATCTTATCGAGATTATATTTGTGTGTTTTCATGTCTTTTTCTTTTTTTTGAATCCATACATGTCTTCGGGTCAGGGAATTGCGATGGTTGCATTTCTTAGTCTTACGCCACCATCTTTAACCATCAAGCGACCGGTAACACTTGCACCTGATTTCACACTGATACCTTGTTTTGAAAGAATTGTACCAACAAATTCGGTATTTTCTCCAATCAGTACATTGGGACCCATAACTTCGCGGACACCCACCTGCCAGAAAATGCGCTCGGGATCAGCACCACCTGTCAGTATGATATTTCCTCCCGTTCCACCTGTCTCAAGCAGTGATTCTACCTGGAAGATCCAGAATGCATATGGATTTCCTGCGGCGTCGAGAATGAGGTCACCGTCAAATATGTTAAGTGTATGCGCACTATAAATTCCAGAGGTCAGGGTTTTGCCACCCTGGTCACCGGAAAGGAACTGTGGCGCCGGATCATCTGCATCCTCGGCATTCATGTATGCTTGCTTAAGAATGAGTTTATCCCTGATAAGTTTTTGTGGCAAACCGGGAATGGGATCAGCTTCTGTTGCATATATCACACCGTCCACATCGCCAGCTGCTATGCCGGTGATGTCTGATATCACACCAGGATAAATACCAACATCTCCTGTTATCAACGTTTGGCCTTCAAGGTTATTAATATAGGAACCTGAAAGGATGGCATATCCACTAATTTCTCCAATATTTAGTGGCAGAAAAACTTCATCAAATACCTCTTCGGCTGTTTTGAACTGCCATAAATATTCCTGCTCAAAAACATTTCCGTTTGTGTCTGCAACACCTGCTGCAACAACTGCTTCATAGTTGGTATCATAATCAAGGTCCTGAGCCGGTGTAAAGGTAATAACCATATCAGAATAGGAAACTGTTCCGACAATGCTCTGGCCATTATCAAGGTTTGTGAGCGAAAGGCTTTCTGATCCAACAGATGAAGGATCCAAAGCTTCATTAAAGATGGCCGAGATAGTCGTTGTAACAAAAACGTCTTCTTCGCCATCATCTGGTATTGTTGTGACCACATAAGGAGATGAAATATCATCCAGGGTACCGGTAGAGAACGTCCACTGATAGGCCTCTTCAATCGTGAAGTCATAGAGGTCATATACCTCTGTAGTAATCTCTACAGTAATATCAGATAGTTCCGGAAGATAAGCTGTAGGAACGAATGTAGCCTCTTTATTGGCATAACTAATATTGCCGGCGATTGCTCCATTCGCATCACGCACGATAAAGGTGCTTTCATTAAAACTTTCAGGTTTCATTTCTTTATTAAAAAGGATGGTGATATCGCTGTTTAGCGGAACACTTTCATCCAATGTACCCGGAGTATGGTTTTCTATCTTGGGGCAAACATCTCTTAGTTCGCCGTCAAAATCATCATCCATACAGGCACTTAAAATCAAAAACGGAACCATCATGGCCAGTAAGACGCGTAGTTGTTTTTTAACGTCCGTTTTGCCAGATAACACCTGATGCATCCTTGCAAGTTTGTAAATATGTTTCATAATGATCAGTTTTATTATGTATGTGACAATAAATACCTATTATAATTAATTCATCCGATTAAATATTGTTCATTGGTATT
>PWMS01000012.1 GCA_003558105.1 Mollicutes bacterium | reverse complement strand
GTGTGCTCTTACGATCTCACCAATAAGGAGGAACTTTCAAAAGAGAAGGTCGAAAACGAGTTTGACCAGTTCTCTGATTCTTTCAGGTGGCAGCTTTTGGAGAACTACCTGATAAAGGAATACAAGATCGAGGTTAAGCCCGAAGAGGTTAACAAACAGCTGGAGGACTTTATAAGGGCTCAGCTCAAACAATATGGCCAGGAGAATGTCCCGCAGGATATACTGGACCAGTATGTGAAAAACATATCCGGTAACAAGGAGGAGGTCAAAAAGGTTTATGACCACCTGTTTGACCAGAAACTTTTAGAACTTTTCAGGGAAAAAATAAACCTGAACACTGTTGAAACAGGATATGACGACTTTGTAAAACTGGTAACAGAAAAGTACAAGAAGCAAAAGGGGGTGGAAGAGCCCTCATCAGAAACTGAAAAATAACATATCATGAGCAGAACGGATGATTTTCACAAATATGCCACCAAGCACAGGGGTATAAGCAGTATTACCATGCATGATTACACATCTGTATATGGTAACTACATCAGCCCGACAATTATTGAGGAAAGACAGCTGAACGTAGCCACAATGGACGTTTTCAGCCGCCTGATGATGGACCGGATAATATTCCTTGGTGTCCCTATCAATGATTATGTTGCAAACATAATCCAGGCTCAGCTCCTGTATATGGAATCGGTCGATCCAAAGAAGGACATCCAGATATACTTAAACACTCCGGGTGGTTCAGTATATGCAGGGCTTGGTATATATGACACCATGCAATACATAGCCCCTGATGTAGCAACAATATGCACCGGAATGGCCGCTTCAATGGGCGCAGTTCTTCTCAGTTCAGGAACTGCAGGAAAGAGAACAGCCCTGAAACACAGCCGTATTTTGATACACCAGCCAATGGGTGGTGCGGAAGGCCAGGCTTCAGACATTGAAATTACAGCCAGGGAAATTCAGAAGATCAAAAAGGAGCTGTACCAGATAATTGCCCGTCACTCCGGGCAGGATTATGACAAGATATGGGAGGATGCTGACAGAGACTTCTGGATGACGTCCGAGGAGGCAAAGGAGTACGGAATGATTGATGAGGTATTGGTTTCAAATAAAAAAGCTGAAAAGTAACAGTAGGCGGAAAAGAAACGATATGTCAAAGGAGAAAAAGAAATGTGCGTTTTGCGGTCGTGCTTCGGAAGAGGTGGAACTCCTTATATCCGGGATTGATGCCCAGATATGTGAAAAGTGCGTTGGCCAGGCACAATCTATTATCGACGAAGAAAAAACCCTTAGGGAGAAGAAAAGTATTCCCTCATTTGAGCTTTTCAAGCCGGCAGAAATAAATAAATTCCTTGACCAATATGTTATAGGCCAGGAGGATGCCAAAAAGGTGCTTTCCGTGGCTGTCTACAACCACTATAAGAGGATTAACTACGAAACTTCCCGCAACGACGACCAGAATGATGACGTGGAACTTGAAAAGTCCAATATAGTTATGGTCGGAGAAACGGGAACCGGTAAGACCCTTATGGCACGTACCATAGCACGGATGATGAAGGTGCCGTTTTGCATTGCTGATGCTACGGTTCTCACTGAGGCCGGGTATGTCGGTGAGGATGTTGAAAGCGTTCTTGTACGGCTGTTGCAGGTAGCTGACTATGATGTTGCTGCGGCCGAACGGGGGATAGTTTTCATTGATGAACTTGATAAAATAGCCCGTAAATCTGACAATCCTTCAATTACCAGGGATGTTTCGGGAGAGGGTGTACAGCAGGCACTCCTGAAGCTTCTTTAAGGTGCCGTTGTTAATGTCCCGCCACAGGGTGGCAGGAAGCATCCTGAGCAGAAGATGATACAGATCAACACACAGAAGATCCTTTTTGTCTGCGGAGGTGCGTTTGATGGGATTGAGAAAAGAATAATGTCGAGGATGCAGGCAAATGCCATTGGCTACGGGGCAGGTAAAAAGGGCCGTATTGATCGTGATAATGTTCTGCAGTATATCGCACCACAGGATCTTAAAAGCTTTGGGCTGATTCCAGAGCTGGTGGGCAGGCTGCCGGTACTTACCTACCTTAACCCTCTTGACAGAGACGCACTCAGGCAGATACTGACCGAACCCAGAAACTCACTTGTGAAGCAATATACCAAGCTCTTTGAGATGGACAACAGGAAGCTTGTAATTGATAGTGGTGTTCTTGACTACATAGTTGACAAGGCCGTAGAGTTCAAGTTAGGAGCCAGGGGGTTGCGGTCAATCTGTGAGGCGATAATGCTTGATGCAATGTATGAGATCCCATCGTCAGAAAGAAGTCAGGAAGAATTTCACCTTACGCTGGAATATGCACACCAGCGGCTTGAGAAAGCAAGACTGGGAAAGCTCCGGGCTGCTTCGTAGATATGCCTGGACACCGCTGAAATTTTTTGTATATTAAAGCGTTCACCAATAAATGGACGCTTTTTTTTATGGTACGCAGTGTATTATATATATGTGTATTTTTCCTTTTAGCCGGACTAAGCGGGCTTAATGCCCAGGAGGTTGAGTTTATAAGGGGCAACACTCATACTGCAAGGGTTGTTAATGGTGATACGCTTATCATTATTGAGCTTCCGGCTGTTAATGTGGTGGCAGAAAGGGAGTTTCGCAACAGGCTGGAGGCTTACCGTTATAACCGGACAGTACGGAATGTGCAGAGAGTTTATCCTTATGCCAGGATCGCCGGAGCCATGTTCCGAAGGTACAGTGAACAGCTGGTTAAACTGGAAACTGACAGAGAAAGGAATGAATTCATAAAAAACGCCGAAAAAGAGCTTAGGAACCATTTTGAAGATGACCTGAAAAGGCTCACATTTTCGCAGGGGGTTATCCTGATTAAACTAATTGACCGGGAAACCCAACATACATCCTATGAAATTGTCCGGGAGTTCAGGGGGGCATTCTCTGCCGTATTCTGGCAATCACTGGGGAGACTTTTCGGATATAACCTTAAGACAGAATATGACCCCTTTGGCGAGGACCAAATTATAGAGGAAATAGTACAACTGATAGAGGAAGGCCTGCTGTAGATTACTTCCCGCGGCCCTGTATAATTATCAGTACGGTATATATAAGTATCTTAAAATCAACGGCCAGAGACATGTTTTCCAGATAAAGAAGATCGTATTTAAGCCTCTCTATCATCTGCCCGACATTCTCCGCATAACCATATTTCACCTGCCCCCAGCTGGTCACGCCTGGCTTTATTTTCTGAAGTAGCTTATATTCGGGTGCCTTACGTACGATCTGATCGATATAGTATTTTCGCTCGGGGCGGGGGCCGACCAGTGACATATACCCGCGCAGCACATTGTAGAACTGTGGTATCTCATCCAGCCTTACCTTGCGCATAAACCTGCCAAAAGGTGTTATCCTCGGATCATCCTTACACGAGAGTTGCGGGCCGTTCTTTTCGGCGTCGACATACATCGACCTGAATTTATGCATCATAAAGGGCTTGCCGTGGCGTCCAATCCTTTCATGTTTATAGAAAACAGGCCCTTTTGACGTAAGCTTAACTATTATTGCAGTAGTCAGGAAAACAGGAGACAGAAGTATAAGGCAGCATACTGAAACAACAACGTCCAGGAAGCGTTTGATCGATTGCTGCCACACCGGAAGCAGACCTGATTGTATTTCAATCAGGGGGGTGCCGAATATTGATGTCATCTTCACCGATCCCAGCAGAATATCATGCATTTCAGGAATAATCTTTACTATAACGTCGGTTGAGTAAAGATCGTTGAGTATCCTGCTTATCTTCAAATGTTCATTCGACTCCATGGCAATAATAACCTCTTCCACACCGTACTCCTCAATTATCTCCTTTACCCTGTCGAAACTTCCAAGGTGTGGCAGGTGCTTTCCCAATGGATAGTCATCGTGATTGCTGACATTTACAAACCCGATAAGTTTATTCCCAGCTGACTTTTTTTGCGATTCAAGCTCACCGGCAATTTCTGATGCCCTCTTCTGACTGCCAATAATGATTGTATTGAAGCCTATTTCCCGGTTATGTATTTTCCTTATTATCCGGGTTGACAGGATAAAACGGAATGTAGCAGTGAAAAAAACGTGCAACATCAGGAAAAGAAACAGTGAATGGTAATATCCGCGGCTGGCGGTTACGGCCTGATCAAGCAATACAACGAAATATATCACCAGAACACCGAT
>PWMS01000118.1 GCA_003558105.1 Mollicutes bacterium | reverse complement strand
GGTGACCTTGTTACTAATAATGGTATTACATATGAAGCCAAACGCGATAATCCAACCCGTGAACCAGGTGTTGATAGTGGGTGGAATCGTGACTGGACTCAGATTGATTAAAACGATGCCTTGAATAAAGCGTGCGAACGATTGGTTCGTTGCGCTTTTTCGTTGCGTTATTTAATGGTAATATAAAAGGATGAACGGAGGGATTAAGATGGAAAAAGAGATGAAAAGTAAGAATACTGTAGTTTACTGGATAAAAACCGTCCTATTCTTTGTGATCGTAGGATTTTTATCGCTTTATATTCTATTTGAAACCTTTATCCCCGAACAAACTGTTCATACCTTCAGATTCAAACCATACGTGGTATTAACACGCAGTATGGAACCTGTGATTAATGTGGATGATGTGGTTGTTGTAACAAGACCCGATGTAGAAAACTTAGAAGTAGGCGATATCATCACCTTTAAAGCCGACCTTAACTTTGATGGCAACAAAGAAGTCGTCACCCACTATATTTACAGCATTGAAGAAAATAATGCCGGGGATTTAAGAATCCGTACGCACCGACATTTTGAAGATTCAAGTAACGTGACCCCTGATACCTGGATGCTTAGCGAAGATGATATTTTAGGTTCTTACATGATCACTATTCCCAACATCGGCATTGTGATTCGCTTTTTACAAAGCCCCTTTGGACTGGCAGCCTTAGTGGTAAACGCTGGGGTCATTATTGGCGTCATCGCTTTGATTAAACACGATAAAACCAAAGCGGCTGCGGCAAAGAAAGACTAATTCTATGAAAAATATTTTTAAAAAAATAAAACGGATTTTATTATTTTTAACCCCACGCATTCGTGTGACTAAAGCCAAAACATGGCCGATGCGGCTAAGTTTAATCTTTTTTTATGTTTTGCTTGCTTTGGTGGTTATCAATGTGGTTGTTAAAAGTTTATACTTTTATGATAATACCTATCAATACCGGATACTCTCCCACAGCTATATCGAAGCGATTTTACCAGAACAACCGATCGATCAACCCTTGAATACCAAAATAACCCGTATTAAGGAACCTAATCTAGATACGCTTAAGCCCGGTGATCATGTGGTTATTCACGATCATGATAATGTTTTGTTATCGCTTAGTGAATCATTTCCTTTAATCGTTACTGTGGTGGATATCATGGGTGAAAATAACGCGATTGAAGTTAGTTATGATGCGACCATCAGCGCGATGATTGATCATCATGACATTATCGGTAGCTATCAAAAAGAAGCCAATTTTGGCGGGATTTATTATTATACCGCGATGTTTCCGATGGGCTATTATTCTTTGATGTTTAGCCATATCATTTTATTAAGCGGTTATTACTATATCCTTATCTATGATAAACCGAGCCGGTTTTTACCCGATAAAAATGACCATAAACCCAAAACCACTTAACGCTTGTGCAAAAAAACAAGCGTTTTTTATATCTGACATTGACACCCCTATGGGAAAAAGCTATAATGAAGGCAACCGAAGCGGAAACTGCGTATCAAGGCTTATCTAAAGAGAACAACGCCACGGCTGAAAGCGTTGGATAATCGTTGATACTTGACATTTCTGAGGGGCTTTTCTGAATCTAAGTAGGAAAAGACGTATGGCTGCGTTAAAGCCTAAGGGCCGGTTTGTTGACCGGAACTAAGGTGGTACCGCGGATGATTCGCCCTTAGATTCTAAGGGTGATTTTTTTATAGTTGAGGAGTGAAACCATGATTAAACGCATGAAAGGCACCTATGATATCACCAGTGATATTCGCTATTATCAAGCGATAGAAAAACAAATTCAAAAAGTCTCGCGCTTGTTTAATTACCAAGAGATCAGAACCCCGCACTTTGAACAACAAGCCCTTTTTCACCGCAGTGTTGGGCAGGACACCGATATTGTCAGCAAGGAAACCTACGACTTTAAAGACCGCGGTGGTCGCATGAATACCTTAAGACCCGAAGGCACCGCTGGGGTGGTCCGAGCCTTTATCGAAAACAAGCTATACGCTGAGCCTAAGTTACCACAAAAATACTATTACTTAGGCAATATGTTTCGCTATGAACGACCGCAAAAGGGCCGTTTTCGCGAGTTTTATCAATTTGGCGCCGAAGCCTTTGGCTCCAATCATCCCGCGATTGATGCGGAGATTATCGCTTATGCGGTGACTTTATTAAGGGGCTTAAAACTAAAAAACGTGACCGTCCATCTCAATACCTTAGGCGATAAAGCATCAAAAGCCGCCTTCGAAGACGCCTTAAAAAACCATTTTAAAGACGATATTGAGCATATGTGTCAAGATTGTCAAACCCGCTATCAAGAAAATCCCTTACGCATCCTAGATTGTAAGGTTGACCAAGATAAAGCCATCATGCAAAGTGCCCCAAAAACGATCGATTATCTAACCAAGACCGACCAAAAACATTTTACCTTGGTACAAGATTACTTAAAAGCGATGAACATCGATGTCATCGTCGATCACAACTTGGTCAGAGGCCTCGATTACTATACCCACACCGTCTTTGAAATCAAAGTATCCAAAGACCTTCTAGGCTCACAAAATGCGATTTGTGGGGGCGGGCGTTATAACCATCTCGTCGAAACCTTAGGGGGCCCCGAAGTCCCGGCTGTCGGGTTTGCCTTTGGGATTGAACGGCTTGTGATGGCCTTAAAAGAAAACGATTATCCTCTCGTTGAAGATGCGATTCATCTTTATCTTTTAATCTTAGATGATACGGCCCGTTTAAAAGCGGTAGAAATCGCTCAAAAACTGCGGCTAGGTGGTATCATCACCGAACTGGACTACATGGAAAAAAGCTTTAAGGCTCAGTTTAAACAAAGCGCGCATCACAACGCTAGATTCGTCGGCATCCTAGGCGAAAACGAAGTCAAAGAAAACCAAATCAACGTAAAAGATCAACAAAGCGAAGTCGAAGAGACCATCGCTTTGGATGACCTCTATATAGAACTCGCCCAAAAACTTACAAAACAACGCGACGACTGTAAAGACTGCGATAAAGGAGAATCGTCATGAAATACACCCATCATAATAACGAATTAACCATGAACGATATCAATAAAACGGTATTTTTAAAAGGCTTTGTGCGTAAAAAACGCGATTTAGGCAACTTGGTCTTTGTCGATCTAAGAGACAGCGAAGGCTTAACACAACTCGCCTTTGACGCGGATAATCCCTTAAAAGCTCAAGCGGAAAAACTGAAAACCGAAAGCGTCATTGAAGTTGGCGGCCATGTTAGAGAACGCAGCAGTAAAAACCCCAACCTCCATACCGGCGACATCGAAATCGACGTCGATACGCTTCATGTTTTATCGCTAGCCAAACAAAGTCCGATGTTGATTCAAGACGATACCGACGCCTTAGAAGACACCCGTCTTAAGTACCGCTATTTGGATTTAAGACGCCCTTATCTGCAAAACATCCTAAAAACCAGACACAAGATTACCGCGACGATCCGGGATTTTTTAAACAGCCAAAACTTCTATGATATCGAAACGCCTTATCTGACCAGAAGCACCCCCGAAGGCGCCCGCGATTATGTCGTGCCTTCCCGCAATTACCCCGGTAATTTTTATGCCTTACCACAATCACCCCAAATCTTCAAACAACTCTTGATGGTCGGCGGCTTTGAAAAATACTATCAAATTGCCCGTTGCTTTAGAGATGAGGACTTAAGAGCCGATCGGCAACCTGAGTTTACGCAAATCGATATCGAGATGGCCTTTGTCTCAGAAGATGACGTGATGCGTTTAAGCGAAGGCATGATAAAAGCCTTGCTTAAAAAAATCAAAGGCATCGAACTTAAAACGCCATTTCCAAGATTGACCTATCAAGAGGCTTTAAAACACTACGGTACCGATAAACCCGATACCCGCTTTGCGATGAAACTGATTACCTTAAACGATATTTTTAAAAAGACCGATTTCAAGGTTTTTAAGACCGTTTTAGATAAAGGGGGCCTTATCAAAGGCTTACCGATTAAAAACGGCGCCAAGCTATACTCCCGTAAAAACATCGATCAACTCACCAAAGATGTCGCAAAATATGGGGCTAAAGGCCTCGCCTTTTTCAAAATGCAGGATCATACCTTGAGTGGCCCTGTGACAAAATTTATGTCCGAGGCCGAACTGACCATGTTTAAATCGATAACAAAACTAGAAGAAGGCGACATGATGCTTGTTGTGGCCGATAAAGCAAACACCACCAACGCCGCGCTTGCTTATTTAAGAAACCGTATTGCCAAAGAACAAGGCTTGATCGATGATAATGAATTTGATTTTACCTGGGTTACCGATTGGCCCATGTTTGAATACAACGAAGAAGAAGACCGTTACCAAGCTTTGCATCATCCTTTCACCAAAGTCCACGATCAAGATAAAGACCGTATTAAAGATGCCCCAAGCGACGTTTTAGCGTATGGCTATGACCTTGTGGCCCAAGGCCAAGAACTCGGCGGCGGCTCCTTAAGAATTCACGAACTGACCATGCAAAACGATGTCTTCACCGTCTTAGGGATGGATGAAACTGCCATTCGCCAACAATTCGGTTTCTTTGTGGACGCCTTACAATATGGCACCCCGCCGCATGGCGGTATCGCCTTTGGCTTGGATCGTTTGGTGATGATTTTAACCGGCACCAAAAATATGCGCGATGTCATCGCGTTTCCTAAAACCGCCAGCGCCCATTGTTTACTCTCAGATGCGCCCGGTGAGGTTTCCGATGAACAACTTAAAGCTTTAGGTTTGAAACGACGTGAATGAAGCCTTTGAACGTTTGATCCCGCTTTATGGTCAAGATGCCCTCATGCAATTAAAAGAAAAAACTGTAATGATTATCGGGCTAGGCGGCGTCGGGGCAACCGCGGTAGAAGCTTTGGTAAGAATCGGGATTGGACGGCTGATCCTCGTTGATGGCGATGTGGTTCAAAAAAACAATTTAAACCGGCAACTCTTGGCGCTTCACTCCACCCTTGGAAAACCCAAAGTTGAGGTCGCTAAAATCCGGATGCAAGACATTAACCCAGAGGTTAAAATCATCACGCATCACGCCTTTTATGATGATACCAAACACGAGTGGCTCGATGATAAACTTGATTTGGTGCTGGATGCTTTTGATGATTACCGCTTAAAAGTCGATTTAATTAAAGCTTGTAAAAGCAAACAAATACCGAGTTTACACGTGGTTGGTGCTGGTTTTCGCATTCGGTCCAACCAAGCACAATACGGCGATTTATTCAAGATGACCCACGATAAGCTAGCCTCAAAAATGCGTAAGTTACTGCGTAAGGCTGGTATTAATCAAGAAGTCGATGTAATCTATTCACAAGAACCCATCAACCGCGACAAAGATTTTAAAACGATCGCTTCAAGTCCTTTCTCACCCCCTTCCCTAGGTTTGTTTGCGGCGGAAAAAGCGGTTGAAATTCTCTTAAGGAATGATGCGTAATGGAAACCATTGTTTTTGCCGGCGGCTGTTTTTGGGGCGTTGAAGCCTATTTTAAACAAATCGAAGGGATTGTAGATATCACGGTTGGCTATATCGATGGCCATAAAGCAAACCCTAGTTATGAAGACGTTTGCAGTGGTAGTGGCCATGCCGAAGCGATAAAAATCACCTATGATAGCGAAAAAGTGGCTTTAAAGACGCTTTTAAAACACCTGTTTAATATCATTGACCCCACGCTTTTTAACCGTCAAGGCCCCGATATCGGGGCGCAATATCGCAGTGGTGTCTATAATTATAGCGACACCCAAAAACGTGAGCTTGACCAATTCATCGAGGGCGTTAAAGACGATTATAAAAAACCGCTACAACTTACCTTTAAAACCGATTTACCTTTTTATGAAGCTGAAGCTTATCATCAGGATTATCTCGACAAAAATCCCAGTGGCTATTGCCATGTAAATTTGGATAGCGTTAAAAAAATTAAAGGATGATGGTATGAAACGTCAAGACTATATTGCTTGGGACACCTATTTTATGGGGGTCGCTAAATTATCGGCGGCCCGTTCCAAAGATCCCAAAACACAAGTAGGCGCCTGTATTGTCAATCAAAAAAACCGCATTATCGGTATCGGCTACAACGGCTTTCCCATCGGCATCGACGATGATGATTACCCATGGGAAAGCGAAGGGGAGTTTCTAAATACCAAATACCCTTATGTGGTCCATGCGGAGCCCAATGCGATTTTAAACAGTACCGTCACACTAGAAGACGCTAAGCTTTATGTGACGCTTTTTCCTTGTCATGAATGTGCGAAACTAATCATCCAAAGCGGCATCAAGGAAATTGTCTATGTCGAAAACAAATATCAAGAAAAAAGTAGCGTTAAAGCCTCTATGCGGATGTTAAAAGACGCAGGAATCAAGACACGTCAAATCAAAAACTTCACGGTGATGATCGATGAAAGCGATGTTTAAAAAACACTGGCGTTGGTTTGCCTTTTTAGCGATACCTTGGTTGTTTTTGATGTTTATCTTTACCTACAGAATCGACTACAGGGTTTCGACCCCGGGCAATTTAACCAATGTCTCTAACTATATCGAACTTGAAGATGAATACCCACAGGAAAATCCTATTTACTCCATTTATGTCATGTCCTTTAGACGCCCTACCTTTATGCAGTTTATGGTCGCTTCCATGAATCCGTATCACGAGGTGCTTAAATTACCTGAATCTGTCATCGATGATGGCGTTTCTGATCGCGATTTATTTGAAAGTGGTCAAGTGGATCGCAACACCTCGATTGACGCTTCTTTTATCACGTCCTTAGAAGCCCTCGGGATGGCGATTGAATACGAGATTGAATTCATTGTTCGACTAATCTATAACTACATTGAAATCGAAGAAGGTCAATTGAACATTGGCGATATCATCATAAGCGTTAATGGCAACGATGATGTCTTGTCTACTATTTTTATCGCAGCTTGTGATGAATATCATGAATTTGAAGTAGAGCGTACAAATGGCGATATCGATACCCTGCATATCAAAAAACAAACACGGAATGACGGTTGTTATTTCGGTCTTAATTTGAGAGAATATTATCGCATTACCCACGCCGATGCGAATTTAAAGCGTTATGACTCTTTAGTTGGTGGCCCCTCTGGTGGGCTGATGCAGACGCTTTATATCTATAATGCCTTAAGCGAAGAAGACCTGACCAAAGGCATCGTTATTGCGGGAACCGGGGGCATTACCATCGATGGTAGAGCCACCAGCGTCGGTTCAATTCCTGAAAAAGTCATCACCGCCCATCTACGGGGCGTTGATATCTTCTTTGTGCCGCGTAATGACCAACTCAATAACGACAACTATAGCCTTGCTTTAGAAACCGCTGAAGCCATTGGCGCCGATATGCAAATCATCGGTGTGGAGCGGTTTGCGGAGATTCTCGATGCCCTTTTGCGTCATCAAGCAGGTGAGAAGGAATGAAACAGACCTTTATAAATTACTACCAAGCCTACCATAAAAAACAGATTGTATTAGCGCTATTGACAGGGCTTATTTTCGCCTTGTTTATTATGACCCCCATCTTGGCTTTAATCATCAATTTGTTTTTACTCTTTTTATACCGTATTTATTTCTTTAGTTTCTTGCTCATCTTAGGCGCAGCCAGCTTTTTTGGCTTTTGGGTTTATTTTACCCACAAAACCTTAGCGCAATACCACGGGCATAAAAAAGAACTAAGCCGCAAAGTATTGGTAACTGAAATGAGCCTTTTTATGGGCCTAATACTAGTTATAGGCATCATTTTAATGATCATGTTGGTTCCAATGTATAGATAGGATGTGACTTTATGCGAAAAAAAACGTATCTCATCATGGCGATCATCATCGTCGCGATTATCGCACTTGATCAATGGACAAAGTACCTTGCGATTAAACATCTCAAAGACGCGGAGGCAATCGTTATCATTCCGCGCTTTTTAAGCTTGAGTTATCATGAAAATACGGGCATGGGCTTTGGGTTTTTACAAGGCCAAACCCTCTTTTTTATCGTTGTGACCATCATCGCTTTGATCGTCTTTATCGCGATGGCACACACCGCTCATTTTAAAAAGAATTTTTTCTATAGCTTAGGCATTACCTTGTTGATAGGTGGGACCATCGGTAATTTTATCGATCGCTTATTTCGAGAAGGCGGGAAAGTTATCGATATGATCGACGCATGGATTTTAAGCGATAATTTTCCCATCTTTAATATAGCCGATATGGCCTTGACCATAGGCTTTTTCGCCTTGGCTATCGATATCTTTATCTTTGAATCTTTGCGGAGGAAAAACGATGAAAAAAACGTTTAAAATAACAAAAGATTTTCATCACAAGCGTTTGGATAAAGTTTTAACCATCTTGCTAGAAGATATTTCCCGCGCGCAAATTGGCACACTTTTAGAAAAAAACGCCATCCTCGTCGATGATACCGCCAAGAAACCCGCTTATAAAGTCAAGACGGGTGAGACCATCACGGTAAAGATTGAAGCCAAAAGCCATGAACCTTTAAAACCTGTCGATATGCCGCTTTTAATCGTCTATGAAGACGACGATGTGATGGTCATCAACAAACCTTCTGGCTTAGTGGTACATCCTTCGCATACCACCAAAGGTGAAACCTTGGTGCACGGGCTTTTAAATCATATCGATAGCGCCAATTTTGAGGACCCAATGCGCCCCGGCATTGTCCACAGACTAGACAAAGATACCAGTGGCTTGCTTTTGGTCGCCAAGACACAAGAAAGTCTGAACATTTTACAAGCCGCGCTTAAAGAACGCACAATTAAACGCGAATACCACGCGCTTGTTGAAGGCGTGATCGATCATAACCGCGGAAAAGTGATCGCCCCGATTGGACGCCACCCAAAAAAACGCCAACAGATGAGCATCATTGAAAGCGGGAAAGAAGCCATCACCCATTTTGAAGTGGTCAAACGGTTTCAAGATACGACCTTAATCAAATGTCAACTCGAAACCGGCCGAACCCATCAAATCCGCGTCCATATGCAGTATATTGAACATCCCATCCTCGGCGATTTAACCTATGGCTTCAAAAAGCATCAAGAAACCACAGGGCAATACTTGCACGCTTCAAAAATATCCTTTTTACACCCTAAAACCGCAAAACCGTTGACATTCCACGCAAAATTACCTACAATATTTGACGAAAAACTAAAGTCACTATCCTAAGGTGAAAGATATGGCCGATATTGCGATGCATCGTGAAATGGCAAGAGATTTGATCAAAACCCTAGATCCTGATATAGTTCAAGCGTTTGATGAAAACTATTTTACGCTTGGAAGCCAAGGGCCCGACCCTTATTTTTACCGAATTTTTAAAAAGCGTAAAACCGCGATGGACATTGGGGACCGTCTCCATGGCGAATCGATCAATTTATGTTTTAAAACCTTAATTGAAACCATCAAAGCCGATCCAAGTGCGATTAAACTGGGTTTTTTGTTTGGTTATATCGCCCACTTTTCCCTCGATACAACCATCCATCCTTATGTCTATCATCGCGTCGGTATTTATCAACCCGATGAACCCGCCAAAAAAAAGCTCAGAGGTTTACACCTTCGTTTTGAACGTCATATCGACGCCCACTTCCTAAAGCAACGCTACCAACAAAAACCCCATACTTTAGCCCTGCACAAAACCGCTTTAATCAATCATGAGTTAAGCGAAGAGATAATCACCTTACTCGATGAAACCTTAAAAGATGTCTATGATATCGAGCATGCGGGCGCGATCTATGAAAAAGGCCTGATTAGCATGCGCCGGGTCTTAAAATACGGGGTTTACGATCGCTTTGGCCTGAAAAAACAGCTTTACCGCTTCGTTGATTTATTCAATAAAAAGCGTGATTTATGTTTTAAAGATCTATCCTTTTACGGCTTTGACCAGCAATACGACTATCTCAACCAAAAAGAGACGTGTTGGCATCATCCCATCACCAACGAAACCATTTGTGACAGCGTCGCCACCCTTTATCAAAAAGCCATCGAGCGGGCTAAAGCCTTAATTGAGGCGGTATATAACCATATCTTTCATCAACAACCCCTCACATATACGCAAACCTTTAAAAACCGCTCACTCAATACCGGGCTTGATTGCGACGATCAAAGACCGATGCAATATTTTAATATTTACACGCAAAAACGTTTATAAAAATTTTAAAGAGCCGTTTCCATAGACGGCACTTTTCTTTCAAAAAACTAGGTAAATGTCAATCCTAAATATTCTAAAAAATCCTTGTTATAATAAAGCCACCCTCAAAAAAGGTGGTGTTTTTTCTTGGAAGATGATTGTATCAAACGCGAAATCGCGTGCATTGATCTAAAGAGTTTCTATGCATCTGTAGAATGCGTTTTAAGAGGCTTAGATCCCTTTAAAACGCCATTGATTGTGGCCGATAAATCTCGGGGCGAAGGTTCGATTGTGCTAGCTGTTAGCCCTTTTTTAAAACGACAAGGCGTTCCCTCCAGAGCCCGTATTTTCGAATTGAAACATTTGCCCAAAAACGTGATTGTGGCCCCACCGCAAATGAAAACCTATATCCGCTTTTCCCGCGATATTATCGCGATATACCTAAACTATGTCGCGAAAGAAGATCTTCACATCTACAGCGTCGATGAAGCGTTTTTAGACTTGACCGATTATCTTAACTACTATGATATGAATGCTTATCAACTCACCAAAACGATTATGCGCGACATTTATAAAACCACCAAGATCCCTTCAAGCGCTGGGCTTGGCGACAACCTTTTGCTTAGTAAGCTAGCCCTTGATTTAAAAAGCAAACAATCGCCAAAACACCTTGAGGCGATGCGTTATCAAGATGTTGAAAACGAGCTTTGGCCGGTTAAACCCTTAAGCAAAATGTGGGGTATTGGCGCGCGCATGGAAAAAAGGCTCAATGGGCTTGGCATGTATCAAATCGGCGATATCGCGCAAAGTAACGTTAAGCTTTTAAAGAAACATTTTGGCATCATCGGAGAAGAACTGTATTACCATGCCCACGGCCTAGATCAAGCCATCATCAAAGAAAAACACCGCGATATCAAAACCCCCATGAAAAGCGTGGGGCTAGGCCAGACGCTTTATCACGATTATCACGCGGCTGAAATTTTCGTCTTGCTTTTGGAAATGGCCGATGAAACAGCGGAAAAGTTACGTTTTATTCGTAAAGAAGCCAAGACCATCCATTTAAGTATCGGGTATTCAAAAGCCACAGGCGGGGGCTTTTCAAGACAGAAATCCTTGGCGTATGCAAGCGATTTATCGAGCGCGATTCTAACCGCTTGCTTGCAACTTTTTAAGGACCATTATGAAGGGGTTGCGATTCGTAAAATCTCCCTAAGAGCGACCAATCTTCAGCCGAAACGGGCCTTTGAACAACTGAGCTTCTTTGAATCGTTGGCAAAAAAAGAAAACGAAACACAGCTATTTGAAGCCCTGGATCAAATTAAACGCCGCTTTGGTAAAAACAGTGTCATGCGCTTAACCTCTTATTTAGAGGCGGGGACTGCAAAACGTCGAGCGGTTTTGGTCGGTGGTCATCGTGGCTAGTGTCTATCACGACCGGCGGATGTTAAAATGGTTGCCGTTTGAAGCCTTAGAAACACAAGGTCAAGCTTTAAAAGAGCTTTACCATGCCTTGGAAAAGACGGATAAACCCGTGCTGAGCGAAGATCAACTTGCCTTGATGCAATATAAATTGGAAATGGCACTTAAAACACAGGCGCAGCTCACGTTTAAGGTTTATAATCAAGGCTATATAGCGTATATATCGGGGCAAATTGAGCGCCTCGATATGATAAACCGGACGATTATCTTAAAAGATAATATATTGTTTGTCGACGATATTTTAGATATTTTCGATTAAAATCCTAGCCCATTCTTTACTTACGATAAAAACGCTTGTATAATAATACTATAAATAATAGGAGGAGGCCTGTTTTTATGAAAAAAGTTTTATTTTTTGTTTTAACACTGAGCTTTGTGATCATCCTGGCAGCTTGTGGCACCAGATCGTATGAAATCGCGATGATTACAGATGCCGGTGACATTGACGATGAATCCTTTAACCAAGGAACTTGGGAAGGCATTGTTGAGTTTGCGGATGACCGCGGTATTTCACATGAATATTATCGGCCCGAAGAAATCAGCGACGCGGCGTATCTAAATGCGATTAGCTTAGCTATCGATGGTGGGGCAGAAATTATTGTCACCCCAGGGTTCTTATTTGAGGTTGCCATTTATGAAGCTCAAGACATGTATCCCGATGTTAAGTTTATCTTGATTGATGGACAGCCAAACGATGGTGATTGGGGCGCAGAAGGTGGTCCTGATTTCCATACGGCAGACAATACCGTTTCGATTTTCTTTGAAGAAGAAGAATCTGGTTTCTTAGCTGGTTATGCAGCCGTTAAAGACGGTTTTGCAGACTTGGGCTTTATGGGCGGTATGGCGGTACCTGCGGTTGTACGCTTTGGCGTTGGTTATGTCGCAGGCGCTTACTATGCGGCCAATGAAGAAGGCATCAACATTAACTTCCCAGATAACCGCTATGTTTATCTTGGCGATTTTGACCCAAGTGATACCCACAGAGCAGAAGCTGAAGGCTGGTATAACGCTGGTACAGACATTATTTTTGCGGCAGCCGGTGGCGCTGGTTCAAGTGTCATGAGAGCCGCAGAAGATTCTGATAACTGGATGATCGGGGTCGACATTGACCAAGGCACACAATCATCTGCCGTCTTAACCTCGGCGATGAAAGCGTTGGCGGTTGCGGTTCAAACCGTCCTTGCCGATCATTATGATGACGACGCATTCCCTGGCGGCGAAGTATTGAACTTAGGCGCGGCGGAAGATGGCGTTGGCTTGCCAACCGCTGATGATTCTTGGCGCTTTAGCGATTTTACTATCGAAGACTATGAAACGATTTTCGACTTAATTGCCAGTGGTGCAATTGTTGTTCCATCTAATTATAGTGAGCTTGATAGCTTTATGAGTGAGCATGATTTAGGTGAATTTGATATTGAAGAAGGCACCATTGAACCTTAACGATCGCTAGACCAATGTATGCTATAAAGAGGAAAGGTCTGCCTTTCCTCTTTTCATAGCATTTTATGTCACAACCGAGGAGTTTTAATCATGGATTATGTTATTGAAATGGAAAATATCACAAAAGAATTTCCGGGGATTAAAGCCAACGACGATGTCACCCTCAAGCTTCAAAAAGGCGAAATCCATGCCTTACTCGGCGAAAACGGCGCGGGGAAAAGCACGCTGATGAGCGTTCTTTTTGGCCTGTATCATCAAGATGCTGGCACCATTAAAGTAAGTGGTGAGACCGTCAACATCAAAAACCCTAACGATGCGACAAAACTTGGCATTGGGATGGTGCATCAACATTTTAAATTGGTACATAACTTTACCGTTGCTGAGAATATCGTTTTGGGCTATGAAGATACCAAGCATGGTTTTTTAACCCTTGAAGATTCGATTAAGAAAATAAAAAAATTAAGTGAAAAATATAAACTAAAAGTCGATCCTAATACAAAAATCGAAGACATTTCTGTGGGCCAACAACAACGCGTTGAAATTCTAAAGATGCTTTATCGGGACGCAGAAATTTTAATTTTTGATGAACCCTCTGCGGTTTTAACCCCACAAGAAATCGATGAATTAATGAATATCATGAAATCTTTGGCTAAAGAAGGCAAATCGATTATTTTAATTACCCATAAACTTGAAGAGATTAAGCGCGTGGCCTCAAGATGTACGATTTTAAGAAAAGGCAAACATATCGATACCGTCAATGTTAAAACGACATCCAATGCGCAACTGGCGCATAAAATGGTCGGTAGAAAAGTCGACTTTGGGATCGATAAAAAGGATTCTAAACCTGGTGATGTGGTCTTGGATGTTCGCCGCTTACGCGTTCATAACCCTAATATCAAAACCGATGTGGTCAAAGATGTTTCCTTCAATGTCAAACGAGGCGAGATTTTGTGTATTGCTGGTATTGAAGGCAACGGGCAAACCGAACTCATTCACGGTTTAGTCGGCTTAAAACCACTTTCTCGTGGTAAAATCACCTTGAATGGCAAAGATATTACCCCTTTGTCTATTCGACAACGCAGTTTATCGGGGATATCGCATATCCCTGAAGACAGACAGCGTCATGGCTTGATTCTCGATTATACCCTTGAGAATAACTTGATTTTACAGACCTATTTTAGCGAGAAGTTCCAACGCCGCGGCTTTTTAAAATTCGATAGCATCAGAGCCAACGCTGAACGTTTGATTGAGACCTATGATATCCGCAGTTCTAAAGGGGCGATATCGTTGGCGCGAAGCATGAGTGGTGGGAACCAGCAAAAAGCTATTTTGGGTCGTGAAATCGACCGCAACAATGACTTGCTCATTGCCGTTCAACCAACCAGAGGGCTCGATGTTGGCGCGATTGAATTCATCCATAAACAAATCGTTGATGAACGGGACGAAGGCAAAGCGGTCTTACTCGTCAGTCTAGAACTCGATGAAGTGATGAACCTATCAGACCGCATTGTGGTCATGTACGAAGGTAAAGCGGTTGGAGAATTCGATCCAAAAACTGTAACTGAAGATGAATTAGGACTCTACATGTCCGGCGCTAAGAGGAGGAAGGTTTAATGGCTGAGAATAACAACAATCATACCGGTATGATACAAAAATTGCTTAAAAAAATTGCCGATAACCCCACCTCCATTAACGCCATCGCCAGTATCTTTGCTGTACTTGGCGGCTTTGTGGTGGGCCTTATCGTGATGCTTTTTGTCAATCCAGGTGATGCTTTACCTGGTTTTTTCACCATTTTAGGTGGTCCTTTCCGCGGTGGTATGACATCGCTTGGTAACACCATCCATTTTGGTGTCCCTATCATCTTAACAGGCTTGTCTGTCGCTTTTGCCTTCCGCACAGGACTATTCAATATCGGCGCGACCGGGCAGTTGACTATGGGGGCTTTTGCGGCGGTATATATTGGCGTTAATTGGGGGTTTTTAGGACCATTCCACTGGCTAGTAGCGATATTGGGAGCCATCCTCGCCGGTGCGATTTGGGGTGCCATCCCTGGCATCTTAAAAGCCACTAGAAACGTCCATGAAGTTGTCACCTCCATCATGCTTAATTATGTGGCGATGTACATGAATACCATGTTGATTACACAACTGATCTACAATCAGCAATATGCGCGGGCGCAAACCCCACTAAGAACATCGTTTATTCCCAAGTTATTCATGGACAATATATTTAGGGGTTCTCAGGTTAACATGGCGATTTTTCTTGTGATTGGTGTGGTTATTCTCCTTCATATCGTCTTGAATAAAACCACCTTTGGTTATGAGCTTAAAAGTGTTGGCTTCAACCGCGATGCGGCGAAATATGCCGGTATGAGTGAAAAACTCAATATTATATATTCGATGATTATTGCCGGGGGTGTTGCGGGCATGGCGGGGGCCATGATGTATTTGGTCCCAGGCAAGCACTTAGAACCGGTCAACCATCTTATTCAAGAAGGCTTTGACGGAATCGCGATTGCCTTACTCGGTTTATCGGCGCCCTTTGGGGTCTTAATCGCAGGCCTGTTTTATGGGGGCCTCCAACAAGGCGGTCATTACCTTCAACTCTACGATTTTATGCCTGAGATTATCGATATCATCATTGCGGTTATTATCTATTTTAGCGCCCTTTCGCTTTTCTTAAGACAATTTGTGGCGGGGTTTATTAAAAAACGCATTAAAGTTGATATCGAGCTTCAAGAGGGGAGTGAGATCGCATGAGTGAACTTCTAAGTCTTAATACGCTCTACTTTATCTTCCCCTTAATCATTGCCTCCATGGTCCCTTTAACCATGGTCGCGATGGGCGCCCTTTATTCAGAGCGCAGTGGTGTTGTCAATATCGCCTTAGAAGGGATTATGGTCATGGGCGGTTTTGTTGGGGTGATGGTGATTCGCTATTTAGAATTCACCTTTGTAGAACAAGGTTGGTTTATCGATCCCATGAGCGATTATGTCAGTAATACCGGCCTTGCGATTATTGCGATTATCGGGCTTTTTATCGGCGCTTTAGCGGGCATGGCCTTTTCATTCTTCCACGCTTTTGCCTCAATTCGAATGAAGTCCAACCAGATTATCTCTGCGACCGCGCTTAACCTTTTCGCTCCAGCCTTAGCTGTGTTTGTGGCGCGGACGTTATATCTTACCAGACGCGTTGTCATCAGCGGAAACTACCGTTTGAGAGAAATTCCTGGTTTCAGCAACATCCCATTTATCGGCGATTTATTGTTCAAGCGTGCCTATGTATCCACATACATCAGCATTGCACTATTTGTCATCTTAACATTGATTCTATATAAAACCCGTTTGGGTCTAAGAATCCGCAGTTGTGGTGAAAATCCGCACGCCGCCGATTCGCTTGGGGTCAATGTCGCAAAAATCCGCTATATCGGCGTTTTGGTCTCTGGGGCCATGGCCGGAATGGGTGGGGTCATTTTTGTCTTAAGCTTTGCGACCCGTTTTGATGGCACCGTCATCGGGTTTGGTTTCCTCTCCTTAGCGGTCTTGATTTTCGGACAATGGCGCCCGGCTAGGATCTTATTTGCGGCCTTCTTCTTTGCGATGATGCGTGTGATCGCTTCGACATATTCATCATTGCCGGTCATCCAAGATTTACCGATGCCTAGGCAAATTTACTCGATGTTGCCCTATATTGCCACCTTAGTGGTATTAGCCTTTGTTTCAAAACGCTCACAAGCCCCAAGAGCGGCAGGCGAACCATACGATGCTGGCAAACGTTAATTTTAAGAAGCGCTTAAATGAGCGCTTCTTTTTTTATGCGTATCCAATTTGACAAACTGACAACCTTAGTGTAATATATAGGTTGTAAAAGATAACCAAGCGAATGAGGTGACAACGATGACTCAAAAGGAAGCCCGTTATCAATCGATTGCCTACGAAATAGCCAAGCGGATCGTTGCCAACAGAATCAAAGAAGGCGACAAACTACGCGGCCGTAGTGTCCTCGCGGGAGAATTTGAAGTATCGAGTGAAACGATTAGAAAAGCGATGCGCCTCTTAGAAAATTTAGGGGTTGTTGAAGTAAAACAAAGAAGTGGTATTTACGTCATCAGTCAAAATGCCGCTGAGATATACGTCGACCAACACCGCAAACAAAGTGAATCGCATCGCTTGTTTGTCGACACGATGAACTTATTAAAAGAATCCAGTAAAGTTCAAAATATGTTGGAAAGTCATATCAAGAAATTATTGGAAACATCCAAAAATGATGTCTTCCCTTTTGATTTTTTCACCATTAAATTGAACAGTGGCGATCAAAATATTAATGAAAACTTAAAAACCATGGCCTTTTGGCAACAAACCCATGGTCTTGTCTTAGCTGTGGAGGCAGATGGGCACTTATATCAAGCGCCTAATCCAAAAATGACTTTAACGCCTGGTATGACGCTTTATGTGCTTGGCGATGAAGAAGTGAAAAAGAAAACATTTTCATTATTCAAAAGTTCGTAAAAATTAACTATAAACAGCTTCATAGAGGCGTTTATATAGATTTCAAGGAATTTGTGCTACACCCTTGAAAAACTGACAACCCTGTGATACTATTTGGGTTGTAAAATTAAAAGAGGAGTGAATTAATTTATGAAAATTTTCAGAAAAATGGCTATATTTGTAGCCGTCATGACACTAGGCTTAACGCTTGCTGCATGTGATAGCGATCGTCAAGATCCTGTCCATTTCGCTGCTGGGGACTGGGCCAGTATTCTCATCCATAATGAAATTGCGATGTACATTGTTGAACATGGTTATGAGATGGAAGCCACACAAACCATCACATCAACCCCAGTACAAATTGAGTCTTTAAGAAATGGCTCATTCCACGTGAACTTAGAGATGTGGGCGGCCAATATCGCAACTTATGAAGACGATATTGCTGGTGGTTACTATCACGAAATTTCCACAAACTTTGTCGATCCTGGTCAAGGCGTCTGGATTCCTGGGTATTTACAAGATGAATATGATATTCAGACCTTACAAGATCTACTAGATCATAAGGACTTATTCTTACATCCAGAAACAGATGATCCGGACAAAGGCTTAATTTATGGTGGACCTGAAGGCTGGGCTGCGACCGCATTCTTAGTTACCAAATTCTCAAATGAGGATGCGTATCCAGGCTTTGTAGAAAACTTTGAGTTTATCCCTATGGGCTCAACCGCTGCACTAAACTCAACCTTGCAAAGCGCTTATGACAACGAAGAACCTTGGGCTGGTTATCACTGGGCACCAACATGGCCGCATGCTGTGATGGACCTTCGCTTCTTACCTGATGAAGTAGAATACGACCCAGACGTTCATGAAGAAGAAGCTTTAGGTGACTTACCTGCTGGTGATGTAACGATTGTCGCTACCGATGGTTTCGAAGCAGACTATCCTGAAATTCATCAATTCATCAGTAACTATACGACCTCAACTGAATTAACCAGTAAAATGATCTTACAGACCGTTGAGAATGACGATATGGATGAATACGACGTTGCGATTTGGTTCTTACTAAACTATGAAGATGTTTGGAGCCAGTGGGTTCCAGAAGATGTTGTAGAAAAAGTTAAAGCAGCATTAGAGAACGAATAAACTTTAAATTGTAACCTTGATTTGCAGGTGGCCTTGCATCGTGCAAAGCCACCTGCACTTTTTTAAAAAATTCTCACAGCGATATGTTTTATGAGAGAATTTTTTAAAAAAGTGTCGTATAATATATTATATAGTTTGTAGAGGAGAAATGTTTATGTTTAAACTAATGAACTTTATCTTAGAGTTTCCAGAAAGATTTACCTACGATATTGCTAAACCCATCGATGCGATGGTTGATTGGATTGACAAAGTCTTTCGAGAAGCGCTTGATGTTTTTGTCATTGTCTTTACGTTTATAATCAACCGCGTGCAAGATGTTTTATTTTTCATTCCATGGTGGGGTTATGTTATTTTATTGTTTTTTGCCACGATGAAATTATATAAAGTCTCCACAGCTATTGTCCTTAGTTCTTTATTACTCTTAATTGGGGTGTTTGGCTTTTGGGATGCGACCATAAGGACATTCGCTATTATTGTGGTCAGTGTGTTGATTTGTTTTATCATCGGTCTTCCCATTGGGATTTCTATGGCGAAATCACGACGTGTTGAGATGGTACTCAAACCGATCTTAGATGGCATGCAGACGTTGCCTTCATTTGTATACTTGATTCCAGCGCTCATGCTCTTTAATACCTTTGGTAGGGTTCCTGCGGTCTTTGCAACCACCATTTATGCCTTACCACCACTCATTCGTCTAACCTATCTAGGGATTACCAACGTTGATGAACAAGTCGTTGAGGCTGGTACTTCCTTTGGGTCAACGCCGATGCAAATGTTATTTAAAATTGAAATCCCACAAGCGATGTCTACGATTGCGGCTGGGGTAAACCAAACCACGATGATGGCCGTTGCGATGGTTGTTATCGCTGCGATGATTGGAACCCCTGGGGTTGGTAGAGACGTGCTTCGAGCCGTTGAGACACTTCAGGTTGGTGATGGATTCGCCGCCGGTTTCGCAATTGTATTCTTAGCGATCATATTAGATAGATTGCTGCAGGGTCTAGCCGCTAAACTAGATACCACCGCTCAGGAAGGAGAGGAGTAATTATGGCACAAGGTGTTAAAGTTGAAGATTTAAGCGTTATCTTTGGTAGTCGCAAACAACGTGAAGCGGCCATCGAAATGCTTGATGATTATAAACCCGATGAAATTCGTGAAAAAACCGGCGCCACCGTCGCGGTTAAACGCATCAATCTTGAGATTGAAGAAAACGAGTTGTTTGTCATAGTCGGCCTCTCTGGTAGCGGGAAATCCTCGCTTATCCGTACCTTGAATTTATTGAACCGCCCCGCCACAGGAGACGTTAAAGTCGGCGGTAGAAGCTTGATGGATATGACAAAAAAAGAACTTCGCTATTTCCGACGCAACGATGTCGCGATGGTCTTTCAACATTTTGGCTTACTCAGCCATAGAACCGTGCTGGGTAATGTTGAATATCCACTTGAAGTCCAAGGCATCGAGGATAAAGAACGTCGACAACGTTCCATGGAGGCGATTGAACTTGTCGGACTTGATGGTTGGGAACACCACATGCCAAATCAACTCTCCGGTGGGATGCGTCAACGGGTTGGTTTAGCCAGAGCGCTAACCAATGATCCTGAATTATTATTGATGGATGAACCCTACAGTGCCCTAGACCCCCTCATTCGACGTGAAATGCAAAACGAACTTCTAAAACTAGAAGATACCATGGACCGTACCATCGTCTTTATTACCCATGATATGAACGAAGCGTTCAGAATGGGCGACCGCATTGCCTTGATGAAAGATGCTGAAATCGTGCAACTAGGTAAACCTGAAGAATTCTTTGCAAATCCCGCCAATCAGTATGTTAAAGATTTTATAGCGGATGTTGATAAAACTAGAATCTTAAAAGTTAGAAACATCATGTCTAAACTTAAATCAGTCGCAAAACTTGGCGATGACCGGAAAGAGACTTTGGATTTCTTGAAAGAAAATGAGATGGATTTTATCTATGTAACCGATGAGAAACGTATTTTCTTAGGGTTTCTCAAAATAGAAGACTTACAAAAATCAAAAGCCCAAAAGATCGATAATCTCGTCCACAAGGATGAGACCAAAATCTATCGTAACCTTTACTTACAGGATGCTTGGGAAAAACTCAATGAATCTACCTACAACCTCCCTGTTGTCGATGGTAAAGGCCGTCTGCGTGGCGTCTTAGATTATGACATTGTTGTCGATGCACTCGCAAAATAAACGTTAAAAGGCTCAAATCTGAGCCTTTTTTTTTAGCTTTTTACAAAATGACATACGTTTTCATTAATTTTTGCGCTGATTTACTAGGTATTCACAACGTAATTTTGTAAAATACGGCTATAAGGAGCGTGAGCGTATGAGCAGTAAGACAAAAATTTTAGAAGCCGCGAAACAAGAAAACGTTAAATATATTCGGCTGTGTTTCACCGACATCCATGGCACTATAAAAAACGTCGAAATTCCTGTTAACGGACTAGAAAATGCCCTGGATAACAAAACCATTTTTGATGGGTCTAGCATCGATGGCTTTGCGCGTATCGATGAGGCTGACATGGTCCTACATCCAGATTTAAGGACCTGGTTGGTCTTACCTTGGGAAAATTCCGCCTACGGGAATGTCGCGCGGTTAATCTGTGATGTTTATCACCCAGATGGTAAACCGTTTGAAGGCGATCCACGTTTGATTTTAAAACGCCAGATAAAAACGATGCAAGACATGGGCTTTGCTCAATTCAAAATTGGGGTAGAACCGGAATTCTTTTTATTTGAACTCAAAGAAAATGGTGAAATCAGTCTCAATTATAGCGATTATGGTGGGTATTTTGATTTGGCCCCAATCGATGGGGCTGAGGATTGTCGTCGCGATATCGTCTTAGAGCTACAAAAACTTAATTTTTGCATGGAAGCCTCACACCATGAAGTCGCTGCCTCACAACACGAGATTAATTTTGAATTCAACGACGCCTTAGAAGCCGCTGACCAACTCCAAACCTTTAAATTGGTCGTGAAAAACGTCGCAAAAAGACATGGGCTGCACGCCACTTTTATGCCGAAACCTTTAATGGACATCAATGGCTCGGGCATGCATACCAATTGTTCGTTGGTAAATCAAGAAGGCGACAATGTTTTTTATGATAAAAACGCAGCATATCAACTATCTAAGATTGCCCGGCAATTTATCAGTGGATTGATTAAACATGCGCGCAGTTATACCGCCATTACCAATCCAATCATCAATTCCTATAAACGGCTATTGCCCGGCTATGAAGCGCCTATCTACATTGCTTGGAGTATCTCTAACCGCAGTGCGATGATACGCATTCCTGCAGCCCGCGAGATGGGCACAAGAGCAGAAGTCCGTAGCGTCGACCCAGCGGCTAATCCTTATTTGGCCTTTAGCGTCCTTTTAGCTAGCGGTCTTGATGGCATCAAACAATCGCTTTCACCCGCCGCGCCTGTTAGCGAGAATCTTTATACCTTAAAGCGAGATAAAAGAGAAGCCTTAGGGGTCAAAAACTTACCTGAAAATCTAAAAGATGCCTTAAAAGACTTTAAAAAATCGACGCTCATGCAAGAAACCTTAGGTAAACACATCTTTGAGAAATTTCAATTAGCCAAAGAAAGAGAATGGGATGACTACCGCATGTGGGTGAGTCAATGGGAAATTGATAAATATCTAAAAGTTCTATAATTAAAAACGGCTAAGGTATCCTATCCATGATTACCTTGGCCGCTTTTTTTAAAAAATTCTTTATTTAGTATTTATAAACCTCGCTATTTAGCGTACAATAGTCATTGAAAGTAGGTGTGCACATGAAAAAAATATGGATGATGCTTGGTTTCTTGTTGGTCTTTGGTTTTGTCTTTAGCCCTGTCTTATCGGCGGATTTAGGACCAAAACCTTCTGCTACAATCGATGTGATTGGCATCGATGAGGACTATGAACTCGATATTTTGATTCCGTATCGCTTTAGTGGCGCCATCAATGACGTTGATCCAAACGAAGCGTTTACCGGTACACATTATTTAGAAGAAGATTATTTTGATCATTTCTCTGTTTTAAATGGCTTTATTGACGCAGATGGCTACGCTAGTGCCACGCTTTATTCTGGGGCACCACGCTATATTGAACGAAATGATGATCAATTTGAACTTGGCTATTTTGGCGCACCTAGAGATTTTAAGATAGCGATTATGACCGAAAGTGGTCAACTCATCATCAGTGAAGCGATCGAGCGCCAAATGTTTCATGCGGCCTTTCATTATGACTTAAGTGGGGTCGATCTAAGCATTGATGCCACTGGGGTTGGACATCTATATGAAGATGTGCCTATTTTTACGATGATTGGGCAATATTTGATGCGACTCATCTTAACGATCGGGCTTGAACTACTGATTTTATTCTTGTTTTTCTACCGCCTTAAAGAAAGTTATTTCTTAGTGGGCATCGTCAATTTCTTCACCCAGTCTTTTTTAACACTGTTTGTGATCATCGGCTATTATTATTGGGGCGGCCAGATAGCCGCGCTATTGATATTGATTTTAGGCGAGATTATCGTCTTTACCACAGAAAGTGTTATCTATATCTTAAAACTTAAGGAACATTCATGGTTTAGAGCGCTTACTTACGCAATTATTGCGAATTTAGCGACGTTTATCCTAGGCTTTGTTTTACTGTTAACCTTGGGATAAAAAAAAACGGCCGCTAAGCCGTTTAATCTACCGCAACATCGCGGTATTCTTGATATTTTTCAAACGCTTTAACCACATACGAACAAAGCGGTCTGATCTTTAAGTTGTTATCTCTAGCATACCTAGCTAGGTGGTCTAGGAGTTTTTTAGCCACCCCTTGGCCTCTTAAGGCAGGATCGACAAAGGTAGAATTAGCCACAATTGTCCAGTCGTCTTCAAACTGATACGTGATGCGCGCGATTTTCTCGTTTTGGTCATCTTCGATATAAAATTCGTGTTTCCCTGTTTTAATTTCCATTGGTTAATCTCTCCTTTAACTAAGCTATCTTCATTATAACGCGTTCCTTCGTTTCTGCAATGAGAATGCGTTTTGACTTGACGGCATGCACAATTGGGCGTATAATCAAAATTGTAATCATTACATTTATGTAAATTGTCCAAGGAGTGATGCTATGCAACGCTATAGCGATATTTTAAGAAGTTATGACATCAAGCCATCCTACACAAGATTATTGATTTATCAATACTTAAAACAAGAAAAGACGCATCCTACCGCCGATGAGATTTACCAACAACTCTTAAATGAGGTGCCAACTCTTTCAAAAACGACGGTGTATAATACCTTGCATTTGTTTATCCAAAAACATCTTGCAACGATGATTATCATGGATGAAAATGAAACGCGTTACGATTTAATCAGCAACCCGCACGCCCACTTTAAATGCATGAGTTGTGCTAAGATTTATGACATCGATGCCGAGGCTCCAAGCTTAAATCCTGAGCTTTTTAAAGGCTATATTGTCAACGATGCACAATTATTATACCGAGGCATTTGTCCCAAATGCCAATCATAATAAGGAGGAGTAATTATGGAAAACGAAACATTAGAAAAAGCCGTTCGCATGCCACTACTTGGTGATGATGCCCCTAACTTTGAAGCGGTAACCACGCAAGGGAAAATTAATTTTCCGAAAGATTACCGCGGTTCTTGGGTCATTTTGTTCTCTCATCCCGCCGATTTTACCCCCGTTTGTACCACCGAATTTATGATGTTTGCGAAATTACAGGAGGAGTTTAAAGCCCTGAATACCGAATTGGTCGGGTTATCGGTCGATTCGCTTCATTCGCATATCGCATGGTTAAGAACCATCAAGGAAAAAATCGAATTCAAGGGTATGAAAAATATCGACGTGACATTCCCGTTGATTGAAGACATCACCATGAGTGTCGCGAAAAAATACGGGATGATTCAACCTAAACAATCTGGCACACAAGCAGTCAGAGCGGTATTTGTGATCGATCCAAAAGGCAAGATTCGCACCATTTTATACTATCCCCTTTCAACGGGTCGTAATTTTGATGAACTCTTACGGCTTTTACAAGCCTTACAAAAATCGGATAGTGAAGGCGTCGCCACCCCGGCTGATTGGCGCCCTGGCGATGACTTAATTGTGCCACCCGCCACCAACGCCAAACTTGCTGAAAGACGCATGAAAGGCGAAGAAGAAGGCGTCACTTGCCTAGATTGGTTTATGTGTCTTAAAAAAGATAACTAAAAAGCTACCCTCGCTTATCAGCGAGGTAGTTTTTTTGAAGACGCTATGATACAATAAAGCAGTAGAAATAAAGAAAGAATGATAATCATGAAAGAAACCTTTAAAAACGGCTTTAAAACGTTTGATATTTTATGGGATAAAACGGATTACACCCGCGGTGAAGAGATAATGCATTGGCTATGCTTACCGTTTGTTTTTGCTATTTATGTGGCGTTGTTTTTGCTTATCAGCGTGATGTATTTCATCGAACGGCTATTCGCCTTTACCTTTATCTTTTTTATGAGCCTACAATCAAAGAGTTTACAAAGACGCACCTTAAGTGAACCCGCGTTTAAAAAATTATACACGCTTTTAAGTTTGTTTATGTTCATCGTCTTTTTTCCATTTATTACAGTCTATTATTTAGCGATGATCATAAAATTTATCGGGAAGCAACTTTTAAAGAAACTTTTGTTATGGTGGGATTTTGCCAACAAAATCGATCCGATCAGCTTTTATATCTTCGATGATGTTAATATTCACTCGAAGATGAAGATGACCGGGATGATGAAAGATTTATCGAATACAAAGGCGATTGGTAGTGCCTTTGAAGATATCGTCAATCAAATGCATGCCGATGACGATAAGAAATCCTAATTAGAGGTGACACGATGTACGAATCTTATATTAACTTTTTACTAAGCGATGAACTCTTTGAATGGGTACCTTGGGCGCAGGCGGTCAAACACGATGATCTAAACAGCTTTATCGACAAATTTGATGTGGCAGAAGATCCGATGATCTTTGACCCCATCGAACTCGCGATTGCCTATGATAGTGAACAGATCTTTCATTATTTGATTGAAACCTATGATTATTCTGAGTTTTTCAATCAAATCGATCTTTCTATTTTAATTCTTTTATTGTTGTTTGAACGAGAACACTTTTTACTCCTTACCTTAGAGAGCTATACCTTTAACCATGAGCATATGTTATCGATGTACGAATATATGATGAGTCATAAAGATGTTGATTATTTCAAACAATTTTACACCCACTATCCCATGCATCCTTCCTTGCATAAAGAATTATTAAAGTTGGCTTTAATCAACAGCGATATCTTTGATTACCTCATCGATGAGGCGAAATTGGAAAGACTATTAAAAGACGAATCCTTACAATACGATATCATCGCCGATTATCCCGAGTTTTTAAAACGCCTTGAATTCATCGAAGATGTTTCCCATTTTATCGATACCGATTTACTTAACAACGTCGTTAAACAAAGCAATGGTAACGATTTTACCAACACCATGACCTTCCTTTTAAATCGCGGCTTTGCTTTAAACAAGGAAAATGGCTATGGACTCACCCCTTTTCATCTCGCTTTGCGCCACGCCAAAGAACCCAACTACATCAAATGGATGGTCGAGCAAGGGGCTGAGGCCACAAAACCGACATCCATGGGCTATCCCGCCAGCCATCAACTGTTGTTTAAAGACGCTAAATTCACCTTGGAGTTAAGCGATTTCATCAACTTTAATGAAAAGGATAAACAAGGTTTAACACTACAAGATTACGACCGCATCATGCGGAAGTCATCGCTCAATTATGTTGATATCATGAGCGTGGTGCGCTTGGTACTGAATATGGATGAAAGCTACTTCTATGAGTTGAGTGAAGAAGAATTCTACCATATGGCGTATCACCAAGGGATTGAAGTCTTCATGCCTTATGTCACCTTACTGAGTTTCGAACAACCCCAAAATAAGGAAGCCTACTTGCGCATGAGTTCGCATCAGCCCACCCATGTCTTTGATATCATGGCATTAAAAGACATGTTTCCAGGGAAAATCACCCATGATTACCGCAAGACTTTGCAGTTGGAAAAAGATTTCATCGATATCGATGAAGGGTTGTTTGAACACTTCAAACAATTTGCGATCGATCAAAACACCACCTTATTGATTGAAAGTGAAGATGAAACGCTTAACAATCGTGGGAAAATCACCTATGTTTTTGATGCGCAAGGTCGCATGCAAAAACAAGCAATCATCAGAAGTCATCTCATGGATGTTTATTACTTGCACTTTTACTACGACATCCCTTTAGCCAACATCACCTACGAACCGGCGCTAAAAAGCGCTCAAAGATTCCTAAACTAACGAAAGAAAGAAGGATATTATGGCCGAATTTAACAAAAGCATCGCGCTATTAATCGATGCCGAAAACATCTCGCCTAAATACATTGAAATCATTATCGATGAAGCCAACAAATACGGAAAAATCAATTACCGTAGAGTGTATGGCGATTGGACCACCGATAACTTGCGTAAATGGAAAGAAAAAATCAACGAGTTTGCCTTAACCCCTGTGCAACAATACGCTTATACCCATGGCAAAAACGTCAGCGACTTTACCTTGATTATCGATGCGATGGACATTCTTTACTCCAATAAAGTCAACGCCTTTTGTCTTGTGACCAGCGATTCTGATTTTACCAAACTCGTCACCCGTCTGCGTGAAGACGATATCTTTGTAATCGGCATGGGGGAATCCAAAACCCCAATTTCACTGGTCAACTCCTGTGAATCATTCGCCTATCTTGATAAAATGCTGGCCGATACCAAAGAAGAAAAAGAAGAGAAACCAAAAACAAGCACCACCAAGAAAAAACCCGCTAAGAAAACCGTGCCCACCAAAGAAAAAGAGAAAAGCTCCATCACCCCCTTAGAACGCATTGAACAAGAAATCACAAACATCATCGAAAGCAATATTGAAGACGATGGCTGGGCTTATTGGAGTATTGTGGCAAACCTCTTACAAAAGAAATTCCCCGGCTTTCACCCCAGAAACTACGGGCCCAACATTCGCCCGCTTACGTTTTTCAAACAACACAAAGACTTCTTAGTAAAAATCGACAATAAAGTCGCCTATATCAAAGTGAAAAATTCATGAAGCATACCTTTAAAAGCGAAGCATTAAGTAAAACAAAATTAACCTTAATCATTGCTATAAGCGCGCTTTTCGCCACCCTTTTTACCTTTTTAGCGCTCCGCTATTTCATGGCCGATGATGCTTGGTTAATGTCCTTAGAAGGTTTTAGCTTAATCTATGGGTTCTTTTTAAGTTTAAGTGCGTTGTTTTTTATCCTTGATCATCATAACTACAAGGATTTAAGCATTACCATGGCATCCGGTCAAATCCATTTTCATAAACTTAATCACGATCCCATCGCGTTTGATATCATGAAAGTCAAAAAATACAGCGTCGTGCGGACCTTTTATGGTTGGTTTGGCTATATAAAGTTCAATTTCCATATCTCCAACCGCGATAAAACCCACACCCAAGGCATCTTAACCAAAAAAGATTTTGAATACGATATCATCGAAGCTTTAAAAGCCCACAAAAAAGCGCAAATTAAAAAGCATCGCGGTTAGTCTAACCGCGATGCTTTTTAATTACATCATACCAGCCATGCCTGGGTTCATCTGTTCTTTGTCATCCGCGTCTTTTTCATTGATATCGCACACGGCCACTTCGGTGGTGATAAACATACCAGCGATAGACGCTGCATTTTGGACCGCCGAACGGGTTACTTTAGTCGGGTCGATAATGCCAGTTTCAAGCATATCCACCCATTGACCCGCTTTAGCGTCAAAGCCTTCATTACCGGTTTTTTGCTTTTGCATCGTCAAGATTTCCTCGCCATCAAATCCAGCGTTTTCAGCAATTTGATGAATCGGTTTTAAAAGCGCGTTTAAAACCAAATTGATGCCTTTTTGGCGATCGACAATGTCATCTTTTAAGGTGTCTTTTAAATCATTGTATACCGAAATCAACAATGACCCACCACCAGCGACAATGCCTTCCTCAACGGCCGCTTTGGTCGCGTTTAAGGCATCTTCGATGCGGTGTTTTTTCTCTTTCATCTCTGTTTCAGTAGTCGCACCAACCTTAACAATCGCCACGCCATCGGTCAATTTGCCCAAACGCTCTTTGAGCTTTTTGACTTCGTGATCGGCTTCGGTATTTTCAATTTGATTTTTAATCTCTTCAACGCGTTCTTCGATCATTGTAGTATTGCCCGCACCTTCTAAAATGGTGGTGGAATCCTTGGTGATAATGACTTTTTTCGCCAGACCCAAATCATCCAAGGACGCTTCTTTTAAATCCATATCCAAATCTTTCGAATAGAACGTTGCACCGGTCAAAGTCGCAATATCCGCAAGCATCGCCTTTTGATTGTCGCCAAAACCAGGGGCTTTGGTCGCAACCACATTGAAAGTACCACGCAATTTGTTGACAACCAAAGTTGAGACCACTTCATTTTCCAAATCATCGGCAATGATAAACAAGGGTTTGTTGTTCTCAACAACTTTTTCTAAAATGGGTAAAACGTCCTTGATGGTCGATAACTTGTGATCGGTCACCAAGATATGGGCATTTTCCAAGACAACTTCCATCTTCTCACGATCGGTCACCATGTAAGGGGAGATATAGCCCTTATCATACTGCATCCCCTCAACAAGTTCTAACTCAGTGTCAAAGCCTTTTGACTCATCGACGGTAATGACCCCGTTTTTACCGACCTTGTCCATCGCTTTGGCAATGATTTGGCCAATTTCTTGATCAGAAGAAGAGACACTAGCGACACTGGCAATATCCTGAGAGGTCTCAATCATGCGGCTCTTTTCCAAAATCTTATCTGTAACGGCTTTAGATGCATTTTCAATGCCCTCTTTTAAGAAAACCGGATTGGCCCCCTTATCCACCGCACGAATACCCTGGTGTATCATCGCTTGCGCCAGTAACGTTGCAGTCGTTGTGCCATCGCCCGCAGAATCATTGGTCTTTGAGGCGACTTCTTGAACCAATTGGGCGCCCATATTTTCAAAGCGGTTTTTTAGTTCAATTTCTTTGGCAATGGTTACCCCATCGTTGGTAATAAGGGGTGAACCATAAGGTTTTTCCAAAATCACATTGCGGCCCTTAGGCCCAAGTGTCACACTGACTGTCGATGCGAGCTTATCGACGCCATCAACCATTTTTTGACGTGCTTTTTTCTCATAAATAATGTCTTTACTCATCTCATTCTCCCTCCACAATCGCTAAAATGTCATTTTCTTTTAAGATTAAATAACTTTCGCCTTGATACTCAATATCGGTGGTTGCATAAGATTTAAACACCACCATATCACCTTTTTTGACTGTCATTTTGTAATCATTGTTGCCAGGACCCACAGCGATTACTTTGGCCATGGTTGGACTTTCTTGGTCCTTACTGGTTAGAATGATACCACTTTTGGTTTTTTTCTCCGGGGTTTCCTTTTTCAAAATCACGTGTTCATTAAGTGGTTTTAACATAGCTAAACCTCCTCGTATAATATAATTAGATGAATAGATTAGCACTCAATGTGCTTGTTTGCTAATAAGATTTTACAATATGGTTTTTTTCTTGTCAAGGGGGGTTTATAAAAAATAATGACACGGGCGCTTGAAATTATTTCAATAAAAAGCTATAATGAACTTAAGCTAATATAAGAAGAGGTAGAGAGATCAAGGACCAAATAGCTTTTTTGGACTTGATTTTTTGTTTAAAAAGGAGCTTGCTATGTTTGATGACCAAAAGATTATTCCTGCTATCAGTGATCACAGCGCACTAGAGACATTTTTAAAAAGTGATCTTCATTATGGCATCCTCATGAATTTTCAACTCGCACAACTGCCTGGCTTAATCAAGAAGATGAAACAAAACCAAAAAAAGGTCTTGATTCACTTAGAGTTGATTAAAGGCTTAAGCAGCGATATCTATGGTGCGATTTTCCTGATACAAAACTTGGGCATCGATGGCATCATCTCGATTAAACCAAAAGTCATTGAACTGTCCAAAAAACGTGGCATCATCGGCATCTTCAGAGTCTTTTTGAAAGACAGCATCTCGCTTCATCAAAGCATCAGTATCATCAAAGCTTTAAACCCCGATGCCCTTGAGGTCTTACCCGCCTTAAAAACCGATATCATCGATACCTTAAAACGGCATACCGCCGCGGCGATATTGTTGGGTGGCTTAATCGAAGATGAAGTAACCTTAAAAGCCTGTTTAAAAGCTGGCGCTTGTGCCATTACCACCTCAAAAGTAGCCCTGTGGGAAACATAAAAGCTAATAAAAAAAGAGCCTAGAGCGCAGAAACAAAACATGATTTTGTTTTTGCGCTCTTTATTATTTATAAAGGATGGATATTATGTATGATTTCACGATTATCGGTGCCGGTATTACCGGTAGCCTCATCGCCAGAGAATTATCAAAATACAATGTCAAAACCCTCGTTTTAGAGAAAGAAAACGATGTTGGTAACCATGCGACCCTAGCCAACAGTGCGATTATCCATAGTGGTCATGACCCTGAACACGGGACCCTCAAAGCGCAGTTATGCGTCCTTGGTAACCGTTTATATGACGACTTAGAAAAGGAACTAAAGATTCCTTTATTAAGAACGGGCGGGATGGTTATAGCGCGGGATAAAGACGAGCTCAAAACCTTAAAAAGCTTACAGAAAAATGCCCAAAAAAACCATGTCGAAAAGATTCAGCTGCTAGATAAAGAAACCTTGTTGAAAAGAGAACCTAACCTTAGTGAGGCTGTGATGATGGGGCTTGATTTACCAACAACAAAAGTGACGTATCCTTGGGAAGTCGCGATTCGCGGCTTGGAAAATGCCATCAGTAATGGTGTTTCATTTAAAAAAAACACCGAAGTCACCGCGATAGAGAAAAAGCCACAACATTTCATCATCCGCGCCGCTCAAACAACCTTTAAAAGCCGTTATATTATCAATGCGGCTGGAACTTTTGCGGCTAAAATTGCTGCCATGATTGAAAAAGACGTGCCTTACAAGATGCATCCTAGAATTGGCGAATATCTCGTTTTAGACCGCAGAGTCAAAGGGTATATCAACCATACCATCTATCCCGTACCCAGCGACAAAGGCAAAGGCACGTTGATTGTGCCACAAGTCCACGGCAACATCTTACTCGGACCGACAAGTTACCATCAAACCGACCTAGAAGCTACCCCCAATACCCAAGCAGGGCTAAAAGAAATAAAAACCGAGGCCTCTAAACTCGCCAAAGACATCCCCTTTGATCAAGTCATCCGAACCTTTGCGGGGCTTAGAGCGACGATTGATTACGATGATTTTTATATCAAGTACTCCAAAGAAAGTGAAAACTTCATCCATGTGGCGGGCATTGATTCACCTGGCTTAACCGCTGCGCCTGCCATCGCGCAATACGTGGTCGATCATCTCATCAAACCAAAAGAAACCTTAAAGAAAAAGTCCAACTTTTCGCCCGATTATGAAGCGATTAAAATGTATCACGACATGGATACAAAAGAACGTCAAGCCGCTTATCAAAAGGATGCCCGTCACGGTAACTTAGTATGTAAATGTGAGAAAATCACCGAAGCCGATGTCATCAACCATATCGAGCGGCCACTTGGGGCAAGCAGCATGAAGGGGTTAAAAAAACGCGCCCGTATCGGCAGTGGTTTATGCCAAGGGGGTTACTGTGAACACCAGGCAATTCGCCTTTTAGCTAAGACGTTAAACGAAGACCCCACCGCGATTGATTACTACCAGAAGAACACCCCTATCTTGATTAAGGAAACGAAGGTGAAACGATGAAAACCTATGATATTGTGATTATTGGTGGTGGTTCTGGCGGCTTAGCCGCAGCGCAAGCCGCATCCGATCCGAATTTAGACGTTTTATTGCTTGAAAAAGATGCCATGTTAGGTGGCATCCTCAATCAATGCATCCACAACGGCTTTGGGTTGCATCGCTATCAAACCGAACTCACCGGTCCTGAATACGCCCAACGGGCGATTGAAGAACTTCGTGATTGTAACGTTGAAATCAAGATGAAAACCACCTTATACCATATGGAAAAAAAGCAAGATTATTTGATCACCTATATCAATCAAGCCGAAGGGGAAATCACGATCCGCGCCAAAGCCATCATCGCCACCACCGGCTCTTATGAACGAACCCGCGGCGCGATTGGCTTGCCTGGCAGTCGCCCCAAAGGCGTTTTGAATGCCGGGGTGGCGCAACGTTATTTAAATATAGAAGGTTATATGGTCGGCAAAAATATCTTCATCCTCGGCAGTGGCGATATCGGTTTAATCATGGCCAGACGCATGCGTCTAGAAGGCGCCAATGTTTTAGGTGTCGCAGAAATCATGCCACATCCAAGTGGTCTGACGCGCAATGTTGTTCAGTGCCTACATGATTTTGATATTCCGCTTTATTTATCGCATACCATCACCGATATCAAAGGGACCGATCAACTAGAAAGTATCACCATCAGTGAGATGGATTATACGTTTAACCCCATCAAAGACAGCGAAAAAACCTTTGAAGTCGATGCCTTGTTGTTGTCGGTGGGCTTGATTCCCGATATCACTACCTTCAACGGCCTGAGCTTTCTTAAGGATGAACGAACCAACGGCGCGGTCGTCGATCAACATTTTGAAACATCACTAGAAGGCCTCTTTATCGCGGGCAATGCTTTGCATATACATGATTTGGTTGATTGGGTCAGCGAAGAAAGCGAAAAAGCCGGCCTAGCGGCGAAAGCCTATATTCACAAACGACAAGGCAAAAAGAAATGTCTGGTTGAAGTATTGGGCAATCAACACATCAACTATGTATTACCACAAACCTTGGATATAAACAATACCCTTAAAGATGTGACCCTAAGTTTTCGCGTAAAGGAAAAATACGACAGGGCTATGCTTTATCTAAAACAAGGTGAAAAAACCATCATAAAGAAAAAAGCACGCTTTTTAGTGCCCGCTGAGATGGAACGCTTAAGCTTACCAGAAAATATCGAGCTTCAAAAGGACCAACCCTTAGAATTGATCGTTGAGGTGATACCATCATGAAAAAAGAGATGATTTGCATCGTTTGTCCCGTTGGTTGCCACCTAGAAATTGATGATGACCTCAAGGTCACCGGCAACCAATGTAAACGCGGTGAAGTATACGCCAAAGAAGAGGTGACCAACCCCACGCGCGTTTTAACCACCACCGTCGCGATTAAAAGCGATATAACCAGACGCTTAAGCGTCAAAAGTGAAAAACCTATTCCAAAAGAAAAACTATTTGAAGCGATGGCAATCCTTAATCGTGTTTGGAAGGAAGCGCCCGTTGATTTGCATGAAATCATTGTTGAAAATATTGCGGATACCAAGGTTAATATCCTTTCAACTAGACGTATTTCTAAATAGCGGTATCATAAAAACCCTTTCATCTTAATAAAAAACATGGTATTATAAATATATGCTAATATTAAATAGAGCCTAGAGCGTGCTAAAAACTATGTGTTTTTTTGCATCTCTAGGCTTTTTTTATATAAAAAATTATAGGAGGAATGTATGCAAACACTTAAGACAAAGACGATGATTATGCTTCTCATCGCGGTAGGTCTTATGATTATCAGTGGCCTATTTGCTTCAATGTTACAAAGTGATTACTACAATGTTGAAATCGAGGACATTAGGCAAGATTTCGGAGATGGGGTGCAGTATAGTGCCTTGCTTTATAGACCGAAAGAAGCGACAGCCGACAATCCTTTACCAGCCATTGTATTGTCACACGGCTATCTAAACAATCGTGAGTTACAAGCACAAAACGCGGTTGAATTATCACGGCGCGGCTTTGTGGTCTTAGCGGTCGATCGACTTGGACACGGACACAGTGCTTTACCCGATGGTGTCGATAATCCTTTAGTAGGTGATTCAACCGGTATGGTGAATGCCGTTGAATGGCTTTATCAGAAAGATTATGTGGATACAGACAAAATCGGCGTTTCCGGACACTCCATGGGTGGTTTCGATACCGCGATGACACTCGTCCATTATGCGCGCGCTGAAGGCGAAGCCATTCAAGCTTATTACGCGGATAATGGTATTGATCCTGATAACGCAACCCCAGAAGAAATTGGTAATGCGCTTGCAGCAGGCGCAGAAGCAAACAAACTTGGCGCTGCTTTAATTCAAGCGTGGACAGCCTTTTACGCGGCGCCAATGAATACACCCGTGGGTAACTTAGCGGGAAAATATGATGAGTTTTTCTATAAAGAATCAACACCAGGCTCTGATGAAGCAGAACATAATGCCAATTTAGATCCAAACGATCCCAATTATTCGAATGACCAACAATACGAGTACTTATCTAAAGACTTTTTAGAAAGTCCCACAGGTATAGCCTTTATCGAAGGTATTTATGCTGACTTTAGTGCCAATCAAGTTGAAGCGGGAACCTATTATACCGCCAATGGTCCAGAAAACTTCTCTGCGCAAAACCCCGCCGATGAAGCGTTCAGAGTCATCTATCAACCCAACGAAATTCATCCTAGAAACCATTGGTCTACCGAAAGTGCTGAATACATTGTCGATTTCTTTTACGCTTCTTTAGGGACCCCAAGTGGGTATGAGGTCGTTGAAGCATCATCGATGCGTTGGCCGGTAAAAGAATTCTTTAATTTCCTTGGATTAATCGGCTTTTTCTTACTACTTTTACCCCTAACAGACCTATTGTTAAAAACTAATCTCTTTAAATCCTTGAAAAACGAACCGCATGAAACGACTGAAATTAAAGGATGGAAACGTTATGTACAGTTCTTTGGCGCCGGTGCGTTAATTACGCTTCTAGCGGGCTTCTTGATTCGTTATTTCTATTCCGATGCTTATGGTTGGGGCACCCATTTCTTTCCCACCACCGAACACTTTCCACAACCAACCACAAACCCTGTTGTTTTATGGGCTGTTGCCATTGGTATCATCAGTTTAATCATCTATCTTATCGGCTATTATTGGGTTGGTAAAAAAGAAGGTGACACCCCTGCGAAAGTATTGAACATCAACGGTATGAACTTAGGTAAAACCATCTTACTCGCCTTTACGATCGTTTTTGGACTATATTTAGCGCTCTTTATCATCCATGGCATCTTCACGACCGATTTTAGAATCTGGACGTTTAATATTCGTACCTTTGAAAACATCAAAGTCCCCACGATGCTACGCTACGCCTTACTATTGACCATTTACTTCTCCATCAACGGCTTTATCATTGCCAACAGTCGTTTTAACAATCTTCCCGAATGGTTGACAACCGCCATCATGGCCTTCTTTAATGTTTTCGGTATTTTCCTTGTGATGATGATTCAATATTTAACATTCTTCTCTACCGGTGCTTTATGGCAATGGGACATGGCGCTTGGTTACATCGTTCTTTTCCCCATAATACCTGTATTAATTTTAGCGGCGATTTTTAGTAGACAATTGTACTTAAAAACTGGTAATATATGGTTGAGTGGGTTTGTTAATGCCTTATTATTCACCGCCATCATGGTTGCCAATACCGCCACAAACTTTAACTATATTTTATTCTAAGACATGTTTAAAGGGCATTGGCAAGAACCAATGCCCTTTAATTTATATCAAACATAAAGGAGTCTATCTATTATGGGAAAATACATTATGGCCATCGATCAAGGGACCACCAGCACCAGAGCAATTATTTTTAATGAAAAAAGTGAGATGATCAGCGAGGCCAACAAAGAAATTGAACAAATTTATCCGAAACCTGGATGGGTAGAACACAACCCCAATGAAATCTGGCTTTCGACTTTAGCGGTCATTGCAAAGGCATTGGTTGATCGCGATATTAAAGCTGATGAAATCAAAGCCATCGGGATAACCAATCAAAGAGAAACAACCATCGTATGGGATAAAAACACCGGCAAACCGATTCATAACGCTTTGGTTTGGCAATCCCGTCAAAGTCAATCGATATGTGAGGATTTAAAGGAAGCGGGTCATGAACCCACCTTTAAAGCTAAAACCGGGCTTTTGCTAGACCCTTATTTTTCCGGCACCAAAATCAAATGGATTTTAGACAACGTCTCAGGCGCGAAGAAGAAGATGGCCGATGGCGATTTGATGTTTGGAACCATCGATACGTGGCTCATATACAAACTGACCGGGGGCCAACATATCACCGATATGACCAACGCTTCAAGAACCTTACTATACAATATCCATGAACTAAAATGGGATAAAACCCTTTGTGATATCATGGCTATCAACCCTAATATATTGCCGGAAGTCAAATCTTCAAGTGAAATCTATGGTTATACCGTCCCTTACCATTTCTTCGGGGAAAAAGTCCCGATTGCGGGCATCGCTGGTGACCAACAAGCCGCCCTTTTTGGGCAAACATGCTTTGAAAAAGGCGCCGTAAAAAACACCTATGGAACCGGAAACTTCATGCTTATGAATACCGGTGAAAATGCCGTTTCGAGCGACCATGGCCTTTTAACCACCATCGCGTGGGGTCTTAATGATAAGGTTACCTATGCGCTTGAAGGCAGTGTTTTTGTGACGGGTTCAGCGGTACAGTGGTTAAGAGACGGGCTTAAATTGATTAAGGAAGCAAAAGAAACCGAAGTCTTATCCAAGCGTATCGCCGATAATGAAGGGGTTTATTTTGTCCCAGCCTTTGTTGGCTTAGGCACCCCTTATTGGGATACCGATGCGAAAGGGGCCATCTTTGGATTGACCCGTGGGACGAAGAAGGAACATTTTGCCAGAAGCGCCCTAGAAGCCATTTGTTATCAATCTTATGACGTTATCCAAGCCATGAAAGAAGATACTGGTATGGCCATCAAAACCTTCAAAGTGGATGGTGGGGCAACGGTCAATAACTTTTTGATGCAATTCCAAGCCGATTTACTCGATACCGAAGTCGAACGCGCTAAGATTCAAGAGACAACCGCCTTGGGTGCTGCCTATCTAGCGGGCTTAGCAATTGGTTTTTGGCCCGATCAAGCGACCTTGAAAAAGGTGTGGCAAAAAGATAAAACCTTTAAGCCAAAGATGGCTGCAAAGACGCGCGAAAACCTATTAAAAGGCTGGCAAAGCGCGATTAAAGCCACCCGCATGTTTAAATACGATTAATATCGCTTTTATTGACAAAACCCATAAGCTTCTATATAATGTATTTGTCATACAATTGAATATGCAATATCTTCAGGGCAGGGTGCAATTCCCGACCGGCGGTAAAGTCCGCGAGCTCACGCTGAATCGGTGCAATTCCGATACCGACCGTATAGTCTGGATGGAAGAAGATAAGACGCTTTTTTACGCGCGCTTTTGCCATTATTATGCCCTGAAAAGGGCATTTTTTTATGAAAGTTGGTGAAACCATGCATGAAAAATATATGAAAATAGCGCTAAACGAAGCCAAAAAAGGCTTGGGTTTTACCAATCCTAACCCTTTGGTTGGGGCCGTTATCCTCAAAGATGAGACCATCATCGCCAAAGGCTATCACGCCTCTTATGGAGAAAACCATGCGGAAATCCATGCTTTAAACCAAGCGAAAGACAAAGCCGAAGGCGCCACCATGTATGTGACCTTAGAACCTTGCTCGCATTATGGTAAAACCCCACCATGCGCCTTAGCCATCATTAAAGCTAAAATTAAGACCGTTATCATCGCCTCTAAGGACCCCAATCCCTTGGTGGGGGGTCGTGGTATTCAAATGCTTAAAGAGGCCGGCATTGAGGTTTTAACGGGCATATTAGATCAAGAAAACCAAACCCTAAATAAAGTATTTTTCCATTACATTCAAGAAAAAAACCCCTATCTCATCATGAAAACCGCGATGAGTATCGATGGTAAAATCGCGACCAAAACCCACGATTCTAAATGGATTACCAACGCCAAAAGCCGTGAGTTTGTACACGAAACAAGAGCGCAAACGATGGCGATTATGGTCGGTTATGGCACCATATTACACGATAATCCACAATTAACCGCGCGCTTAGATAAACCGGTTCGTCAGCCAATCCGTATCATTTGCGATACCTATGGCCAGATGCCGATTGAAAGTCGGGTGCTTGATACCACGATCGCTAAGACGATTGTGGTAACGTCAAACTTAGCGCCTAAAGACAAGCTTAAAGCTTTTAAAGAAAAAGGGGCGGAACACATGTTAGTCCCTTTAAAGGATAAAGGGCTTGATTTAACCGTGATGATGGCGATGCTTAAAGAACGTCAAATTGACAGTATCCTTTTAGAAGGTGGCTCAACCCTCAACGATGCGGCTATCCGTGCGGGGATTGTGCATGAGATCCATAGCTTTATCGCCCCGATGATTTTGGGTGGTAAAGACGCTTTAACCCCGGTAGATGGGTTAGGCTTCAACAAGATTAAACACGCAAAACGCTTTAAAAGAACCGATATATTAACCTTTGACGATGATGTTTTAATCGTCTATGAAGCGAGGGATGATGATGTTCACCGGGATTATTGAAGAAAAGGGAATCTTAAAAAGCATCCAAAGAGGCGCAAAAAGCGCCCAACTTATCATTAGCGCTAAAGACGTACTTGAAGATACCAAACTTGGCGATTCAATCGCGACCAACGGGGTTTGTCTAACCGTCACCGATAAGCGGGGCGATACCTTTAGCGTCGATGTCATGCATGAGACTTTAGCCAAGAGTAGTTTGGGGGATTTAAAGCCTGGTGATGCGCTTAATTTAGAACGCGCCATGCGCCCGACCGATCGGTTTGGGGGTCATATCGTCAGCGGCCATATCGATGGCACCGGGACGATTAGGCGTTTTGAAAAAGACGATATCGCCACATGGGTTTATATCCAAACCCCTAAGAACCTTTTAAAATATATCGTCGATAAAGGCTCGATTGCGATTGACGGCATTAGTTTAACCGTCGGTAACGTTAATGCGGATGGCTTTAACGTATCCATCATTCCACATACCAAAGATGTAACGACGCTGCTATCTAAAGCCATCGGAACGAAAGTAAATTTGGAATGTGATATCATCGGAAAATATGTCGAAAAGCTTTTAACAAGTAACGATGAAACAAAACTCGATGCGTCATTTTTGAAAAAACACGGTTTTTAAAGGAGGCCCCACGATGTTTAACACGATAGAAGAAGGCATTAATGCCATTAAACATGGCGAGATGATCATCGTCGTGGACGATGAAGACAGAGAAAATGAAGGCGATTTGGTCATGGCCGCAGAAAAAGCGACCCCAGAAGCGATTAACTTTATGGCCAAATACGGTCGTGGGCTAATATGCTTACCGATGAGTGGCGATGACATCAAACGTCTGAATTTAAAACACATGGTTGAAGACAATACCGACCAATTTCATACCGCGTTCACCGAATCGATCGATGCCTTTGATACCACCACCGGCATCAGCGCACACGAACGGGCTCACACCATTTTAAAAGCCCTCGATCCAGCGGTCAAACCATCTGATTTTAAGCGTCCTGGACATATCTTTCCCTTAATCGCGAAAGACGGCGGCGTCTTAAAACGCGCCGGTCATACCGAAGCTTCGGTTGATTTGGCCAAACTTGCAGGCTTCAAGCCCGCTGGGGTCATCTGTGAGATTATGAATGAAGATGGCTCGATGGCCCGCGTCGATGATCTTTTAAAATACAAGGAAAAACACGGTTTAAAAATGATCACGATCGCCGATTTAATCCGGTATCGCCGCAAACAAGACACCTATATCAAAAGAGCGGCTAGTACCACCTTACCCACCGAACACGGTGAATTTGAGATGATCGGCTATGAAAACACCTTAAGTGGTGAACATCATGTGGCGCTTGTAAAAGGCAAAATCGATTCTAAAACCCCGATTTTAATTCGGGTCCACAGCGAATGCTTAACCGGCGATGCCTTTTCCTCAAAACGCTGTGATTGCGGTGAACAGTTAAATGCGGCCATGCATAAAATCCAAAAAGAAGGCCAAGGCGTTTTACTCTATATGCGCCAAGAAGGCCGCGGGATTGGGCTTATCAATAAAATCAAAGCTTATAACTTACAAGACCATGGCATGGATACTGTAGAAGCCAATGAAGCCTTAGGCTTCCCCGATGATATGCGCGATTATGGGATTGGCGCGCAAATCCTTAAAGACCTTGGCGTGAAAAAAATTCGACTGATGACCAACAATCCCCGCAAAATTGGCGGACTCTCGGGCTACGGCCTTGAGATTGTCGAACGCATCTCGATTCAGATGAACCACAATGACCGCAACAAGTATTATTTAGAAACAAAGAAAAATAAATTGGGACATATCTTAAAATTTAAGGAGGATTCACATGAAAATTAATGAAGGTTTACTCAATGCACAAGGCTTAAAGGTTCATATCGTTATTGGACGTTTCAACGAATTCATTGGATCAAAATTACTCGATGGGGCCAAAGACGCGTTAAAACGTCACGGCATGGACGAAAAGGATTTAAGCATCACTTGGGTTCCCGGGGCCTTTGAAATGCCCTTGGTGGCCAAAAGAATCGCCGCTAAGAACGAAGCAGATGCGGTGATTACCTTAGGCGCGGTAATTCGTGGTTCAACCCCGCATTTTGACTATGTGGCCAGCGAAGTCGCCAAAGGCATCGCCCATGTCTCACTCGAGACCAACATGCCCGTCATCTTCGGTGTTTTAACGACCGACAGCATTGAACAAGCGATTGAAAGAGCGGGGACCAAATCCGGCAATAAAGGCTATGACGCTGCGATGAGTGCGATTGAAATGGCCAATCTCTTTAAGACGCTATGATCGATAAAGACAACGTTAAAACCCTATTTTTTGATTATGACGGCACCTTGCACAACACCACCGAAATCTACATTCCAGCCTTTAAAACGGTCTATGACTACCTAGTTAAGCACCACGGTGCGGAAGAAAAAACATGGCAAGATCAAGACATTGCCCGGTTTTTAGGCCAAACCCCAAAAGAAATGTGGGATCAGTTTGGCTTAAACCTCACGCAAGAAGCCAAAGAAAAAGGGCTTAAAATGCTTAGCGATAAGCTTGAAAAAGCGATTCAAAACAAAGAAGCCAAGCTTTATGATGGCGCTTTGGATGTCTTGGATTATTTAAAGAAACAAGGCTACAAGCTCGTCTTCATCAGCAATTGTAAAAACTACTACCTCGAAGCCCATAAAGCCCTCTTTAACCTCGATCAGTATTTCGATATCATGGTGTGTAGCGAAACTTTTAAAAATGTTCAAGCCAAACACAAAGTTCTTGCTAAAGTCTTGAGCGAGGTCCCAAAAGAAGCCGTGATTATCGGCGATCGACACCACGATATGACCGCTGGGAAGAAAAACGGTATTTACACCATCGGCGCGCGGTATGGATTTGGTGATCATGAAGAGTTAAAGACCGCCGATATGCAGATAGACGATATTAAAACCTTGAAACATCTCTTTTAAAAAAAAATCATCCTTGCAAAACTGTAAGGATGATTTTTAAAATGATTATCAAAGCACGAAATCTTATGTTACAATGATACCGTTAAAACAAAAAAAGGAGTTTCCTATGACAGAAGAAAGCAAAGGTAAACGCATTTTAAATTACTTAATTAAGACCTTAAATGGCATGGCACTAGGCTTATTCTCAACCTTGATCATTGGGGTCATCATTGAGCAACTGGGCATCTTAACCGCCACCATCGGTTGGTTCGACATTAGCTTATTCGGTGGGGCGTATTTATCAGAAGGCCTCATCGACCTTGGCAACATCCTAAAATCGTTCATGGGCATCGGGATTGGCCTTGGGGTCGCATTCAGCCTTAACTTAAAAGGCTTAGCGCTCATCAGTGGCGCGATGGCCGGGGGCATCGGGACTTATGTTCACCGAGATCCTGTTGTCGCTTATTTAACCACCATCATCGCGATTGAAGGTTTACGCTTTATCTTAAGACGAAAAACCCCTTTAGATATCTTATTAATCCCTTTAATTAGTGGTCTTATCGCTTTTGGCGTGGCGAATATCATTGGCGTACCCGTCAATTTCTTGATGACCGCCCTTGGGACCTACATTACAACCGCGACGGACTATCAACCCTTCTTTATGGGGATTGTCATCGCTGTTATTATCGGCATGGCTTTGACCTCGCCTATCTCATCGGCCGCCATCGCCATCGCGATTTCCCCCGCAGGCGAAAACATCGGTCTCATTGGCATCGCTGGTGGTGCCGCTGTCGTCGGCGGGGCCACACAAATGCTTGGTTTTGCGGTCATGAGCCGCAAAGACAACAACATTGGTACGGTTATATCGATTGGAATCGGTACCTCGATGTTACAGTTTAAAAATATCCTGAAAAAGCCCATTATCTGGCTTCCACCCATTATGGTATCCGCTATATTAGGACCTTTATCCACTTTAGTCTTTAGACTTGAATCAACCGCCATCGGCAGTGGTATGGGTACCTCAAGCCTTGTGGGACAAATTGGCGTATTGGATGCGATGGGCCATAGGCCAAGTATTTATCTAAGCATCCTAATCTTACACTTTATCCTACCAATTAGCCTTGTATGGCTTGTTGATGTCATCTTTAGGAAAAAAGGGTGGCTTAGCGAAGGCGATTTCACCTTATAGGTGTCCACAACGTGGGCATCTTTTTTTTTGGAGGGCCAAATTAAGGGGTTCCCCATTAATTTGTATACTAATTTATACATATGAGGATACCATGCATGGCGCGCATAGTAGATTTTGAGGTTTTTTAAATGGGTGTATCCCGTGCCCAAGGGGCATGTTCTTGTTTTTCGAATGCTAAAGGCTGTGATTCATCCAAAATAACAAGAAAAACAAGGTTGAAAGGTAAAAAATCTCTAAGCGTTTGAATCTATTTTTTAATCAAAGGATGTCAATGCCCTTAAATTTCCCACCTGACTAAGTTTTTAGAATCATTGTCTATATTTATTAGCGCGCAATCTTTGATAAAAAGCGCGCATAGTAGATTTTGAGGTTTTACAAAAAAAAGGCTGATCAGCCTTTTTTCTTTAACACCTTATCGATTTCATCCATCCGTTGCTTTAATAACCGTTCAAATTTGGACGTATCGGTCGCCTTAAAGTACTTGATATCTTTAAGTTTATCCGGTAAATACTGTTGGTTGACAATATGCCCTTCATAGTCGTGAGGATACAAGTAAGGCGTTTTGTCCTCAAAATTCGCCACGTTGATCAAATGATTGGGTATTTTTGTCATCTTTCCCGTTTCTAGGTCTTTAAGCGCTTGATCGATGGCTTTAAGTGGTGTATTACTTTTTGGCGATAAAGCCATCTCAACCACCAAATTTGCCAGGGGAATGCGTGCCTCGGGGAACCCAACGCGCTCGCAAGCCCGCGCGCAGGCGTCCATTTTCATATAAATACTCGTATTCGCAAGGCCAATATCCTCATAAGCAATCACCGTTAAACGGCGCAAAATACTATCTAAATCCTCCATTTGAATCAAGCGAGCCAAATAATGTATCGCCGCATCGACATCGCTGCCACGAATCGATTTTTGTAAGGCTGAAAGGATATTATAATAGTTATCCTCGTCTTTATCTAAAGAAAGCGCCGGCTTTAAAATCACTGATTTCGCTTTTGAAACGGTGATTTCTTCACGAGGATAAGCAATATCACAGATTTCCATCATATTAATGGCGGTTCGAATTTCTTGATTGGCGGCCAAAACAATATAACGGATGGTCTCATCCGTAAAGTTCGCGCTCAAATCATCGGGATAAGTCGTCGGTAGCTTTTTTAGGAATTCAAAAAGGTCATTTTCCGCGATTTCTTTTAACTTTAAAACATGGCTTCTAGAGCGTACCGCGGGATTGACACTATGGTAGGGATTGTTAGTGGTCAAACCGACCATGACAACGTTGCCTTTTTCAACATGGGGCAATAAATAATCTTGAATATCCTTCTTCATACGATGAATTTCATCGATAATCAAAAGCGCACCATAGTCTTTGGCTTGGGTAATAATCGCCTTAAGCTGTGCTTTATTGTCAGTAGAAGCATTAAAAGTATGCGTCTTAAGCCCATAAGCCTCGCCAATGACTTGTGCGATGCTCGTCTTACCAATGCCGGGCCCACCGTATAGAATCAGGCTAAAATACTTCTCAGCCTCAATCATCTTGCGAATCACACCATTTGAGCCAACCAAATGGTCTTGACCGATGATATCATCCAGAGTTTTAGGTCGAATCCGGTAAGCTAAAGGTCGTTTTTGCATATGATCACCTCATCAATCGTATTATAACACCCCAAGCCTCAACGTACCATAACAATTATAAGGCATTAAATTTACATCACAAAGAGATAATCATGGGTTAATGGTATAAAATCCCATCGATATATAAAAGATCGCTTAGACGGCAAAATTCATTATGGTTTTGTATGAAGATTAAACAAAGAAATAGATTAATAAGATATGCTGGGTCTGTGACAATCTATACATTCGTATATAGGCTTAAATTTCGATTCTAAGCGATTTTTAATATAAAGCTGACATTAGATATTGTTTAGGGTCGAAAACGTTCATACAGCCAATCAAATTTTCATAATTTAGGTTAATAGCAGAGGTGTCAGAAAAACGTATTCATCTTTAGAATATGAGTACGTTCTTGAGTGTAGTCACCTGAGATTTCAGTCTTTAAACGTTATCATCTAAACCATTTATAGGTCTATTGTTTTGAAAGTAGACCTTTTCACTTAGGTCGTATAACTTCTCATAATATATATTATGTTAACTTGCGTATATGTCCTTATTAAGATGTTGATAAGGTATAGTGTGTAAATGTTGATTTCTTTTTTAGGGTGCTCTTCATATAAAACGCCTTAAAAAGTGCATAATCTAAAAATTGAATTTAGAAAGGATTGTCCTCGCGTTTTTGGCTTTTCGTGCTACAATGATTTTGACGAGGTGATAACATGAAGAAAGTTGCTTTAATCTTTACAGGTGGTACAATTGCTATGAAAGTTAATTCAAAGTTGTAAGGGGCGAGTCCTTCTGTCTCTCCTGATGAGATTATCTCAACATTGCAGGATGTTACAG
>PWMS01000069.1 GCA_003558105.1 Mollicutes bacterium | reverse complement strand
ATAAAAGGCATTCTCTATAGCTTTTTAGTTCTAGGCTTTATTATTGCCGCTATTGGTATTGGACAATATTTCGGCTATGATTTGTATCGTAGTGATTTTGGCCATAGATTATTATTCTCTAAAGATTTGGCCGCATTAAGTGAGTATCTAAACGTTCGCTTTGGCCAATATGCGATTTATGCGACGATGTATAATACCAATTTTGTTGGAAGTTTTGCGGCTTTGATGATTCCATTAAGTTTTGCTATATATTTATATGTTAAAAAGTGGTGGTTGTGGGTCCTTGGCTTAAGTTTCTTTAGCTTAATGGTATTTATCGGTATTGGCTCTAATTCCCGTGCAGGGATGATTGGTGTCTTTTCAGCCTTTATTTTCATTTTCATTATCTTTAGAAAGGTCTTAATATCGAATCCTTTTAAATTCATTTTGCCTTTTTTAGTTATGGTAATGTTAGGGTATGGACTAAACGAGATTTCTGATGACCGTTTAATGCGGGAGATAAGACGGTTAAGTTTATTTAGTGATGTTGAGAGTGCCCAATCAAGTATCTATATCGACAATCTTTACATGGACCAAAATAACAACTTAATCATTATGACCAGTAAAGAAGATATAAAAATACACTATAACAATCAAAACCGTCTTGAGTTTTACACCTTAGATGATGAACCAATTGCTTATGAGGAGACCAATGAACGTTACCGTTTTTTAGACGAGGTGTATCAGGACTTTGAAATTGACTTAAGAAGTAATGAACACGGGGAATATTACCGTATAAAGGTATATGACCGTACATTGAATGTATACATAACTTTTGATGGTTTACGGATGTTATCTCGCAGTGGTGATTACGTTATTCCAAGTGATCCACCTCGATTTAAACCTTTTGATGGTTATGGGTCAATGTTTTCTAACCGTGTATATATATGGTCAAGAAGCATGCCATTATTACAAGACAGCATATTTACCGGGGCGGGACCTGATCACTATGTCTTTGAGTTTCCTCAAGATGATTTTGGTGGCCGCTCAGGTGAGACCATTATCAATAAACCCCACAACATGTACCTACAAATCGGGATCAATACCGGCGTTATTTCTTTACTCGCCTTGCTTAGTCTCTTTGCTCTTTATGCTTGGGATTCACTTAAAATCTATTTATTGAAACCTATTCAAGACTTTAAAGGGTACATCGGTGCAGGGATATTTATCAGCATTATGGCCTATTTAATAACCGGGATGTTTAACGATCAAATCATCTCCGTAGCGCCCCTCTTTTATGTCATGTTGGGCCTTGGAATGGCGATTAACTTTATGCATCAAAGCGAAAACGAAAAAAGTTTATCCGACTAATGTAAGGATAAACTTTTTTATCGCAAAGGCACAAACCGGCAGCCTCCGTAATCATAGCTTTTGAATTGATCTTTATCTTTAATGTATAAGGTTAAGTTTTGAAACCACGGGCCCCCTTTGGGGATGATCAGTCTGCCTTGGTCTTTGAGTTGCGTGAAGAAGGCTTCTGGGACTTTTTTAGCCGCAGCGCTCACGATGATTGCATCATAAGGGGCTTTTTCAAGGTAGCCTGCTTTACCATCACCCACGATATAATGGATGTTTGTATAACCAAGGTCACCTAAAACAGCTTTAGCGTTGGTTTGTAGGGATTTAAAGCGTTCGATCGTATAAACGTCTTTAACACATTCAGCTAAAATGGCGGTTTGATACCCTGAACCAGTCCCTATCTCAAGAATTTTATCGTCTTTTTTAGGTTTGATCGCCTCACACATAAGCGCCACAATAAAAGGTTGTGAGATGGTTTGATTCTCTTTAATCGGTAAGGGATGATCATCATACGCATACGCTTTATAAGGTTTAGCCACAAAGGCTTCACGCTTGACCTTTGAAAAAGCCTTAAGCACGTTTTGATCTTTAATGCCGCGGCGTCTTAAATGGTTCTCCACCATAAAGATGCGCTTGTTTTCATTTTGATCCATAAACCCACCTCCCATGTCTTTATTATAACATGGTTTAAAAAGCGCGCCTTTTCGTTTATAATAATATTTGAGCACTAAAAAGAGGAGGGGTTTTATCATGAACGTAAAAAAAGCGATCATACCCGCGGCCGGTCTCGGCACCAGGTTTTTACCCGCGACTAAGTCCGTACCTAAGGAGATGTTGCCGGTGGTCGATACACCAACCTTAGAATACGTTGTCAGGGAAGCCACCGAAGCTGGCATCAAAGACATTCTAATCATCACAGGCCGGCAAAAAACGGCGATAGAAGACTATTTTGACAAAGCCTACGAACTAGAAGACATCCTAAAGAAAAAAGGCGATACAGCGCGTTTAAAGAGGATACAGTCGATCTGGAAAAATATTAATATCCATACCGTCCGTCAAAAAGAGCCCAAAGGCTTAGGCCACGCGATTTTATGCGGGGAAGCCTTTGTGGGTAATGAACCCTTTGCGGTCCTTTTAGGCGATGATATTGTCTATAATCCAAAAAAACCTTGTTTAAAACAATTGATCGAGGTACACGATCAATATCAAGCGAGTGTTTTAGGTGTGCAAACGGTGAAAGATGCACACGTTCATAAATATGGGATTATCGGTGGTGAGAAAATCGCTGAGCGCCTTTATTCAGTGAAGGGTATGGTGGAAAAACCCTCGCTTAAAGAAGCGCCATCCAATGCAGCGATTTTAGGCCGCTATGTGCTATCGCCTAAGATCTTTGCTTATCTTAAAGATACTTTGCCCGGCAAAGGTAATGAAATCCAGCTGACCGATGCCTTAATGGCTTTAAGCCAAAAAGAGAAGATGCTCGCTTATGATTTTGAAGGCAAACGTTATGATGTTGGCGACAAACTTGGCTTCTTAGAAGCCACCGTGGAATTTGCCTTGCGCGATCAAGCCTTAAGTCAAGATTTTAAAGCGTATTTAAAAGAATTGATGAAGACCTTATAAACAAAGCGGGAACGACGCATCATGCGCCGTTCCCGTTTTCATATTATTTTTGGTTTTTAATCGCTTTTTTAATATCGATAGAAGGGTGATTTTCGTGTTTTAAGACTTCGCCTTCCCAAGTACGGATGGTAAAGTAGTCTTTGCCTCTTGAGATTAAGTATTGTGGGAGTATCGGTGTTTTACCTTTTCCCCCGGGGGCGTTGACGATATAGGTGGGAATCGCCATCCCTGAGGTATAGCCTCTTAAATATTCCATAATTTCTAAGCCTTCATCAATAGAGCTATTGAAGTGGCTTGTGCCTTGGACGCTTTTGGCGTGGAATAAGTAGTAGGGTTTGACACGGATTTTTAAGAGTTCTTGGTTTAAGACCCGCATCACGTATTTATCGTTATTGACGCCGTTTAAAAGCACGGCTTGGTTGCCTAAAGGGATACCGGCGTTGGCGAGTTTTGCGCAAGCCGCTTTTGAGGTTTCGGTGATCTCCATAGGATGGTTAAAGTGGGTGTTGAGATAGATGGGTTGGTATTTTTTTAACATGTTCACCAAATGATCGGTGATACGGCTTGGCATACTGACAGGCGTCCTAGAACCGATGCGGATATATTCGACATGCTCAATCGCGTGAAGCTGTGCGATAATCCATTCGAGTTGTTTATCAGAAAGCGTGAGAGGATCACCACCGGTAATGAGGATATCGCGAATCTCGGGGTTTTCTTTAATGTAGTCGATGGAAGCTTGAATCTCGCTTCTTGGGGTCGCTAAGTCTTCGCCGCCGATATTGCGGCGGCGCTGACAATGCCTACAATACATCGCACATTCGTTGGTGACATTGATGATTAAGCGGTCTGGATACCGTCTTGTAATCGTACCTGCGGGGTTGGTATATTCTTCGTTCATGGGATCGAGGTTATGGTAAGTATCTTCTAGTTCTAAAAAAGAAGGCATACTCATTAATTTAATGGCGTCAAAGGTTTCATCGGGGTTGATTAAGGATAGATAATAAGGGGAGATAGACCAACGAAAACGTTTATCAACGGTTTTGATGGTATCGATCTCATGCTTAGTTAGCTTGATAATTTGTCTGAGGATATCCACATCATGTATCCGGTTTTTCAGTTGCCACTTATAGTCGTTCCAATCATCTTCACTGGCGTTTAAGACCTTTAAGATTTTGGCTTTTCGTTGTTGTAGTTCTTTTTGTTTTTCTAAGCCCTTAGGAATGGACGGGCGAATCTTTAAAAAGTCATCGATCCGGGCTTTTAAGGTATCGGCACGTTTTAAAGCAATCTCTCTTTGTTTAGACATCGTCT
>PWMS01000095.1 GCA_003558105.1 Mollicutes bacterium | reverse complement strand
CTGGAATGTCTCATGTCCAAACAGTTCAAAGTAATAAAAATTCTAAGCATCAGCGGGCACATATACGATAATGTTAGGGTTGGTGTTCAACAACATATTATGGCTATAATCAGAGGCATAAATAGCCCTTAAAAATGTGATTTCTTCTAAGTGGGTGGTACCTGAGAAAGCAAAGGATCCGATGTGGTAAACATGTCGTGGGACGACTAGGCTTTCGATGCCGCTGTTTAAAAAGGCTTTTGATTTAATGCGGGCTAATTGTGTATTGGCTTCAAAAACGACGGTGTGAAGCGCGGTGGTATTATGGAAGGCGCCAAGGCCAATTTCGGTGATACTACTGGGAATGGTAATCGTCTTTAAAGCGGTGGCATCTAAAAAGAGATTGGCTTTTAGAATCGTCAAGCTGCTATCGCCTTCAAAGGTAACGGTTTTTAAATCATTTGAGTTACTAAAAGTCTCTGCACCAAGATATTGTAAGCTTTTTGATGGTAAAAAAAAATACGCTTCATTAAATGCCTCCTCAAAAGTGTTTTATACTTTACATTTTTACTGTATAATACCCGAAAAAATATAGCCTTTCTTTATTAATATGCACACAAACTATAAAAACGGTTGCGACACTTTATGCTTGCAAAATCATGGTTTCTTCGCTACGATATAATTAACATCAAAGGAGGGCTGCTTGTGTATCGAAAAATGATTGAAGCCTATCAACCGAAAAATAAACAAGAAGAAAAAGACAAAGCGGTGATGCTTGATTTTATCAAGCGCAATCCCGATTGTTTACACCGGGATAACCACGTCGCCCATATAACCTCATCGGCCTTGGTTGTCAATGAAACGATGGCTAAAGTCTTGTTTGCTTATCATAAAATTTATGATTCATGGGCTTGGCTCGGGGGTCATAATGACGGCGATGCTGATTTGCTTAAGGTTGCGATTAAAGAAGCGAAAGAAGAAAGTGGTCTTAAGAGGATTGAACCTTATCAGCGCGATATATTCGCGCTTGATATCATCCATGTCAGCAACCATATCAAACACGGTGCTTATGTGCCTGATCACTTGCATCTAAATCTTACGTTTTTATTGATTGCCCGTGAAAGCGATGATATACAAGTTAATCCCGATGAACATTTAGCGGTACGTTGGTTTGATATTGATGGGGTTTTACACGAGGTCAAAGAAGCCCGTATGAAACCAATCTATCAAAAACTATTTACCGCTGTTAAACAGTTACAAAAATCATAAATGTTTATAAAGGAGCACAAACGATGGGTAAAGTTCTTGCGATTGGCGAAGCCTTCATTGATTTTATCGAAAATCACGACCAACAACCGCCCCACTATATTCCTCATTTTGGCGGGGCACCCGCGAATGTGGCCTTGGCGGTTAAAGCCTTGGGCACAAAGAGTCAACTGATAGCGCAAGTGGGCAACGATGTTTTTGGACATCTCATTGAAAAACGTTTAGAAGCGGTGGGTGTAGATACATGTTCTTTATTAAAGACCGATGCGGCTAATACCGCGCTGGCTTTTGTTAGTATAACGCAAGAAAAAGAGCGTGATTTTACTTTTTATCGGAGCGATACCGCCGATTTATTATTAAGCGACAGATCGTTGGATGAGCGGTGGTTTCAAGCCGATGATATCTTGCATTTTTGTTCCGTGAGTTTGGTGGCGGCCCCTTGTAAAAAGGCGCATGAAAAAGCGATTGAGCTGATGCGTAAAAAAGGTGGGTTGATCAGTTTTGATGTCAATGTAAGATTGGCCTTATGGCCGGATAAAAAGGCGCTTAAAGTCGCTATCTTAGAATTTATGGAACAAACCGACATCCTAAAACTATCGTTAGAAGAACTACACTTTCTCACCGATATCAAAAACGAAAAAGACGCCGTCAACCATCTTTTTAGAGGGACGATTAAAGTCATTTTTATCTCCAAAGGCAAAGACGGTGCGACGGTGTATACCAAAACAGGTATCATCGATATGCCTGGGGTAAATGTCAAAACCGTGGATACCACAGGTGCAGGCGATGTCTTTATCGCTAGTATCTTAAAACAAATCTTAAACCGTGGTCATCATATCGAGGCTTATGAACCAGAGGATTGGCGTCATATCTTAAAATATGCCAATACCGTTGCGGCCTTAACCACCACCAAAAAAGGCGCCACCGAAGCCTTGTACGATGCGGCCTTACTCAAAGAATATCTAGATCAATAAGCCATAAAAAAAGCACGCGCAAGCGTGCTTTAATTTTGGTTAGTCATCCTTGTTAGTCAAGTCGAAATCAAACCTCGAATGCTCAAAAGTCATATCGTAATAAGGTCCGCCTTCAGCGCGGTTTATTTTGAAAAATTCTATGACGTAATCAATCATATCCGCATGAACGGTACTATAGGCCAACCGGTCGGTGATAAATAATCCTTCACCGCCTAGGTTATAATACATATCGACGATATACGGCCATTGATTGCTAAAACCGCGTTCATCGATGACGGCATGGAGGGCTTCACGGTGTGATAGCTTAAATCCTTTCAAATCAAGCATGTCATCGTAAGGATTATTGGCACCGGTATGATAGATTTTTGCGATACGATTAAAGGCTTCTAAATCAAAGGCATGCCCGAAGAGTGTTTCATAATCCTTGGTACCTAGGGGATAATAAAAATCAATGTCTGCATACCCATCCGCCGGAAGCAGTGGTTGTTGGGTGGAACCTGCAAAGAATGCTTTGACTTGGTTTGGATAGATACTTGCATAGCGTTGCGCAAATGAGGCACCTGAATCGATGCTGTTGATGAAAATCTCTGATTCTAAATTCCATCCCGCGTCGTTTAAGCGGTTTTGGGCATCTTCGATCATATGATGAATTTGGGCTTGGACATTTTCAAAATCGGTAATATAATCTTCTAAATCATGATTGAATAATAAATCGCCATCGAAAGGATCGCAGACGACCAAATCGTCGATGGATTGTTCAATGTGGGTAATGTAATACCCTAAACTTTGTGGAAAGAGATATTGCATTTCGTCTTGTCTTGGGTAAGCCATATAAACATCAGTCGGATCCATGATTGATAACGCGTCTTTACCATAAGCAAAATTCGAGGTATCGATCATACAAATTTGTGGAATAAAGGGAATGATACGTGGGGTGAATAAGGCTTCGCCAACATGATGGCCGTAACTGCCAAGCATACGGTTTTCAAAGTTGGTTCGCTGATGGTCCAAATTGTTTTCCGCAAATTGATAATAATACCCTTCTAAAATCAAATGACGCGGGTAGCCTAGATTTTCTTCTTCATGGGTGATAGAAGGTAAGGCGATATAGTAGGGGAAGTTAAACCCTTGATCGGGATCGGCTTCAACTCTAATCAGTTTCATCTCTTCACCAGGAACAAAGTCACCAGAAAAATGGTTTTCAAAGTTGACGGTCTTTTCTAGATTGACAAATTTAGCATAGAGTCTGGTATGTTGTTCAATCGTCGTTGTAGGATCAAAAGGCATCGTATAATTGGCATCTTTAAACCAGCCTAAAAATTGATGGTTCTCCTTGTCGGGCTCATGATACTCACTCGGTATTGAGCTACCCTCAAGTTGCAACCACCTAGGCCGATGATCAACCATCTCAACGATGGTACCCGCCTCTACAACCATAATCTTAATGGCGGTTAAAAAGCGGTCGTCTTGATAAATTTCAATCTCGGTTTCACCTAAACTCAAGGCTTCAATCGTGCCGTTTTCAACGCTGAGGATTGTTTCATCCAAACTGCGCCAGCTAAGCTCATCTAAATCGGCATCGCTTGGTTCAAGGTTAAATTCAAACTGATGTGTTTCGTTGATCGGCAACATCAATTCGTCGGTAATCTTTATCGCTTCAATCTCTGCGCTACTACGGCAAGCACTTAAGACAAAGATCATAAGCGTTAATAGGAATAATTTCATGGTTATAACCTCCAGTTTCTATCATTATAACAGCCATAGGTATGTTGTAAAGACATGAATGGGGAAAAAGACAAAATAAAACACCAAGATACAATTCACCTTGGTGTTTATGCTTGTGGATATACGCAATTCTTACCGGCATCTTTGGCCTTATACAAAGCCTTGTCACTACGGGCAATAATGGTCTCGATGGTATCGCGTTCACGGTATTCACTGATGCCAAAGCTAGCGGTAACCGTTTTGACTTTATCGAATGATGTTTTTGCGATAAGGTCTCTTAATTTTTCAACCTTTATATAGGTCTTTTTTATCGATTCTTTGGGATAAAACAAGACAAATTCATCGCCGCCCCAACGACCGACAAAAGCGGAAGAAGGTAAATGTTTTTCTAATAGTTCTGAAATACCTCTAATGATTTTATCGCCGGTTAAATGGCCATACGTGTCATTGATTTGCTTAAAGTTATCGATATCGATCATCACGACACTTAAGGGTTGGTTTTGTGTTTTTGCTTCGTCGATCAAAGCGCCGAGTGTCCGGTCGATACTGCTGCGATTGGCCAGCCCGCTTAAGACATCGGTATTGGCGAGTTTTGTGATTTCATCCAAGGCGGTTTTAAGTTCGTTCGTCTTATCTTCAACTAGGCGTTTTAGCGCTTCATTTCGCGCTTCTAATTGTTTAACGGGGTAAGCTTCATCATCCTCGTTTTCAATCGTTGGTAACGATAGATGCTTTTGTTCGATTAACCATTGCTTATCTTTTTTTACCATCGCTATCGTGTAGCGAACGTGATTAAAACGCAGTTTTTGATCGTGAATATACGTCTCAATACTCAGTTCACACGTAATCAAACCTATATCGTCTTTGGGCGTTTCAATCACGATGTGATCGACTTCATAACGCACTGGATTGTTGGCTTGATGGATATCGCGTTGATGTAGCGTGTATACCGTTTCAAAATCATACATCGTTTCATCTTTGGAAGACCCAAAACCCCGGATGTGCTGACCAAAAGATGCCATCACCTGTTCAAAGTCTCTTTTGACAAATAAATTGTCAAAATAATCAATTAAAACGTCATAAATTTCTTTTTCAAGTTTTCCCCCCACTATTAGCCCTCCTCAAAATGGTTTATCTATCTATATAGAATATCACAACTTGTGTAAATATAAAATATTTATTCCCCTTTATTTCCCCATATTTTAATAAAAAAACAGCTTGATAGCTTTGTTTTAAAATTATTTTTTTGCCAGCCATAAATATATTTGTTTGACAAATGGCTTAAGCTTTGGTACTTTTAAAATGTAATTAACAATTTTTTACAGCAACAAATGCGATTTGCGACATTTGACATAGGGGGTGTTTGATGGGCAGCATCGATAAGACCAGCAGAATGCCACTGTATTTTCAGCTGGTTGAACTGATCATGAAAGACATTGAAGAAGGTAAATACTTAGAAAACGAAAAGATTCCCTCAGAACGAGAATTATGTGATATATATCAACTTAGCCGCGTGACCGTTCGTCAAGCGATTGCGGAATTAGAAAAGATGAATATCTTACATAAAGAACACGGACGAGGGACCTTTGTCTCACCTAAGATGAGTCAAACCTTGCAAAAGTTCTATAGTTTCACCGATGAGATGATTAAACTAGGCAAAAGCCCGTCTTCAAAAGTATTGAGCTTTGATATTGTCAAAGCCAACAAAAAAGTCGCACGAAAGCTAAATTGTGCGATAGACACTAAAGTTTTTGAGATTATAAGGCTGCGTTATGCGGATGATGATGCGATGATGTATGAACGAACTTACCTACCTTATCATCGATTTGAAGGCCTGAGTAAAAGTGCCATTGAAAATTACCCCATGTATGATGTCTTCAGAACCGAATACGATGTCATTTTCTCTAAAGCCGAAGAAACACTTAAACCCGTCACAACCCGGGATTATGAAGCCGACTTGCTTAACACCAATCCCGCGATTCCCAGTATGAAGATTGAACGCATCACCTTTGAAGACGATGCGATCATCGAATACACCATCAGTATTGCCAGAGGCGATCAATTTGAATATCGAGTGGTACTTGATTAAATTTTTTTAGCCCAACTGGTTATAACGTCCCTACCACTTAGACAAGGAGGGTATAGCTATGCCAAATACCTATATTACTGCAAAAGAAATACAGCAACAACCACGCTTGTGGCGCGAAACCTACGAGATTATTAAGCACCAAAAAGACAAAATTGAAGCCTTTTTAGACGATATGGATAAAAAGCGCTTGCGCATTTTATTGACAGGCGCAGGCAGTTCCGCTTATATCGGACAAAGCGTCAAGACCTATCTCAATAAATCCACCGCGCATTTCTTTGAAGCGATGCATACCACCGATATCGTCACCCATCCAAAAGAGATTTTTTCCACCAAAAAACCCGATGTCATCGTGCATTATGCCCGCAGTGGAAATTCTCCTGAAAGTGTGGCCACCTTCGATTTTGCGGATCAGGTTTTAAACGACGCCCGTCATATCATCTTAACGTGTAACGCCGAAGGCAAACTGGCACAAAAAGCACGCGACCATGACCATGCGCTGGTCATCTTGATGCCAAAGGATGCCAACGATAAGGGCCTCGCGATGACAGGCAGTTTTTCCACGATGGTACTGGCTTCACTTTTGATGTTTCACACGCCCGATATCATCCGTTATAAAAGCTTAGTCGATTGGCTTTATACCAGCGGTGAGGCCATTTTGAAACACGACATCTATGACCAACTAGAAAGCCTTGATATTCACCAAGCCATCTATCTGGGGTCTTATCCCTTTACCGGTTTGACCGCGGAGGGTGCCCTTAAGATGCTGGAGTTAACCTCCGGTGCGGTGTCGGTTTTAAAAGAGTCCCACCTAGGCTTTCGTCATGGCCCCAAATCAGCCCTTGATGAAAAGACGTTGGTCATCAGTTTCCTATCGACCGACGCTTATGTGCGGCAATATGAATTAGACTTACTAAAAGAAATCAGTGAAAATGAAGATTCACCCTTAGTAACGCTCAATCCGATTAAAGAAACCGCGCTCAACGAATTTAGCTTGTATCCTGTTGAGATAACAAAGCCACCGCTTGATTTTGATGAAATTTTCATCAGTTTACCGTATTTGTTATTTGCGCAAAAACTGGCGTATCGATACAGCTTAAAGCTCGGAATCAATCCCGATAATCCCAGCCCTAGCGGACAGATTAATCGCGTGGTCCAAGGGGTCAGTATCTATCCTTACGACAAAGACAAAGGAGCCTAAAATATGGATAAACTCTTAAGTACCGATATGGTCCAAACCCAAAAAAAAGCCGATGATTGGCAAGCAGTGGCTAAGATGAGCGGGTCATTATTGTTAGAAAAAGACTTGATCGAAGAAAAATATATCGAGGCGATGATCAAGGCCGTCGAAGAACACGGCATGTATATCGTTATCGCCCCAGGCATTGCCTTATTCCACGCGCGTCCTGAGCAGGGTGTTAAAGAAACCGGGCTGTCGCTCATCACGCTAAAGGGTGGCGTCAACTTCGGCGTTGCCGATAAGGACCCTGTCTATTTAGCTTTCGCCCTTGCAGCGAAAGATAAAACCTCCCACCTAAATTTGCTTTCAAATTTAAGCAAAGTCTTACAAGATCAAGCCGTGGTGGAAAAACTAAAACAGGCTCTCGATGAAAAAACCTTGGTCGATGTTTTAAATCAAAAACTTAAAGAGGAGACAAAATAATGTTATATAAAGATTATATGAACAAAATCCGTGATATTTTAGATGACGTTGAAAACACCCAATCTGAGAATATTGAAAAAGCCGCTAAAATGCTGGCTAAAGCGATCAAAAACGATGGCGTCTTACATGTCTTTGGTTGCGGCCATTCGCAGATGTTCGCGATGGAAGTCTTTTACCGTGCGGGTGGTTTGGTCCCCGTCAACGCCATTTTAACCCCGGCTTTATCCTTAGCCCCAAAAGCGCCATTAAGTACCGTAGGGGAACGACAAGAAAACTTAGCCAAAGCGATCTTAGATAACGAAACGATCACCGAAAATGATATCATGCTCGTCGCTTCAACCTCGGCACGTAACCCAGTGCCCGTAGAGATGGCGATGGAAGCGAAAAAACGCGGCTTAAAGGTGATTACATTACTCTCAGAAGACTTTGCTAGAAGTGTGTCTTCTAGACACCCTAGTGGCAAGAAGACCTATGACTTTGCGGATGTCATCTTTGATAACCGCGGGGTTTCTGGCGATGCCGCTATGGAAATTGAAGGGCTTGAGACCAAGTTTGGGCCTACCTCATCCATCATTGGCTTTACGATGATTCAAGCGATGGTAGTCGAGGCGGTTGATCAATTGGTTAAAGACGGTATCACCCCACCAATTTGGGTTAGCTCAAATCTCGATAAGGGCGATGCCATCAATAAGAAACACATCAAGAAGTATCGCAGTAGAATTACCAATCTTTAAAACACAGCACTCAGAAAGGAGGACGTTGAGTGAAGATTGTTGCGGTTTGCGGGTTAGGCATGGGTTCATCCATGATGCTAAAGATGAGCATTGACGATGTTTTGAAAGCAGAAGGTATCAAAGCCAAGTTAGAAAGCGTCGATGTTGGTTCAGCAAAAGGGATGGATGCTGATATTTATGTTTTGAGTCAAGAATTAGAAAAGAACGCAAAGGATTTTTCGGGGAAGGTTATTGTGATTAAAAATTTAACCGACACCGATGAAATTCGGGATAAGCTCCTAGCTGTTTTAAACAAAGAATAAAAATAAATTAGGAGGAATGTTACAGTATGTATGCTTTTTTAACAGAATTTTTCACCACCCCAGCGATTCTTCTGGGAATTGTTGCGCTAATTGGTCTTATTGCACAGAAAAAAGACCTCTCAGGTATTATTGAAGGTACGATTAAGACCATCCTTGGTTTCTTGATCCTTGCGGCCGGGGCTGATTTAATCGTCACCAACCTCGCACCGTTTGCCGATATTTTCGTTGAAGGTTTCGGTATTACTGGTGTTGTACCATTTGATGAAGCCGTCGTTGGTGCCTTGAGTGATTCAGTTGCTCAAATCGCCCGTACCACAGCGCTCATCATTGGTTTTGGTTTCTTGGTTAATGTTTTAGTCGCTAGAATCACGCCGTTTAAGTATATTTTCTTAACCGGTCATATGATGTGGATTTTAGCGGGTGGCCTTTCTTGGGCACTCTATGATTTAGGCGTTAGCGAAGTTAACACCGTTATCTTTGGTTCAATCTTACAAGGTATGATTCTAACCTTGCTACCAGCGTTGGCCCAACCGCTAATGAATAAAGTTACCGGCGATAACAAAATCGCTTATGGTCACTTAACCACCATTGGGGTTGTCGCCTCAGCCTACGTTGGTAAATTCTTCGGAAACACCGATAAAGATTCCGAAGACTTAGAATTACCCGAAGGCTTAAGTTTCTTTAAAGACACCGCGATTTCCGTATCGTTTGTGATGATTATCGTTTACTTAGTTACCGTCTTATTCGCAGGACCTGCGTTTGTCGCAGAATTTGCCGGCGATCAAAACTATATCCTTTACGGTATCCTAAGAGGTCTTGGCTTTGCGGCTGGTGTCTTAATCCTCTTACAAGGTGTCCGCATGTTCTTAGCTGAAATCGTGCCCGCCTTCCGCGGTATCGCGATGAAAATTGTTCCTGGTGCGAAACCAGCGCTAGACGTACCTGTCTTATTTGGCTATGCCCCAAAAGCCTTAATGATCGGTTTTATGTTCGCCGTTGTTGGTACGCTTGTTGGTATGGGTATCTCTACTATCTTTAACACCGTTGTACCCGTTCCTAGTATTATCGGTGCTTTCTTTACCGGTGGTGTTGCAGGTATCTTTGGTAACGCTGTTGGTGGCCGCCGTGGTGCAATGGTATCTGGTTTTGTTTACGGTATCTTACTCTCTGTGCCCGTGGCGCTATTCTACCCACTATATGAACTGGTCGATTATGGCGTCTCAGGTTTAGCTTACCTCGTTAGCGATGGTATTACCGCGCTTACACTTATTAAACTCTTCTTTGTAATCGGTCTACCGATCGTTGGTCTTGGTATCTTTATTGCTGTCGTTATTGCTTTAAGTATTATTTTCAGAGGCAGCAAACACGAAGAAAACCCCGAAGCCGAACAATCATAAACCCCGTGAAATTGTTGTGGTCCGCTTTAAGCGGGCCACAGCCTTTTCACCATCATTAAAAGCTCTTTGGAAAGCGCCATGAAATACGGTTTTATGGCGCTTTCGAAAGAATAAGGAGGCCAAAGCTATGAAAACCACCATGCAAGAAAACCTCAAAGATGCGCAAAAAAACCATTACGCCATTCCCGCTTTTAATGTATACAACCTTGAATTTGTCCGCGCTGTACTCAGTGAAGCCGAAAAACTAAAATCCCCCGTCATTTTGGCCATTACCCCCGGTACCAACACATTTTCCAATGCCCATCTCATGCGCGCGATCATCAAAGAAGCCGAAGCACACACCCGTGTGCCGATTATCCATCATCTCGATCACCATACCGATATCAACGCGATTAAAGCCTCGATTGACCTTGGGGTTAAATCCGTGATGATCGATGCCTCGGCCGAAACCTTTGAAGAAAATATCAAACGCACCAAAGAAGTCGTCGCCTACGCCCATTCGCGCGGGGTCAGCGTTGAGGCTGAACTCGGTAAACTGATTGGCATTGAAGATGACCTTGAGGTGGATGAAAAAGATTCGGCCCTAACCGATCCTAAAAAGGCCAAAGAATTTGTGAACCGCACTCAGATTGATGCCCTTGCCGTCGCTATTGGAACCGCGCACGGTCTTTATAAAAAAGAACCAAACCTAGATTTTAAACGGCTTCAAGAAATTGAAGCTGAAGTCGATGTCCCCCTCGTCTTACACGGCGCCTCAGGCGTCAGTGAGAAAGATGTACAACAATGCATAGACTTAGGCATTACCAAGGTCAATATCGCCACAGAACTAAAAATTCCTTTCGCCAGCGCCATTCGAGATTATTTCATCAAACACCCCGATGAGATGGACCCAAGAAAATACTTAAACCCTGCCATAGAAGCGATTAAACCCGTTATAAGGGCTAAAATCAAGATGTGCAAAAGCGAGGGAAAAGCGTGATTTACACGCTCAGCCTTAATCCTGCGATTGACCGTATGTATTATGTCCCCGATCTCACCTGCGCCGCGCCGATTAGAACCGATGACTACCACGTCCAAGCCGGCGGCAAAGGCATCAATGTAGTTAAAGTTCTAAGACAGCTACAAGAACCAACCACAGCCCTAGGCTTTCTTGGTGGGGCGGCGGGCACCCACATCGAACAAACCCTAAAAGCCTTAGGGGCCACTTTAAATTTCACCCCAATTAAAGAAGAGACCAGAACCTGTCTTGCCTTCCAAGACCAACATAACCAAACCTTAGAAGTCTTAGAAACCGGACCCACCATTCAAAAAAAAGAAAGCGAGCGTCTTAAAAAACAACTGAAAAAAACCTTACCTAAAAACAGTATTCTCGTCATTAGCGGTAGCCTACCTAAAAATATCGATGATGACTTTTACTTTGATATAATTCAAAGCCTTAAAGAAAACGCGATCGATGTGATTTTGGATACCTCAGGTATCCCCTTGCGCGCCGCTTTAGCCGCCAAGCCCTACCTTGTAAAACCCAACCTTGCGGAACTAATCGCTTTAACAGATACGGATTTAAGCGAAGAAAGTGCGCAACTCAACGCGATGCAAACCCTGTTAGACCAAGGGGCGCAAAACGTAGTCTTATCCTTAGGCGAAGGCGGGGCGTTATTTGCGAATCATCAAACCAGCTATAAAATCACCGTTCCTAAAATCGCTACGCCTAATCCGATCGGGTCTGGCGATAGTTTTATCGCCGGCTTTGCATATGCGCTGAAACACGGTTATAATATAAGAGAAGCGTTAAGGTTTGCTTCTGCCTTAGGCGTATCCAATGCAAAAAATAAAGAAATTGGTAAAATAGAGGTAGAAGACCTCGAGATATTACAAACGCAAATAACCGTAAAAAAACGATAGAAGGTGATCGTATGCGCACGCTTATTAAAAATGTTAAGATTGTTCGCCCTAGCGGCATCTTAGAAAACCACGCCCTTATCATCGATGGGGGTAAAATTGAAGCCCTCATCAAACAAGATGCGATCAATGAAAAAGATTACAAAACCATCATCAACGGCAAATTTAATTACTTAGCGCCTGGTTTTATCGACATCCACAACCACGGCAACAGTGGTTATGACACCATGGATGCGACCAATGAAGCCCTCACCAGAATCGCTGCTTACCATCTTAAAAACGGGGTCACAAGCTTTTTAGCCACCACCATATCTTCACCCAAAACCGCGTTAAACCAAGCCTTATTAAACCTAAAAGAATACCACCAAATCCAGCGCCAAAACAAAGCGACCGCCACTTTAGAAGGCATCTATTTTGAAGGCCCTTATTTCAATGTTGAAAAAAAAGGCGCCCAACCAAAAAGCGCCATCATTAAACCGAAAATAGAAGAGATGAAAGGCTTTATCAAAACCGCTAATCACCTCATCAAAGTCGTCGCCTTCGCCCCCGAGATTGAAGGCGCCCTAGACTTGGCCACATTCCTCAAAAAAGAAAACATCATCGCCGCGATGGCCCACACCAACGCCACTTACAAAGAAAGCTTAAAAGGTTTTGAAGCCGGGGTTAGCTTAGCGACCCATCTTTATAACGGCATGCGTGGCTTTACCCACCGTGAACCTGGCGCCCTTGGCGCCATTTTAACCGATGCCAACATCTATGCAGAGATGATTGTAGATGGCGTCCATCTTCATGATGCGGCTATTACGCTTGCCTTAAAAGCCAAAGGCACCGATAAACTTATCCTCATCAGCGACGCGATGCGGGCCGCGGGTCTTAAAGATGGCATCTATGATTTGGGTGGTCAAAAAGTCGAAACCAAAAACACGGAGGCGCGCCTAGTCGAAACCGGCAGTATCGCCGGCAGTACCCTCAACCTCAACCAAGCCGCAAAAAACATGTTAAAAACCCAAGATGTCTCTATCGTCGATATCGTCAACATGGCCTCAACCAACCCCGCAAAACTTTTAAACTTAAAACATATCGGCACCATCGAACCAGGCAAACGCGCCGATCTTATCCTTTTTGATCAAGATTTCAACTTAAAAAACATCATCAAATTCGGCCAAGAAATGGCCAATTTAAGCGAGGCTAAAACATGAAAAACAAACAAATCGCATCTAAAGGCATCGCGATAGGCAAAGCGTTCATCTACCAAGATGAAGGCTTTGATGTACCAAAAAACAAGACCAAAGACGTTAAAAAAGAAAAAGAAAAACTAAAAGACGCGCTTAAAAAAAGTAGCGATGATATCAAGAAAATCAAAGAAAAAAGCGAAGCCAACCTCAAACAAAACGCCGATATCTTTGATGCCCACCTTGAGATGATCAACGACCCTGAGTTGATCAAACAAACCGAAGCGATGATCGAAAACGAAACCCTCGCAGCCGAGACGGCTTACGATAAAGTCGCCGATCAATATATCGAAATCTTTAAAAATATGGACGATCCCTACTTTAAAGAACGCGCCAGTGATATCAAGGATATCAAAAACCGTGTCTTAGCCTACTTACTTGGTAAAACCCCCAAAACAAACATTAAAACCGCGCAAGAAGACACCATCTTGATCGCGAAAGACTTAGCGCCTTCTGATACCGCCACGCTTGATTTTGACTACGTCAAAGGCATGATCACCGAAATGGGCGGGACGACCTCTCATACCGCGATTATGTCCAGAGCCTTAAACATCCCCGCGATCGTCGGGGCCAAGGGTCTGATAGAAAAAATCAAATCAGGCGACACGATCGCCTTAGATGCCTTAAATAACAATATTATTATCAACCCCAAGCAAACCGAACTTGACAAGCTTAAAGCCCAACAAAAAGATTGGCAAACCCATCTTAAAACCTTAAACAAATACATAGATAACCCAACCAAAACCAAAGATGACCACCAAATCCCCCTTTTCGCCAACATCGGCAACGCCGAGGAGGCGAAAAACTTAAAAGACGTTGGGGCCGAAGGCGTCGGGCTTTTCAGAACGGAATTCCTCTTTATGCAAAGCGCAGAAGCCCCTGATCTTAAAACCCAAATCAAAGCCTATCAAACCGTCTTTGAAGCGATCCAACCCGTCATCATTAGAACCGTTGATATCGGGGGCGATAAAGACATCCCCTACCTCAAACTCGACAAAGAAGAAAACCCCTTCTTAGGTGTTCGGGGCATTCGTCTGGCCTTACAAGAAAAAAAGCTCTTTAAAACCCAATTAAAAGCCCTTCTAATCGCCGCTAAAGACCAAGATGATCTTAGGATCATGTTGCCGATGGTTGCGACTATCAATGAAATCAAGAAGTCCAAAGCGATCTTAAATGAAGTTAAAAAAGCCTTAAAAAAAGATAAAAAAGCCTTCCAAGACAATATTAAATTAGGGATTATGATTGAAGTACCAGCGGCCGCTTTAAATGCTTTTGAACTGGCTAAACACGTCGATTTCTTCTCGATTGGCACCAACGACCTCATTCAATACCTCTTTGCGGCCGATCGTACCAATGAGAATTTAAGCCATCTTTATGAACCCTATGACCCTACCTTACTAAGCACCATCAGCCGCATCATCCAAGCTGGTCATCAAGAAGATATTCCCGTTGGTCTTTGCGGTGAAATCGCCTCAAAACTCGATTTAGCCCTTATCTTAACGGGTTTAGGCATCGATGAGTTATCGATGTCACCCACCAGCATTCTAGAAATCAGAAAAACCCTCGCTTCCCTCAATATCACCGATTTAAGAACCTTAGCCCAAGCCATTTTAAAAGCCAAAGACGCCAAAGACGTTAAAAAACTCATAAAACAATTTAAGGATGATAATCTATGATCAAACAAAACATTATAATTACCGATGAAGATGGCATGCATGCCCGTCCCGCCTCAAAAATATCCAAAATCGCACAAGGCTATGAAGACGCTATCACCCTCACTTATGACGATAAAGATGTCAATTTAAAAAGCATCCTAGCCGTCATGTCCTTAGCCATTCCCCAAGACAGCGAGGTCACCCTCTCCATTACAGGCGATAACGAAAAACAAACCTTAAAAGACATTTTAAAAGCCTTTGAAGATGAAGGCATTGACATCAAAACCCAATAACCCAAACCATTGACAAACCGACCCAAACATGCTAAATTAATTAATGCAACGGTTATTTAAAATAACCAAAGAAGATGTCACTAGTTTGCATTGATTCAACCTGTTTTTTAACGCTATTTTGAAGTCCACCCACTTTTTTTGACATCTTCTAGTGGGTGGACTTCTTTTTTTATCCCAAAAAAACAACTTTAAACCGCTTAAATAAAACAAAAAATCATCCCAAGTGAACATTTAAAATGATTATTTCAAATGTTCACTTTTTTATGTTAAACTATCTATAGGAAGCGATGTCTATATCAAGGGATGATGAGACCTATGCAGGGTTTTGGATTAAAAGAATCCTATACCGCATAAACAAACTTTCACAACTGAAAGTTTAGTTTGTGCGGCTTTTTATTTATCGTCTTATCATCTTGTGAGGGAAAAAATATGAAAAAATTTGCAAATAGAAATGAGTTTCAAGGCATTCAACAGCATATTCTAGATTCTTTTGGAAAAAAGAATCGATTTGCTGTGATTGGTGGGCCTGGGACTGGAAAAACGGTATTGGCCTTAGAAGGGCTCAATAAAATTTTGGAGAATGATGACGGTGATAAGGTTTGTCTGCTTGTCTTTAATCGTGCCTTACAATCGTTTTTGGAAAAATATGTTAAGTATTCTGGTGACAATAAAATTGTCAGTACTTGGCACAGTTTTATTGCGTCTTATATGATGCAAACCATGGCTATTGATTTTCATACATTTCTTAAAAGATACGAGATTCAAAAATACTCTTATGATTTTGAGAAGATGTTAAAAGACTTAGAAACAACGAACAACCCATAT
>PWMS01000076.1 GCA_003558105.1 Mollicutes bacterium | reverse complement strand
TCACTATTTTAACATTCGCCTACCTAAAGGTATTGAATATAGCTTGTTTTTCTATGTAGTGTTGATTGCCATTTTCGCCTTCAGCAACGATGTTCATGGATTGTTCATCGGTATATCCTACCAGCCAACCTTGGTTTTAGAAGATATCTTATACGCTTCGCCTGAGCCTTTATATTTTATTCATCTAGTTATTTCGTATGGTCTTTTATTGTTTATTTTTTCGGCGGTATTGTTCAAATATGTAAATACTCAAAATAAAGAGAGAATGAAACAGCCGGTCATGATATTTTCCTTGACCTTATTGGTAGGGGTTATTCTTAATATTTTCCACATCTTTGTCTATACCCTTTATATCGATCCTACTTATATAAGCGTCGTATTATTCACGTTGGTTATCTATCATGTGATTTACCGCAAGGATTTGTTTTTTGCAATTTTAGAAGAAGGGCGTAGTTCGATTGTAAAAAACATGCGCGAATACTATGTGTTGACCGCTGAAAACGGCCGTGTTATTGAAATATCGGACCGTTTCAAAAATAAGTTTCCAATCGCTCAGTACCGCAGTATTCAAGAGCTTTTAAAAGAATTAAGAAAGCACGCAAAGCTATATGAAGATATGGATTTACTGGATGATAAAAGCTTAAACATGCCTTATCTTTACATGGAAAAACGCGAATTTAGCCTTCCTAAACTTCAAGATAAAGGTCATCTTTATCTTTTCTATAATGAAACGAAAGTTGTTGAATTGATTGAACTCTTAGAATCCTTGAAAAATACCGACGTCATGACCGATATTTATAACCGTAACTATCTTGAAAACAGCGTTGCCAATTTTGAAGAAAGCTACCCTGAATTTGGGTTGATGTTGGTCGATTTAAACGGTTTAAAACTCATCAATGATAATTTCGGCCATAACGCCGGTGATGACCGTATCAACGAATTGGTCTCAAAATTAAAAGACCTCAAACAAGAAGATGAAAGCTTAAGGTTAATCCGTTCTGGCGGCGATGAGTTCTTAGTCTTTATACCAAAAGCCACCCGCGAGATGTTAAATAGTTTAAAAGAAAGCTTAATTGCTGCATGCGATCATGAGGATATCTTAAAAACGATCAGCGTTTCGATTGGTCTTGCCCTTAGAAAAACCCCCGACGAGTCGTTCGAAAAGGTATTTAGACGTGCCGATAGGGCCCTTTATGTTATGAAAGACAATACCTCAAGAAACTACCAAGCCGCTTTAAATAGAGCGTTAAAACAAAAACAAGCCAGCTAAAATGCTGGCTTGTTTTATTCTTCGTCGATACAAGAACCCCCGATAAACTCTCGTAGTAAAGAATTACAAGGAATACGTTTATCATCAATGTCTTTAAAGTATTTCAAAAACTTAATCAACCGGTTCGCGGTGATGAAGTGTTCTGAATTCCTGGGAATTTCCATCAAGGAATCCAAGGCGTGTTTTTTTAGCACGCAAAGCTCGTAGGCCAAACTGGAATTAAAGATATAATCGGCGCCTTCTTGGTGGGGATAGATCCATCTGAATTCCCCGCGACGCACCGATGGCCACATGCCAATTGTTTTACTGGCTGGGGCGTTGCGGAATTTTTTATCGCGGACGATGCGTCTTAATAAGCGCAAGTTGGTAATGGAAATCGGATTGTGCCAATCGATGTTGATCTGGAGTTGTGGTGAGATGAAGATCTTATATTTTTGATGCTGTGGAATCAAGTTTGTCATATCTTCATTTAAAGCGTGAATCCCTTCAATGATAATTGGGTTATCTTCGGTAATTTTAAGTTTACTGTAGCATTTTCTCGTTTTTGTTAAGAAGTCAAATTTCGGAATATGCACTTCTTTGCCTTGAATTAAATCGAGCATATTTTGATTGAAAAGCGCGATATCAAGTGTATTGATGTGTTCTAAGTCAACTTCACCATTTTCATCAGGCTCAATTTGATCGCGGTCTAAGTAATAATCATCTAAAGAGATCATAACCGGTTTTAAACCCCGCGTCATCAATTCAACTCTAAGACGATTAGAAAACGTTGTTTTTCCGCTGGAAGAAGGACCTGCAATCGCGATTAAACGGACATCTTCTTTATTGTGGACAATGTCATGGCCAATCTCTGAGAGCATTTGATTGTGTTTAGCTTCATTGAGTTGCACAAAATCACTCGCCAAGCTTGAACTGGCATATTCATTGATTTGCGCAATCGTTTCGGCTTCAATACGCTGTGCCCAGCGGTTGGCTTGTCTTAGCGTTCTACCGTATATTGGCGCATCTTGGAATGTGGGGATTTCACCCTTTTTCTCAGCTCTTGGGTATTGAATCAAAAAGCCGGGCGGGTAAGCGCGCAAACGGTATTGGTTTAAATACCCGGTTGATGGTACCATCAACGCGTACATGTAGTTAAGATAACTGTCGCACTTATAAAAGTGGACGGTATCCTCGGGCCGGTATTTAATGACCGCTTTTTTATCGTCATAACCATGGGCTTCATAAAACTTTATCGCTTCATCTTTATTCATCTCATAACGCTTGATGGGTAAATCTTCATTAATTAACCGTTGCATTTCCTTATCAAGCGCTTTTAAAATCTCGGACATATCGTCGTGATTTTCATAATTTAAAATATGACAAAAAACACTACGTGAAATAGAGTGGTTGAATTTAAATTTAAACCTAGGATAGATATTTTTAAACGCCATCGCAATCAAATAGCGTAAAGAAGACTCATAGGCGAAGATGGCCTCGGGATGGGTGGTATCGAGAAACTTGATATCCGCATCGTAATCTACCGTATAATGCAGTTCTCGCAGGCGGTTATTTACAAGCGCAATAAAGTACTTTTTCTTAGGATCATCAATCAAATCAAGCAACTTGACTTTTTGATCAAAGGTCTTTTTTTCACCGTGAATATTTAAGGTAAACATACGCAACACTCCTCAACAATTGAGTAACATCATATTATATCACTTCGAGGTTTTTTTTCAAGATAACTTTTAGCGCGACAGCCAAAATGGTATAATGTGGTAAAGGTGGTGGTTATATGTCGTGGCACTATGCTTTAGATTCAAACGATATCAAAAATGAGACAATGAAACGGATTGTGATTGAAAAAGAACCGGTTTTGATCGTTAAACACAAGGACAAAGTTTATGCGCTTGAAGATCGCTGTCCACATCTAAAAGCATCCCTAGCCAAAGGGCAAAAAGAAGATGAGTACGTCATCTGTGCAAAACATGGTGCTAAAATTAATTTCATCAACGGTGAAATCGCGGAAAAAGCCCACATGTTTTTTATTAAAATGCCTACAAAAAAGGCTACAATCCTGGCTACAAAAGAAGAATACCACAAGATTTTTGTTCAAATCTAGGAAATATTCTTTGCATTAAACCTAATTCATGTTAAAATAATTAAGGCTTAGTGCAAATGCCGCTTTAGCTCCAACAGGTAGAGCAATTCCATGGTAAGGAAAAGGTTGCTGGTTCGAGTCCAGCAAGCGGCACCATCTAGATAACAATGGCTTGTGCAAACAGGCCTTTTTTATACCTAAGGAGGACCGATATGTTAGAAAAATATGGTATCATCAAAAAAGTATCCTTAATTTTAGCGCTGGTTATATTTATTGTCTTGGCCATCTTGGTTTTTGGTGTGTAGATGAAAACCATCGTGATTACAGGGATGACCAGTGGGATTGGCAAGGCCCTGTTTTATGATTTGGCCAAAAAAAATAACCACGTCATCGGCATCGCTAGAAGCCCCGAAAAATTAAAGGCTATCAAAGCTGAACTAAACGCTTATAACGTGGAAACGCTCACCGCTGATTTAAGTGATTTTTCTTCATTGGAAACGCTCGTACAAAAACTCGAGAAAATCATCCCATCCGGTCTTGATGTCTTGGTGAACAACGCCGCGATTGTGCCTTCTTCAAAAATGACAACCAACGCGGGATTTGAGATGCAATACCAAGTTAACCATTTGAGTGTGGCCTATTTATCGCTTTCAGTCTTACCGTTGCTTGATAAAAAAAACGGCCGCATCATCACAACCGCGTCTAATGCGCATAAGCGTGCCAAGTTTGATGTTCACGATCTTGAAGCGACGAAAAGGTATCATCCGCTTAGAAGTTATATGCGCACAAAATTATATAACATTATGCTGATGTTCTCGTTGAATGAAACCACTTTAAAACAAACCAATATCAAAGCTTATGCGGTTCATCCAGGTTTGGTAAAAACCCCAATTGGGACCAAACACGCCAGCCGTATGCATGCTTTTTTCTGGCGACTATTTACCAAACGCGGCATGCATCCAAACGAAGCGTTAAGTTCTTATCATTATTTAATCGATGCCAAAACACATCCAGAAAATCTCTATTATTATCAAGCCCGCGCGATTAAATATGCCAAGCTCATCGATCATCAAAAAAACCGCGATACGCTCTTTCAAAAGACTAAAGACGATCTAAAAACGCTAACCCAATAAAAAAAGCACAATATTGTGCTTTTTTATTGTCTCATATCAGGTACAAAATCAGGACGTCCACCAGGCATACCATTGTCATCATCGTCAAAGGGATGCCTTGGGCCTCTATAATTAGGACCACCATAATCTTTTGTTTCATCGAGTAAGTGTCTCAGTTCGCCAACGGATAGGTCGGCCAAATCTTCAAAATCTAAACTTTCATCTTCAGCGAGTATAATACCAATTAAGCGCAGATGCATCGGGCTTAAATTATAAGTTTCTGATAATTCTCTTTCAAGCTCGGTAGGCGCACCACCAAGGCCTCTTAGATGATGGACATTCGCACGCATCTCTTGTGCCCGATCAAGGGCTTCGTTAACGCGCTTTGCATGACGTTCTTGAAGTTCTACATTATCAGAGATAACATCGAATATAATTAAATGTTCCTCATCATCATCGATGAATTTTAAGTTAATGGCCTCAGCGACCAGTAAATCGACAAATTCATCAACATCCATACCATGGATATTACCTAAGGCTGCGATTAAATCCGTGCCATCTTCGTTTAATGCTTCCACCCCAATCACGTCGTCATCCTCATTGATTTGGGCTTCAATGCTTGGGTTGATTTCAATATAAAATTGACTGTAGGTGGCCTCGGTGTCAAAGGGACCAACGATGAATAAAGCCAGTAGTAAAAGCGCAAAAGCACCGCCATAAGCCATTCTAATTGGCGAGACCAAGGGTCTTTTTTGTGGTTGTTTTTGCGTACTATCCATATATTGTAAATAGATGTCGCTTGATTTAATTTGATCTTTAAGATCGGGGGCATCGTCATGTGCCGCTTTGTATATTTTTTTACGCATGACTCATTCACCTGCTTTCTTTAAAGCTTTTAATGCTTTTTGATATTTCCAAAGAACCGTGCCCAGGGGTAATTCCATCGCTTGGGCGATATCCTTGTGTTTTTCTTCCAAAATCACATGTCGAACGACAATTTCTTTTTCATCTTCCGCTAGAATCTTTAGAAGTTCTTGTAAGTAATAGGTATCTTCACTTTGTTCATAAACCCCAGCGAAAAGGTATTCGCTTTCGACCGCGTCTACGCTCATATGACGTTTCTCGCGGTTGTATTCATTGATCGCAAGACGCCAGGCGATCGTTTTAATCCAAGCAAGGAATTGACCTTTGGCTTGATAATTGTCGAGTTCCTTAATCATTTTTATGTAAGTATCTTGCATGATATCTTCACTTAATGAGGGATCTTTTAAGATACTTAAGATGGTATGGTAAACCGCGACTTTAGTCGCATCGTATAATTTGTCAAACGCTTTTTCATCGCCTTTTTGAAATCGTCTGACATAGGTGTCTAATTTTTTGTCGGCCATACGTTTTCCCCCGTTTTCAATAATATAACAAACCAATGGTAAGATTTATTGGTAAATTCATTCTTATTATACTAGAACTAAAGAAAAAAGTACAAATTATATGGTATTATAAACAAAAGAGGTGGTTTGATGCGATTTTGTGCAACGTGTGCGTTTGGTTTTGAGGCCATGGTAAAAAACGAATGTCAAACATTAGGGTTTGAACTGACTGGCGGTGAGAATGGCAAGGTATTTTTTGATGGCGATTTTGAAACTATGATGCAAGCCAATCTTTCCTTGCGAACCGCAGAACATGTCTATCTTGTCTTAAAAGAAGAAAAAATCACCACGTTTGATGCGCTTTTCGACTTGATTAAAGCGGTTGATTTTAGAGCTTTCATACGTCCTGAGGGTCAGTTTATCGTCAATGCGAAAAGCCATAAATCAACCCTCTTTAGTTTGCGTGATATTCAAAAGATTACAAAAAAAGCTTGGATTGAAAACCTAAAACATACGTTTGATGAAACAACCTTTTTAGAAAAAGGCCCGCAATATAATCTTTTGATCGTGATCGACAATGACCAATGTAGCGTATTACTAGATACATCTGGGGACGCTTTACACAAGCGAGGTTATCGTGAAAATCAAGGTAAAGCACCGCTTAAAGAAACCTTGGCAGCGGCCTTGATTATGCAAAGTTTCTATCGTGCTGACCGCATTCTTATCGATCCTTTTTGTGGTTCGGGCACCATCGCCATCGAAGCGGCGCTCATGGCCAAAAACATCGCCCCAAATATCAATCGATCGTTTGCGTTTGAAGCGTTTAAACGTTTTGATCACAAGCTATTTAAGAATCTTAAACGACAATATTTAAAGGCCATAAAACAAGACGAACCGGTGAAAATCATCGCGTCTGATATCGACCCTAAAATGGTAGAAATGGCCAAAGACAATGCCTTCAACGCCGGCGTTGATGATGCCATCCACTTTAAAGTTAGTGATTTTAAATATATGGACTATACACTACCTTATGCGATTGTGATTACCAATCCGCCTTATGGCCAGCGCTTAGAAGAAGAGAAAAACCTAAAACCACTGTATGAAGATTTGGGTAAAGTTATCAAAAAGCATCCCGATAATAGCTATTATATTTTCACGTCGTTTATGGGCTTTGAAAAAACCATCGGAAACTATGCCGATAAAACCCGGGTGCTTTTTAACGGGCGTATCAAAAGCCGACTTTACCAATATTTTGGTCCTAAACCCCCGGTTTAATAAAGTTTTTACAAAAAAGGCATTTCTACATTCTTTTAGGCCACTTTTATGATATAATATTTCGCGGTGATTAACGTGACAAAAGAAGAGACAAAAAGACAACTCATTTTAAAAGATCCCAATATTTATAAAGGCCTGATTATTTTGGCCTTTCCTTTAATGATTAATAATTTAATTAAAACGTTGCACGATATCGTCGATATGTTTTTTGTAAGCCGGATCGATGGCGTAAGAAGCTCCGATGCGGTAGCATCAATCCAACTGACCTTCCCGGTTATGTTTACCTTTATCTCACTGGGAATCGGGATCATGATTGCGGCGACGGCTTTGATCTCGCAAGCCTTAGGGGCCAACGATAAACCTCAGGCGAAACGTATTGGCGCCGATATTTTTATGTTGGCGATTTTAAGTGGGCTTGTGTTTGCCATAGTCGGCTTCATCTTTGCGCCTTATGTGATGCGGTGGATGGGGGCAACCGGCTATATTTTAGAAAACAGTGTGGCCTACTTGCGTATCCGCGTTTTTGAATTTCCTGTTTTGTTTGGCTTTTTTGCTTACATGGGCACAAGACAAGCCTCAGGGGATACCGTGAGTCCCGTTTTAATCAGCGGAAGCGCGATTCTATTAAACATCATTTTATCGCCTATTTTTATTTTAGTGTTTAATTTCGGGGTACCAGGGGCGGCTTTCGCGACACTTTTGGCTAATTATCTGATTATGCCATTTGGTTTTTATCGTTTGTTTAACGCCAAAGACGGCGTTCAAATCGATTTCTTAGAAGTGATTAATCCCAAGCTTTTAAAAAAGAAAGTTACCAATATCATCTTGATTGTCAAAACCGCTGTTCCAGCTTCAGTGGGTCAAGCGATTACCGCGATTGGCTTTGGGGTTATGAATGGCGTGATCTATAGTTATGGTCCTGAGACCGTGGCAGCTTTTGGCCTTGGCAACCGTTTATTATCGATGATCTTACATCCAGTGATGGCCACAGGGGCTATTTTAGCGGCCTTTATCGGCCAAAACATCGGTGCGCAAAACCCCGCCCGTGCCAAAGAAACCTTCCGTAAAAATATGATTTTATCGGTCGGTATTATGAGTTTTGGTTCGATGGTGATTATCTTTTTTAGAGCCCCACTGGCCGGTTTGTTTTTAGGCGATGATCCCGTCGCTTTAAAACTGACGATTGACTATATGTTTTTCATTCTTTTAGGCCTACCTTTAATGGCCGTCTTCCAAACATTTATAGGAACGTATAACGGTACTGGCAACACCCATTATACCTTTATCTTATCGGTGACTAGGCTTTGGGTTATCCGCTTGCCATTGGTTATCTTTATGGGTTATTTTTGGCCCAACCGCGGTTCACAAGTCATTTGGGAAGCGATGCTCATCAGCAATCTGCTCATTGCCTTCTTAGGGTTTATCCTCTATTTACGCATTGACTTTAAACCGAAAATTAAAGTTGATAAAGTGGAAAAAGCCAAACTCAAAGCTTTACACACCTAAAAAAAACTTTCTGAAAATTTTCAGAAAGTTTTATTTTTCTATAAAAAGACCTACACTCAACAAGTTCATAATTTCATCGACCATGTGATCGATATCGCTATTGTCGGTGCCTAAATCCATGATAACTTTAAGTCCCACAAAGTTCGTGATACCCATGAGAATAAAACTCATAACTTCCGTATCAACGGGCTTAATTTCACCTTTTTTCTTAGCGGCCTCTAAGCCATTGACGTAACGGATAGAGAACGATTCATAATAATCTTTAAATAGCGCGCGGTCAATATAAAGCGATTCCCAGATGATGTTATACATTTCTGGATTTTTCTTCGCGTAAGTAATAAAGGCTTTAATGCCCGCGCGTTCTTTAGCATACCGGTCTTTAACCTCAGCGACTTCCTCAGCAATATGTTTTCTAATATTATGGGAAAAAAGACTCAAAATATGTTTGTAAAGGGCGATTTTAGAGGGGAAATAAAGATAAAATGTTCCGGCGGCTACGCCGGCTTTTTTCGTAATATCCCCAATCGTAGTTTTATGGTAACCACGTTCATAAAAAAGCGTAATTGCGGCGCTTTCAATCATTTTGAAGGTATGTTTTGCATTGCGTCTTTTTGGTTCTTTGATATTTAAATCTAACATACTAAAACTCCTTTGTATGCAAAGCTACAGATATTTAATTGACAGTGTAAGCGTTTTATGCTATATTATGAATATCCATTCAGTTTATGAACAAATATTCAGTTTGTGAATATTCATTCACATACCAAAGTATAAATGATTATGCCATCTTTGGCAATAGATAATGTTATTTTAGGAGGAAATTATGCAAAAAGTTTATGTTGTAAGTGCTAAGCGAACGGCGATTGGGCGATTCATGGGATCGCTTTCTTCACGGCATCCTGCCGATTATGCATCGGAGGTTTTAAAAACGCTGTTAGAAGAAGCTAAGGTCGAAAAAGACGTGGTTAATGAAGTGATTGTCGGTCATATCTTACCCGCTGGCTTAGGTCAAGGGATTGCTAGACAAGTCTCTTTAAAAGCGGGTTTACCACAAGAAACCCCAGCGTATGCGCTTAACATGGTTTGTGGTTCTGGGATGAAAACAACGATGAATGCGTTTGTGCAACTTCAACATGGTTTGGCTGATATTATCGCCGCGGGTGGCCTTGAATCGATGTCAAAAGCGCCCTACCTTTTACCAGATAAGACCCGTCAAGGCATTAAGATGGGTGGCTTTAATGTTAAAGACCACATGATTGATGATGCTTTGATGGATGCGTTTAAACCACAACACATGGGTATTACCGCTGAAAATATTGCACAGAAATATGGTTTGACACGCGAAGCACAAGATGCCTTTGCTGCTGAATCACAACGACGCGCGGCCAAAGCACAAGATGATGGTCGTTTTAAAGATGAAATTGTTCCGATAACGGTTAAAGAACGGAAACGTGAATTTGTGTTTGAAGCCGATGAACATCTCAACCGTAAAAGCAATGAAGAGACGCTTGCTAAATTGCGTCCTGCCTTTAAGAAAGATGGCACCGTCACTGCCGGTAACTCCAGCGGTATCAATGATGGCGCAAGCTTTCTTTTACTGGCCAGTGAAGCGGCGGTAAAACAATACCATTTGACTCCGCTTGCTGAGGTTGTTGGCGTTGGCCAAGGCGGTGTTGATCCTGATTTTATGGGCTTAGGTCCAATTCCTGCGATTAAAAAAGCTTTGAGTTTTAGCGGTTTAAAACTTGATGATATCGATCTTTTTGAATTGAATGAAGCGTTCGCAGCCCAAAGTTTAGGTGTATTTAAAGGCTTAGAAGAAGCGTATGGTATCAAGATGGAAGCTTTGATGAAAAAAACCAACGTGAATGGTGGTGCGATTGCTTTAGGTCATCCTGTTGGGGCTAGTGGTAACCGCATTATCGTTACCTTATTACATGAGATGTTAAAACGGCAAGTGAATTTTGGTCTGGCCTCGCTATGCATTGGTGGCGGTATGGGCACGGCTGTTATCTTAAAAAGAGTGGAGGCATAAAAATGCGTTTAAAAAATAAAGTAGCTTTAATTACCGGTGGTGCCGCAGGTTTGGGTAAAGCGATGGCTTTACGTTTTGCTGAAGAGGGCGCCCGTGTCATTGCTGTTGATATGAAAGAACTCGATTATGAAGAAAAAAATATTGAAGGTAAAATTTTAGATGTGACCGATACCGATCAATGTCAAACCACGGTTGAGGCTTTGATTGAAAGTTACGGCCAAATCGATATATTAGTCAACAACGCCGGCATCACACGCGATGCGATGACAAAAAAAATGACCGATGAAGCTTGGGACATGGTTCTTAATGTTAACTTAAAAGGGGTCTTTAACTTAACGCGTTATATCGGACCTCATATGGAGACCATCGGTGGGGGCTCAATCATCAATATTTCTAGTGTGGTTGGTGAATACGGCAATATTGGCCAAGCGAATTATGCGGCCTCTAAAGCTGGCATCATCGGCCTATCTAAAACATGGGCGAAAGAATTTGCCCGCAAAGGCGTCCCGGTCCGTGTTAATACCATCGCACCTGGTTACATCATGACCGATATTTTAAAAACCGTTCCCCAAGACCTACTCGATAAGTTCGCCAGTATGACGATGTTAAAACGTTTAGGCGAACCAAAAGAAATAGCCAATACCGCGCTGTTCTTAGCTTCTGATGAAGCGAGCTATATCACGGGACACACCTTGAGTGTCAACGGTGGTATGCGACTTTAAAAAACGGAGTGATACCATGTCAAAAGACAACCATGTTGGCATCGTCGGTACCGGAATCTATCTACCTAAAAAAACGATGAGCGCCAAAGCCATTGCCGATCAAACCAAAGGCAATTGGACCGAAGAAAACATCATCCATAAACTCGGTATCAAACAAATATATATCCCTAGCAAAGATGATGGGACACAAGAGATGGCTTTAAAAGCCGCTTTAAACGCACTTAAAAATACCGGTGTAACCGCTGAAGATATCGATTTAATTCTAGATATCGGCGAGGAATGGAAAGAATACCCTTTAACCACTTCAGCGCTTTATGTACAAGGTGAACTCGGTGCTGTGAATGCTTGGGGTATCGATCTACAAAACCGTTGTGCGACGTGTTTGTCCGCGTTTAAGATAGCCAAAGATATGATGCTTTCTGATGATGATATTAACACCGTGTTGATAGTCGGTGGCTATCGCAATGGCGATTTTGTTGATTTTAGCGACCCCAACATGTCGATGATGTATAATCTTTCGGCTGGCGCTGGGGCGATTATTCTTAAGAAAAATTATGGAAAAAATCTCCTCCTCGGTTCCCACATTATTGCCGACGGTACGCTCTCGCGTACCGCCGGTGTGGAAATCGGTGGGACAAAAAATCCCATCAACCGAGATAATATAAAACAAGCTTACAAGTCGCTGCGTCTAATGGCACCAAAAAAGATGAAGGACCGCTTAAACGAAGTATCGATGGACAATTGGTTTTCGTGTATCGATAAAGCCTTGGAAAAATCTCATAAAAGCCGTGATGACTTGGACTATTTAGCAATTTTGCATATTAAACGCTCAGGGCATCAAGGGATGTTAGAAGCGCTTAATTTAAGTGAAAAACAAACCACATATTTAGAAAACTATGGTCATATGGGTCAAATTGATCAGATTTTGTCTTTGCATTTAGGGTTGCAAAATAAAAACATTCAAGAAGGCAGTCTCATCGGCTTAATCGCCGCGGGCATCGGATATGTCTGGGGCGCTTCAATCATCCAATGGGGGTCACAAGATGACTAGTTTTATACGGATATTTTTTAATAGCTTACAAACCGGTAGTGTGATTGCGCTGGCGGCCTTGGGGATTGTGCTTATCTTTAGAACCTCAAGGACGACAAACTTTGCGCAGGGGTCTATCGGTACTTTAAATGCTTATGTGGCCGCCATGTTATATAGCTCGTGGGGTCTCAATATTTGGCTGGTTGCCTTTTTAAGCATCCTCACCGCGTTTATCACGGGGATTGTAATTGATACATTTATCATACGCCCCGCTGCACGGGTTAGTCCGATATCCAAACAAATTATTACCTTGGGTATTATTTTGATTATCGTCGGAATGCTACCTTATCTTTTCGGGATTGATCCGATGACGTTCCCACGCTTTATCAGAACCGGCGGGATTCCTATCGCTGGGGCAACTTTAACCTATAATACCATCTTGACTGTCAGTGTCTCACTGATTTTGATGCTTCTGATTTTTTGGTTTATTCAGTATACCAAATGGGGGCTGGCTATCCGGGTTACAGCTTCCGATGAACAAACATCAAAGCTCATGGGGGTGCCTACCAAAACCGTCACGATGTTTTCTTGGGCTACCGCCGCTATTTTAGGCACCTTGGCCGCTTTGATTGTCGCACCCACAGCTGGGGTTAATATCAACATGCTTTTAGACGTGCAAGTCTCTGCCTTTTTCGCCGGTGTGCTAGGTGGTTTTCAAACCTTCTATGGTGCCGTGATTGGGGCTTATTTAATCGCTTTTGCAAGAAACTATACCATTTTTTACATCTCCGATACATGGGGCAATGTCTTTGTATATCTCGCGATTTTGTTTTTCCTGTATTTTAAACCTTATGGATTGTTCGGCAAAAAGCCGACAAAGAAAGTGTAGGTGAGGTAGATGACTTCTTGGCTTAAAAAAATTCAGCAAAGCCCTCGCTTACAATTTATCCTCTTTGGTGTTTTGCTCTCGAGCATGGCGATCTTACCATTGCTTGGTGTGGTGCGCTCCTCAACGATGAGTATCTATGCTTATATCATTATTTATACGGTCGTCGCTTTAGGTTTAAACCTTTTGCTTGGCTTTAGTGGCCTTATTTCCCTTGGTACCGCTGGATTCATGGGCGCTGGTGCCCTTGGTATCGGGGTATTTATGAATATGGGTTTGCCTTTTGAACTCGCTGTGGTGCTAACGCTTTTAGTCTCAGCGATGATTGGGGCTTTTATCGGGCTTTTCTCTTTAAGAGTCAATAGTATTTATCTTGCCATTGCGACTTTGTTTGTCGGTGAAATCCTCAGACAAATCTATTCTCAAGTGGCGATTTTTGGCGGCGAAGGCATCAATATCGGTCCGGTACGATTCTTTGGGCTTATAGAGCTAAACCGCAGCTTAAGACCGGAACGTTCTTTGATTTTTCTTATTTTGGTCATCGTCCTAGTTGTGATGATGATCGTTGCCTACAATATCGTTAAAAGTTCTACCGGCCGGGCTTTAATGGCGATGAGTCGCTCGGAGAATGCCGCTCAGGCTATGGGCGTAAGCATTCTTAAATATCGCTTGACGGCGTTTATCACCGCCACGCTTTTTGCGACCATCGGGGGCATTCTTTATGGTATTTATTTCCAAGATGCCCCAACCCGACAATGGGATCTTAACCTAAGTTTATTTTTGATTGCGATGGTCGTTGTCGGTGGGATTAAATCGTTCTTCGGCATGTTTTTAGGCGTCTTTATCGTACACGGTTTAAGCGATCTTTTCTTAAAAGATTGGCTTGGGGATGTTTCGTTTATCTTCTCAGGTGTTTTGATCATTGTGGTTATTTTATTCTATCCATATGGTACCGTCCATATCTGGGTCGATTTTAAACGCTTTCTTAAATACATTAAAAGCAAAATTGACAAACGCAAGGGGGTGACGCCTCGTGGCTAATCAAACATTATTGAAAATCGAAGATGTGACGATGCGCTTTGGCGGTTTAATCGCCGTCAATAAACTTTCTTTTGATATCAAGGAAAAAGAGATTGTTGGGTTAATCGGTCCGAACGGTGCGGGGAAGACGACCGTTTTCAATTGTATCACCCAATTTTATAAAGATTACGAGGGTAAGATATTATTTAAATCAACCGATGGTTATACAGATTTAAAAGAGAAGAAAATCACAGAAATTATCGACCAAGGGATTGTGCGTACCTTCCAAAACGTGGAATTAGTAAAAGATTTATCGGTCTTAGACAACGTTTTAATCGGCGCCCATAATCAATTTAAAAGCCAAATTTTTAGTCATATTTTACGAACCAAAAAAGCGAAGATAGAAGAAGAAACCTTAAGAAAAAAAGCCATGGCTGTTTTAGAATTTATGGATATCGCCCATTTAAAGGATCTTTATGTAGGGGTTCAACCCTACGGCATTCAAAAGAAAATTGAAATTGCTAGAACGTTGATGTCCAACCCTAAGTTGATTATTTTAGATGAACCTGCGGCGGGCTTAAACGATAGTGAAACCGATGAACTCGAAGCCTTAATCTATAAGATAAAGGATAAATATAATGCGGCCATCTTATTAATTGAACACGATATGGGCTTTGTGATGAATATATGCGAGCGCGTTTGTGCGATTAACTTTGGTAAGTTCATCGCGATGGATTCACCGAAAAAAATCCAAAAACACAAGGAAGTTCAAGAAGCCTACCTCGGAAAGGACGATGCTTAATGGCCACGTTGTTAGATATCAAAAACCTTGAGGTATCGTATGGCCCCATCCAAGCCTTAAAAGGGGTGGATATCGAGGTAAAAGAAGGCTCTATTGTGGCTATTCTTGGGGCTAATGGGGCTGGTAAAACATCGTTGCTTAAAAAGATTTCTGGTCTTATTCCCGCCGTTGAAGGCCAAATTGTCTTCGATGGTCAGGATATTACCAAAATGGCGCCGGAGAAAATTACCCAAAAAGGGATTATCCAATCGCCAGAAGGCCGGCAAATCTTTAAGGAACTAACCGTCCATGAAAATCTACTGATCGGGGCTTTTACCGTAAAAAGCGAAATTATCAATGTCAAGTTAATGGCCGATGATCATCTGCCCAAGCGTATCGAAGCGATGGTCAAAGAAAAAAACCGCAACGATTTTGAAACCCACGTTAAGCGAGAGGAACAAATCAAAAGCAATCTTGCTAGAATTTATGATCTTTTCCCGATTTTAAAAGAACGGAAAAACCAAGTGTCAGAATCCCTCTCAGGAGGCGAACAACAAATGCTTGCGATCGGTAGAGCCTTGATGAAGACCCCGAAATTGTTGGTGTTAGACGAACCATCCTTAGGGCTTGCGCCTTTGATTGTGAAAGATATCTTTACGATTTTAAATCGTTTAAATCAAGCGGGTATCACCGTTTTAATCGTCGAACAAAACGCTTTACAAACGTTAAAAATCGCGGATTATGCTTATGTTTTACAAGTGGGTAAAATTCAAAAACAAGGTTCAGCCAAAGACTTGATTCAAGATGAAGAATTGATTGAAGCGTATCTAGGTAAATAAGGATATAACCATTATGGTTTATCAAATAGATAACAAAAAAAATTATAGGAGGATATTTATGAAAAAAGTATTACTTGCTTTAACACTTGTAGTGGGCTTGTTCTCACTAAGTGCTTGTGGTCTTTTTGACACCGCTGAGGTTCAAGGTGTTACGGATGACAAAATCATTGTGGGTAACTCTGCGGCAACCAGCGGTGGTTTCGCCCCTGTAGGTCAACCATTCAATGCGGCGATTCAAGCGTATTTCGACATGGTTAATGCTGAGGGTGGCATTGCCGGACGTGAAATTGAATTCATTCATTACGACGATGAATTTGATGGGGCTCAAGGGTTAACTTACGCTGAAAGATTACTCGAAGATGATGAAATTTTTGCCTTTGTTGGTCATTTTGGAACCCCAACGGTTGGTTCTACGTACGATTACTTAAATGAAGTCGGGATTCCAAGAGTGTATTATGCAACCGGTATTTCTGAACTCTTTAACCCTGAAGCTGAGGGTGGCGAGCGTGCCAGTTTCCCTGTACAGCCTATCTACGATGCTGAGGGTGAAGTCATGGTTGCCCGCGCCTTTGCAGAAACCAACGCTACAAAAATCGGGGTTATCTATACCAATGCCGATGACGGTCAAGGCATGCTTAATGGGATTCAGCTTCGTGCCAGCATGCTAGGGATCGAATTGGTTGAACAACAAATTTCACCTGAAGCGACCGATATTTCCTCACAAGCGGTTAGTATCGTTGATGCCGATGTTGATGCTGTCATCGTTGCGGCCAACCAAGTCCCTGCTGAAAGAATTATTCGCGCGCTTTACGATGCTGGTAACACAGCGCCTGCGTTTACCAGTTATGTCAATGCCGCAGAATCTTTCATCGAAAACTTAGCCGATGAAATCGCTAGTGAACAATTTACCATCTATGCAAGCGCATGGGTTAACATTTTTGATGAGGAAGGCAATTTCAACGAAGGTTACTTGAAATTTGCTGAAACCGTCCCAGAAGAATACGCAGCAAACGCCTTTGCAATGGCTGGTTGGATTGCAGCTCATTTCTTTGTTGAAGGTTTACGCCGCGTTGGAGAAGATACATTGACATGGGCGTCTTATATCGATGCAATGGAAGAAGCTCCAGTGGAAAACCCCATGGGTGGAATCGTTGATTACGCCGGTGGTTCACGCGTCGGGACGCAATCGATGGCTTTACTCGTTGCCACCGTTAGTGGTGAAGGCGACGACAGAATCTATGCTTGGGACAATTATCTCCCAATCGAAGATATCAATGAAATTTTAGGCAACTAGTCATAGGAAATAAAGGGGCGCTTTGCGCCCCTGATTCCTTTGCTGAGAGGAGCGAATTATGGCAAAAATAATTACGATTAACGCAGCTTTAAACCTCGTTAAAGACGGGGATCACATCGTCAGCGGCATGGCCGCCTCAGAAGGTAGAGCATTCTTTAAAAACTTACATACCATCGCCGATAAAATAAACCACGTCAGTGTCGATAATTGTTTACCGCTGTATGCCTATCCATATATGCTAGAGGAAACGTATCGAGACAAATTCACGATTAACAGCTGGTTTTTTTCAGCAGATTTAAGAAAATCTTTCAAAAATAAAAACATTGCCTTTATTCCCAATCAACTACATTTCGCCGGGGTTAAAAGAAGCGAGCATTTAACGCCCGATATATTTGTTGGTAACGCCACCATGCCTGATAAACACGGCTTTGTTTCCTTATCGCTTTCCAATGTTTATGAAAAACATATGATTAAACAGGCCAAAACGGTGATTTTGGAAATCAACCCCAACCTTCCAAGAACGCTTGGAGATTTAGAAGTCCATGCCTCAGATGTGGATTATTTTGTAGAAGTGGATTATCCCGCCCCAGAACTGCCCGATTTAGAACCGACTGAAAACGATAAAAAAATCGGGGGTTATATCGCGGATTTAATCCATGATGGCGATACCATCCAACTAGGCATTGGCGGTATTCCCAATGCGGTAGCCGCCGCACTGATGGATAAAAAAGACCTCGGTGTTCATACCGAAATGTTAACGACTGGGTTCATGAAACTATATAAAGCGGGGGTTGTGACCAACAAACACAAAAATTTGCATCCTGGTAAAATGGTGGCTGCCTTTGCGCTTGGGACTAAAGAACTATACGATTTCATCGATGATAATCCTGGCATTGCGCTTTTAGATGGCAACTATGTCAACGACCCTTGTGTCATCGGTCAAAACGATAATCAAGTGTCGATCAATACCACAATAGAGATTGACTTAACGGGGCAATGTGCTTCTGAGTCGATTGGGACGATGCAATTTTCTGGGACCGGGGGTCAAACCGACACCGCCACAGGGGCTCAGCGTGCCAAAAATGGCCGTAGTTTCATCACGCTTTACGCCACGGCCAATGTCATGAACAAAGCGACGCAAAAACGCGAGCGAATCAGTAAAATTGTGCCGACGCTCAAACCAGGTGCCGCGGTTAGTTTGTCGCGAAACGATGTCGATTACGTTGTGACTGAGTACGGCGCGGTGCGCCTTAGAGGAACCGACATCAAAGAACGCGTGGAAAAATTGATTTCCATTGCCCATCCCGATTTCCGTGAGGAACTCAAAGCTTCCGCAAAGAAATTGGGTTATCTTAGATGAGCGTTTTTAAATTTCAAGATAAAAACATCTATTATGATTATCAGGGCGATAAGCCTAAGACGTTAGTGGTATTAAACGGCATTATGATGTCTACTGAAAGTTGGACGCCTTTTATGCCAACGTGGTTAGAAGATTTTAGCGTTTTAAGATTGGACTTTATTGACCAAGGTCAAAGCGATACATTGAAAGAAGATTACCAACAAACTTTGCAAGTGGAACTATTAAAAGCTTTACTAGATCACTTGGCACTTAAAGAAATCTATTTAATCGGTATTTCTTATGGCGGCTCGATTGCCTTGCAATTTGCGGCCCAACATCCTAAGTATCTGGCGAAAATGATCTTATTTAATGCGGCCGCTTGGACAACCCCATGGCTTAGAGATGTCGGTCGTGGTTGGAATGCGGTTGCCAAAACTCGCGTTGCTGAAGCTTATTACAACATCACCATTCCTTATATCTATTCACCGAGCTTTTATATCGACAATCAAAAATGGATGGACGCACGGAAAGCAAAGTTATTGGAGATTTTTTCCAATCATGAATTTTTAGATGCGATGATTAGGCTCACCAAAAGCGCAGAATCCCACGACGTCAAAGCGCAACTAAAAACCATGCATACACCGACATTAATCGTATCGAGCGATCTCGACTTTTTAACCCCAAAACACGAACAGACCTATATTGCTCAACGGATGCCCAATGCAAAACAATGTACATTTGACAATACGGGGCATGCCAGTATGTATGAAAAACCCGAACTATTTATGACCACCATCAAAGGGTTTTTCAACACCGAGGTGCGGCCAATTAAATTATAGGAGCTTATCATGGATAAAAAGACAATAAAACTGTACAATGGTGAAACCCTAGCGTATTTACATGAACCCAACCCAGGCAAAAAAACCTTGCTTTTGCTTCATGGCAATATGTCATCATCACGACATTATGAACCCTTAATCACGCGTTTAAAGGAACATTTTGAACTAATGGTTCCAGATTTAAGGGGCTTTGGGGATTCAAGTTATCACCGTCCGATTGAATCTTTAGAGGATTTTGCCGATGATTGTGCCAGTTTTTTAGCCCGTTTGAAAAACGATAGAGTCTATCTTGTCGGTTGGTCAACCGGTGGAGGCATCGCTTTAAAATTTGCGGCCAAATACCCGCAACTAACCGAAGCGTTAATTCTAATTGAAAGCGCATCGTACCGTGGTTATCCTATTTATGAGAAAGATGAAAATTATACCTCAACCAAGCAACTTTACACCAGTAAAGAAGCGATGGCCCATGACCCCGTGCAAGTGTTGCCCGTTTTAAAGGCGATAGAAAATCAAGACCTAGAGTTTATGAAAAAAATATGGATACAAGCTATTTATAACGTGCATGTGCCTGAAGGTGAGGCTTTACGCCGGTACCTAAAAGAGACGTTAAAACAACGCAACCTCATCGATGTCGATTGGGCTTTGATGAACTTCAATATGTCTGAAACCCCAAACGGCGTCGCCCCTGGCGATGGCTCGATTAAAGATATCAATGTGCCGGTCTTATCGATATGGGGACAAAACGATCGCGTGATTAATAAAACGATGTTTGAAGAAACCGTAGCGGTCTTAAACGATGTGACGCCCTATATTTTTGAAAAAGGATCGCACGCACCAATTACCGATAATCCCGATCAATTAAGTAAACTGATTAAAACATTCATCGGTAATAACTAAATTACCAAGTACGGATTTCACGTTTGTGAAATTCGTATTTTTTTTAAAAGTAAAACAGGCAGGCCTCACCAACGATATTAGTGAGGTGAGAAGATGAAAAAAATTTGTTTGCTTGTTGTATTTGTTTTTATCGTTGGGCTTTCTCAAAGCCCTTTATTTCAAGCTTTGCACTCAGAACCAGCAGGGAAAAACCTAATGAACCCAGCCCATTTTTATACCGATGATACCACGATTTACACAACGACCCCGCTTGATGTTGAGCCGCATACAACCTATACCTTCGCGGTACCGACCATCATTGGGGCTTCTATGGAACCTGGTCTCATCACCATCTCTCAATCAGGGACCGTCTTGGTTGATGCATCGGTCAATACCAACGATGCAGTGTGCGCGTCTGATGATCCTTATGGGATGGAAAAATTAATTTGTACCTTTGAGACGGTCGATAAAACCACACTCGATATCGAGATTACCGGCGATATCGACCCTAGAAGTGGGATGCAGGATTTAGAACACATTCAATTGGAAGAAGGGTCTACCTACACTGAATATGAACCGTTTCAAGCCCAAAGTGACCCTGTCTTTGAAGGGCAAGGCCTTTTGGTATTAGATTATCACGATACGCTTTTTTTAAATGAAATTATCGGGACCCATATTACCGCCTATGATGAGATTGACGGTGATTTAACCGATGATATCATCGTGGTCAGTGATGCTTACACTGGCCATGAGAGTACCGTGGGTGAATACTTAGTTAAATTAGAAGTTTATGATTCTAGTGGCAATGGTGCGGCGTTTGATTTGACCATTGTGATTCAAGATACCGTTCCACCTGAGATTATTGGTCACAACGTCATCTATACGGAAGTCGATGATCAAGTTCTTCTAGATACACTAATTCAGGACCACTTTGAATTTTACGACGAACACGATGGGGTTATTGATGATTACACGCTTCATTATGATCACTACACAGGCGCAGAAGATACTTTAGGCGATAAGGAAGTACATCTAGAAGTAGAGGATAGTTCTGGTAATAAAAGTGATATCGTCTTTAGAGTCCGCATTGAAGATAACACCCCGCCGGTGATTGAAGGCCCGACGCATGTAAAACTCTATTTATCTGAAGGCTGGTTAGAACCCGACATAGTAAGTTTGTTTAATGTCACAGATAATTATACTAATCCACAAGATATCGATGTTTTCATCACCAGCAATCACCACCCAGAAACCTACGATGCCATCGGTGAATATCAAATGACCTTAAAAGCGATCGATGAAAGTGGCAATGAAACCCTTGCGGACTTTACCTTAGAAATCATTGACGATGTGCCACCGAGTTTAAGTGGGCCATACCTTGAAGAAATATCCTATCAAGATACGCTTGATTTAGATGGTTACAGCGAACATTTAGAAGTCTCAGATAATCATTGTGATTTAAGTTATCATGATATCCAATTATTAGAAGACAATTATCAAGCGAGTAGCCCAGGCGATTATACCGCGACTTACGTCGTATATGATAGCAGCGGAAATCAAGCGACTTATACTTTGAATATCCGGGTTATTGACGATGTACCGCCAAGTTTTAATTTGGATCAAACAATCGTCGTTAGCAGCAACACCGAAATTAGCGAAGCCGAAATATTAACGTATTTTAAAAACATTATGGAAGAAGAGACCTTAGATATCGACAGCTATGAAATTATCCACAATGAATACCAAGGCCATGAACGTGAAGCCGGGATTTATGAAGTGGGCATTAACATGCGGGATACCTTGGGCAATAACTATCAAGAAACCGTATTGATCGAAGTAACTGAAATCGAAGCCAAATCTGATTACACTTGGGCGATTTGGCCGATTGGCATCGCGGGTGTTCTTATAAGTATCATCCTTTATAAACGGAAATTTTAAGATTGATTAAGACCATGAAAAAATTCATGGTCTTTTTTGTGCAACCGTATTGACATTTTAAAATTTGGCGCTATAATAATTAGGTAAAGCCTAACTAACTAAAGAGGGAGGTGTCCGCGATGGATAAAGAAACAATGCGGACTTCTTTTAATGCTTTTTTAAAAATGTATTTCAATTCCTGCCGCGAAGTTTATCTAGAATTGGACCTAAAAGAATTGACCGACCGTCAATTCAAGTATTTACGTGCGATTGAAAAAAACACCACAATGACAATGAGTGAGCTTGCCGATACCTTTGATCTTTCCAAACCCACCATCACCGAAGTTGTTCGCCGTTTTGAAGAAAGTGGTCTAATCATGAAAAAACGCTGCAGTAGTGATGGGCGTGTAACCAACATAACCCTCACAAAACGTGGTAAATTATTGGCCAAAACCAACGTCTTAGAAAGTGATAAAGCCCTTGAAAAAATCTATAATCGCCTAGACGATGCAGAACTTAATTTACTAAAAAAACTATTTGACAAGATTGGACAGGTGTAGCCTTATGCTGTTTTCTAAAGCCATCAATAAATACTATCTTAAATTCGCCCCGCTTTTCATTATCGGGGTTATCGCCCTTTTAGTTGTCGATATTGCACAACTCGAAGTGCCTTTGATTATCGGTCGTCTCGTCGATGAACTCGAAGCATTCCGTGCTGGAGAGATGACAAGAGTAGACGCGCTTAATGCGGTTTCTGATATCGTGATGACGCTCGTCTTTATTTCCATTGCGATCGTCCTTGGTCGTTTCACTTGGCGTATCGGCATTATGGGTGCCTCAAGAAGAATTGCCTTTGAGGTACGCGATGATATGTTTGAACATAGTTTAAAGCTATCGAACCGCTTTTATTCTGAAAAGAAAGTCGGCGGTCTCATGGCGCTTTTCATCAATGACATTGAAGCGATTAGACGCGCCGTTGGCCCAGGGCTCTTAATGATGGTCGATGCCATCTTCCTAGGCCTGTTGGTTTTTTACCGGATGTATAGCATCGATGCTAGAATGACCCTTGTCTTGGTCTTTCCCTTGGTCGCCATCGCAATGGCGGGAATATTGATCGGCAATAAAATGCGCCGGCGCTTCCGCGATGCACAAAAAGCTTTTGAAGACTTAAGTGATGTGGTGCAAGAATCCTTAAGCGGCATTACCGTCATCAAAGCCTTTGTTAAAGAACAACTTGAAATTCGTCACTTTTTGAAAGCCAACAAAAACACCAAAGATAAAAACATTAGATTTGTCCGCATGCAAATGACCTTACAAGTGTTTGTCCGTGGGATTGTCTCATTGGTATTCGTCCTGATGATCGCCTTTGGGACCCAACGCGTCAGTCAAACGGCTGGTACCGCTGATCCTTTTACAATCGGTGATTTGGTTGCCTTCCTTTCCTATTTCGGCATGTTAATTTGGCCCATGATGGCAATCTCTATGATTATCAACGTCCGTTCCCGCGGGAAAGCTTCCTTACAACGTATTGAAGAAATTCTTGATGAACCGATTGACATCGTCGATGAAAATACCGTCGATATCGAAGAAATCAAAGGCGATATCGATTTTAAACACCTCTATTTTGCTTATCCCGATGCTGATGCGGGCGATGATGTCTTAAAAGACATTAGCTTCTCCATTAAAGCCGGTCAAACGGTTGGTATCCTCGGGCGCACCGGTTCAGGTAAAACGAGCATCGTCGATTTATTGTTGCGGCTTTATAATTTAGATAAAAACCAACTGTTTATCGATGGTGTTGATATCATGCGCTTACCATTTAAACAAGTGCGTGAAAACATTGGCTATGTCCCACAAGATGGCTTTTTGTTCTCCGATACCATCAAAAACAATATCGCCCTTGGCGTCGATGATGATCGCGCCCATATGGATAAAATTCAAGAAGTATCGAAGTTAAGCGATGTCCATGACAATATCGTACAGTTTAAAGAAGGCTACAACACCGTCATTGGCGAACGCGGCGTCACCTTATCAGGTGGTCAAAAACAACGCGTCTCTATCGCAAGAGCCCTCGCGAAGAATCCACCGATTTTAATCATGGATGATTCGGTCAGTGCGGTTGATACTTCAACCGAAGAAAAGATATTGAAAAACCTTAAGAAAATCCGCCAAGGCAAAACAACCATTATGATTGCCCACCGGATTAGTACCGTGAAAAACGCCGATCAAATCGTCGTTATCGACGAAGGCAAAGTCCTGGATGTTGGGACCCATAAAGAACTAGAAGAACGTTGCGAATTCTACCGTGACTTAGTAGAACGCCAACAACTAGAAGACGAAGTGGAGGTGGCTTAAATGTATGATATTGATACAGACCAACGGCTACATACTTATTCAGATAAAGTTATCCTAAAACGCTTAGCCTCATACGCCAAGCCCTTTATCCCAGCTTTTTCCTTAACCTTTTTCCTGATGGTATTATCGGTACTGTTCTCCTTAGTTGAACCCTATATTATCGGGGCTTCTATCGATACGTTAACCATCACCCCTATTGATATGCAACACCTTACCCTGTTATTGGTTATCTTTGTTATATCGATTGTTTTAGCCTCGGCCTTTGAATATATGCAAACGATGATTTTACAAAAAACCGGCCAATCGATCGTCTATAATATGAGAGAAGAAGTCTTTACCCACGTAGAACAACAGGATATCGAATACTTTAATAAGATTCCAACCGGAAAACTGGTCACAAGGGTTGCCAACGATACCAATACCTTAAATGAAATGTATACCAGTGTCATCGTCAATGTCTTTAGAAACTTATTAATGATTGTAGGGATTTTATCGGCGATGTTTATCCTAAACGCCGACTTGGCGCTTATGATCTTAGCGGTTACGCCGTTTATCATCGTGTTCTCCTTTATCTTTAGACGCTTTTCAAGAAAAGCATACCGCTTGGTACGCGCCAACATGTCACGGGTCAATGGCTTTTTAGCCGAACACTTATCGGGCATGAAAGTGGTGCAAATCTTCAATAAAGAAGACGAAAAACATGAAGAATTCGACCAAAAAAATAGAGAATTACGACGCAGTGAGTTAAGAGAACTCTTGGTCTTTGCAATCTACCGACCGACGATGTATATGCTCTTTATGGTTGCGACCATCATCATCTTTTATTTCGGTGGTCGGCAAGTGATCGCGGGGACCCTTACCGTCGGTACCTTAGTCGCATTTTACAACTACTTGCGCCGTTTCTTTGAACCGATCCAACAACTCGCCGAACAATTCAATATCGTGCAATCGGCCTTTGCCTCATCCGAACGAATCTTTGCGATCTTAGATAACCATCCTACGGTTTTAGATGATGAAGCGGCGATGGAACTAGAAGACGTTCAAGGCAGCATTGAATTTAAAAACGTTTGGTTCCAATACAAAAGCGATGAATGGGTATTAAAAGATGTCAGCTTTAAAGTCCACGCCAAAGAAAGCGTCGCCTTCGTCGGCGCTACTGGAGCTGGCAAAACCACCATCTTAGCGCTTTTAACGCGAAACTATGACATTCAACACGGCCAAATTCTCCTCGATGGCATCGACATTACCAAAATCAAAATATCGAGCTTACGTTCGTTCATCGGTCAGATGTTGCAAGATGTCTTTATGTTTAGCGGTACCATTAAAAGTAACATCACCTTAAGGGATGAAACGATTACCGATGAAGAAGTCGAAGAAGCTTGTAGATATGTCAACGCCCATAAATTCATCGAGCGTCAACCCAATCAATATCAAGAACGTGTCCGTGAACGCGGCAACAACTTCTCAGCTGGACAACGACAACTGATCAGTTTTGCCCGCACGCTGGTTCATAAACCTTCCATCATGATCTTAGATGAGGCGACCGCCAATATCGATACCGAAACTGAAGAACTCATTCAAGCGTCGCTGAAAAAAATGATGAATATCGGCACGATGCTCATCGTTGCGCATCGACTTAGCACGATTCAGCACGTCGATCAAATTATTGTTTTACAACAAGGTGAAATTATTGAAAAAGGTTCTCACCAAGAATTATTGAAACAAAAAGGGCATTATTATTACTTATATAAGCTCCAATATGAAGAGCAATAGTCAAAAACCCCAAAATTTTGGGGTTTTTTTCATGGATTTTCAATTGCATAGCAAGCCATTGAGCGGTATAATACATCTAAAGGGGGGAATTTCATGTCTTTGTTACTATTTGCTTTAGCGATGCTTGTGATGATTGATCACTTCATCAAGTATAAACCTCAGGATTTGATATTTTATAAAAACGCGCACCAATTTTCTATTATTGTGGCGGTTTTGCAATACCATCCGCACATTGAAAAAATGATAGATTATGCCCGCAAAAGTAAACATCAATTCATATTTGTCAGTGTCAATTATGCCCTTGATCCAACTGCTTATGATGATATCAAAATCATCGAAATCGAAGGGGAGTTCACCCTTAAAGATCAACTTAGAAAAACACCCATATTATCGCGTGCTTATCACGTTGGTTATCAAGAGACCACCGAAAACTTCATATGCTTTATCAACGCCGAACTCGATTTTAAAGATTTCAAAACGATTGACCATATGGCCAACAATATCGTAGAACATCAAGTTTATACGATGAAAGAATCGCTACCTTACCGGAATTACAAAGAAGGGTATAAACTGTTTATCGATTTGTTTCGCGATATGAATATTAGCGATGACGGCATCAATATGAACTTTTTTGCGATCAAGCGTGAAACCTATGAATTAACTGGGGCTCAAGATAAAGTCTATGAGACCACAACCCCATTTGAAAAAGACGTTGAAAAAAGAAACGTCTCGATTATCCATATTTCACATGGTGATTCGGTCACAAAAACAGATAATCAAAAGACCTTCAAAGAATTTATTAAATACTGGTATGATTGTTTTACCGTCCGCTCGTCTCACAAAGGCTTAAAACGAATGCTGCTTTTTTTACTGGCGTTTCATCTCTTTTATTTCTTTTTAGTCTTCACTTGGAATTGGTACAATCCAATTCTTTATATCATCGTCCAGTTTAGTTTGTTCATGGTCACAAGAGATTATTCCAAGCACCACTTCTTACAATACCTCATCACCCCTTTATACATGCTCTTTTTTGATGGGGTTTTAGCCGTTGGAACTTATAAACGTATTAAACATGCACTAAGTGAGAAGAAAGCTAAAAAAGAAGCCATCCCCTCAACAATAGAAAATGAGGAAGAAGGATGAAACACTTCGCTTTAAAAAACAAGCATCCGCACAGTTATTTTGAAGGCTATTATGTACGGTTTCATAATGACACGTTTTCTTATGCGTTCATCTTTGCCATCTCTAAACATCCTTCCGACCCGCACGCATTCCTTCAAATATTCGATGGCATCAACCATAAAAACACCTATATCCGCTACGAGACCAAAAGCTTTTATGATGATGGTGAAACCTTGCATCTAGGGCCCAATAAACTCAGTGAACACAAGTTGATGATCGCGACTGAAGCGTTAAAACTGACCGCCTCGTTTGACGATGTTATTAGCCCTGAAAAAAGCGCGATGGGGTATTTTAGATTTTTACCCTTAGAATGTTTTCAAGAGGTATTAATGCTCGATGGTAAGCTTAATGGTGAGTTGATTGTTAATGATCAAAGCCATCCCATCGAAGCCAAGTGTTATATGGAAAAAACCTATGGACGCCAATTTCCAAAATGTTGGTTTTGGATTCAAGCCAACCGCTTTGATGGTCCCATCAGTCTTAGTACTGGGGGTGGCGATATACCATTGCCTTTGAGTAAACGGCATAAATTTGGTTTTTATGCCTTTTTACGTGTCGGTGAGAAAATCTATCGCTTTGGGACCTTTAATCGTGCGAAGATCGACATTGAAAACATGCCGCCTTATGATATTGTGATTTTAAAAGGGCCCTACCGCCTAAGGATGAATTTAAAACCCGGTAAAACCACGCTATTAAAAGGCCCACACAAAGGTGGAAAGATGACCTTGGATGTCCCAGAGTCCTTAGAAGCCGTCATCAGGGTCCGCCTTTATAAACACAAAGATTTACTTTTAGATGTAACCTCAAGAAATACCGGCATGGAATGGATGTATGCCTAAGAAGTATGTTAAAATAAAAAACAAGGAGATGATACTATGAACATTCGCCTCAATAACGGCGTAGAAATTCCACAACTAGGGCTTGGGACCTTTAGAGCTCAAAAAAAAGAAGCGTATGAAGCGGTCATGCATGCCTTAAAAATTGGTTACCGCCACATCGATACCGCCGCCGCTTACCAAAATGAAGAAGACGTCGGTCGTGCGATTAAAGATTCCGGTGTCCCTAGAGAAGAAATTTTTGTAACCACAAAATTATTTCAACCAGACCAAGGGTATCTCAAAACAAAAAAAGCCTTGCACAAATCGCTAGAACGTCTTGGCTTAGAATATGTTGATCTTTTCTTGATTCACTGGCCGATGTCCTATCAATTGACCGCCGATTCTTACCAAGCGATGGAAGAACTTTATTTAGATGGCTACACCCGTGCCATCGGGGTTTCCAACTTTAACTTTCATCATCTAGAACACTTGTTTGACACCGCTGAGATTATCCCTCAAGTGAACCAAGTGGAATGCCATATTCACTTACAAAACCACAAGCTTCATGAATTTTGTCGTAAAAATGGTATCTACCTAGAAGCTTACGCGCCCCTTATGAGCCATGAAATCAAAGCCTTGCTCGAAAACGAAACGATGCAAGAAATCGCCAAAAAATACGATAAGTCCGTCCCCCAAATCGCGCTTAGATATCAGCTTGAACGCGGTATTATTATCTTGCCAAAAAGCGTCAACAAAAAGCGTATAGAAGAAAATTATCAAACCTTAGATTTCACTTTAGACGACGCCGATATCGATGCCATCGCTAAATTGAATCGCGCACGTAAATACTTCCCTGAGGCCGACAACTTTAACTAAACAACACAGAAACTTTGAGGTGACTCCATGTTAATCAACTTATTTACAAATGTATTTATCGAAAATTTCTATATCTTTCTTTTCGGCGCGGTAGGCATCATTATCGCCCTTTTGGCGTATAACTTTATCCGCACACGCCATTTAAAAACCTACCGTGATATGCTTTATAACGACGCTTTGAGTAGTGTGAAAAAAAGCACTTACCTAGAACAACATTTCACCGACATCCTGGTCGATTTCGACCGGGATGTCGCTATGTATTATATCAATATCGATAACTTTAAAAACTACAACGATCTATTCGGATTTCATATCGCCAATAATATTTTAGCCGAATTCGGCAAAAGACTAAAATCCGTCGTTGATCACGATCGCGTTTTCAGAGTACATTCCGATCGCTTTATCGTCCTAAACGCACTAGAAGAAGACCACGATCGAACGTTTTCCAAAAAATTGCTTAAAAAGCTGAAAGAACCATATCTAATGGAAGACCAAGATATTGTTTTAACCGTCAGCATCGGACGTTATGATATTAAAGATACCAACCCTAAATTTTACGATGCGATTTTAAGAAGCGAACTCGCTTTGGATGAAGCTAAAGGGATCGGTAAAGACCAAATGGTCGTTTATGCCTCCGCTTTAAAAGATGAACACCACAACGCTTTTGATATGTTTCATCTTTTAAAGGATGCGATTAAAAACGATAGCTTTTATCTCGAGTTTCAACCGATTGTCACAGCGAAGGATGAAAAAATTGTCGGTTTTGAATCGCTGATCAGGATTGAAGATAAACACCGCTTACTTTTTGCCTCAGATTTGATCTATTACGCCGAACGTTTCAACATGATTGAAGACATCGATCGCTTGGTCGCTAGAAAAACGTTTGAAGCTTACCGTCTTTTAAAAGAAAACAAGGTCGATTTTGAATTTTTGTCGATGAACATCTCGGCGCGTGAAGTCCGCAGTTTAACGTTTGTCGATTATCTTAAATCATTGCTTGCACGGTATAACATCGAGGCATCAAACATCGTTATTGAATTTACTGAAACCCTAGACCCTGAAGGCTTGGCTGATGAATCTAAGTTCATCGAATCGTTAAGAAACCTTGGATTCAAAGTTGCGATTGACGATTTTGGTTCAGGCTATTCCTCGATGTTGAGACTTTCAAGAAACACCTTGGATCGTATTAAAATCGATAAAATGTTCGTAAACGATATATTAAACAGCGCCTCGAATCAAGCGTTGGTTAAAGCGATGGTCAATTTAGCCTTAGCCTTTGAACTTGATGTTATTGTCGAAGGGGTTGAAAGTAAAGACGCTTTTGAATTTATGCGTGATTTAAATATCAAATATATTCAAGGGTATTACTTTTATCGTCCTATGAAAATTGAGGCTATATGTAAGATCATGACAAAGTAATCTAGTTTGTATAAAAACAGAAATACAGCGATTTAGAACCGATAAAAGACGTCTAAACAATGAGCATTATCAATTGCCTTTTACCCTTGCCTATGATAGGATAATACTTGAAAGAGAAGCTTTAATAAAAAAAATAATAAAATGGAAATGAGGGTGTTTTCATGGGAATTCTTAAAAAGCTTTTTGGTAAAAAAAAGAAAGAAGAGAAAGTAGAAAAACCCCAAGGGCAAGCACAACCAGAAGCTGAAAGTAAGGATGTATCTTTACAGGATGTTAACGAAGAACTCAAAAATTTAAAAACGATTGAAGATGACAAAGACATCGAAAAACAAGAGGTACCAAGTAAAACCGATACCGAAGAAGTAGAGACGAAAAAACCACAGTCGGAAGCTAAGCCAAAAGCGGTACCTAAGAAAGAAACAGCTAGCGACAAACCCGTCTATCATATTAAAAAACACAAAGATGGCTGGCAAGTTATGAAAGCAGGCGCCGATAAAGCTTACCGTGTCTTTAAGTATCAAAAAGAAGCCATCGACTTTGCGAAGGAAGAAGATCTTGAACACATCGTGTATAAATCCGATGGTACGCCAAGAGACATTTAAAACCTACGCTATGTAGGTTTTATTTTTACCCTATTAATGACACATTGTCATAAAGGAGGCCTTTATGCCTAAGGATACTTTTTATCGCTTGTCTACAAGCAAACAATCACACATTGAACAAAAGGCCAAACAGGTTTTTTTAAACGTCCCCTATACCAATGTTAATATCGCGATGATCATCAAAGCTGCCGATATTCCCAGAGGCAGCTTTTATCAATATTTCACATCGCTAGAGGACCTTTACCAACATTTATTTGTGATAACTTTAGAAGCTTATGAAACCAAGCATCTTGAAAAGGTGCTAAAGACGACAAAGAAGCATACTTTGCATGCTTGGGCTTTGGAAAGTTTTGCCAGTGATTATGCCTTTTTAAGTACCTCTGATCATATTATTTTACTGGGAAAGTTTTTTAAAGAACGTAAAATGATAAATATCTCACTTGAATTTATGAAAGAGCGCCAAGAACAATTTTTCCAAAAGCTTTTGAATATTTTAGATTTGAAGGTCTTATCGTCCCTTGAAGCCGATAAAATTCTAAAGCTGATGCACTGGATTCAACACATTAAATTCCAAAAAATACATAAGATCATCAATGAAAGTGAAACCTACAAGCAAGCTTATCAAGACTATCGTTTCTTTGTTGATGTTTTATACAAGGGAGCGAGGGAACTGTATGCGTGATATATTTGGTGTCATCGGTTATATCAAACCGTTTAAATTTTATGTCCTCATTGCGGCGCTGACGATGTTTGTACAAGTGTTTGTCAGCTTTTATATTCCATTTTTAATCATCGATATCATCGATGTGGCACTGCCCGCGGGTGATTTCAATTCGGTGTTACATACCGGGGGAATCATGTTAGCACTAGCGTTTTTTGGCATTGTAAGTGGTATTATCAACACCTATACTTCACAAAAGGTTTCTCAATACGCCACGGCGAATCTGCGCTTAGATGTCTTTAAACGCATCCAAACCTTGTCGTTTAAAAATGTCGATGATTTAAAACAAAGCCGCTTGATTACCAACGCGACCAACGATGTCATGCGCGTTGAGATGTTTTTTACGATGATGCTTAGAATTGTATTAAGAGCGCCCCTGATGATGATGGTGGGCGTGTTTTTAGCGCTAAGAACCTCAATTTTACTATCACAAGTGTTTTATGTCACCTTACCGCTTTTAATCATCTCGATTCTCATTATCATGTATTTTGCCTACCCACGCTTTAAAAAGGTACAAAAAGCGCTTGATGAGCTTAACAACGTCGCGCTTGAAAACGCCAACGCACCCCAGGTTATAAAATCCTTTGTCTCACAGGATTATGAGACCAATCGCTATGAAAATACCAACGAAAATTACCGAAAAGTCAACACCGCCGCAGAGACGGTGATGGCGTTTGCCGATCCCGTGATAAACTTTATCTTCAATTTGGGTCTGGCGGGAATTTTAATCGTCGGTACATACTATTTAACCCAAGGACAACTAATGCAAAACGGTGTGCCGCAAGTCGGTTTAATCATGGCCTTTAATTCCTATAGCATGCAAATTCTCATCGGCTTGATGATGTTTGCGATGGTGATGATCTTTTTATCTCGTGCCAATGTGTCTGCGGCCCGTATCAATGAGATCTTTAATACCACGATTGATTTAACCAATCCTGTGAAAGGGCAACAACCCACCATTGCAGGTAGGATTATGTTTGATGATGTTAGCTTTGGTTATGGTGAAAACGGGAACTGGGTTTTAAAAGATGTCAAGCTGACGATTAATCCTGGTGAAAAAATCGGTGTGATTGGTTCTACAGGCAGTGGTAAGAGTACCTTTGTTTATCTCATACCGCGTCTATACGATGTCAAGCGCGGCCGGATTCTCATCGATGAGATCAACGTTAAAGATTTTGATATTCCATCCTTGCGCGAGCAAGTAGGGTTTGTGACACAAAACGCCAATATCTTTAGCGGTTCTATGGCCACCAATATGATGCAAGGTTTGAAAGATGCGGATATTAACGCGCTGGATAAAGCCTCAAAAAGCGCTTTATTGTACGATTTTATTCAGGAAAAAGCGGATGGTTATAACTACCTGATACGGCCGAAAGGCACCAATCTCTCCGGGGGCCAAAAACAACGTCTTTCCATCGCCCGTGCGATGATTAAAAAACCCAAGATCTTGATTTTTGATGATGCGACCAGTGCCGTGGATGCGGCCAGTGAACAAAAAATCTTACAACACATCGATGCCTTGGATTATCAACCGACGTTGCTTTTGATCTCTCAAAAAGTCGCCACGGTTAAAAAACTCGATAAAATCTTGGTCTTTGCCAACGATGGTAAAGTCGATGGGTTTGGGACCCACGATGATTTATTAAAAACCTCACAAGTTTATCGTGAGATCGCCAACAGCCAACTCGGCTTAGGGGGTGCTTACGATGTCCAAAACTAAAATCCTCAACAAGCAAGCCCTCAATGAAAAGCTGAGAAAAGAAATTGACTTAAACGATTCTAGAAACCGACCAACCGGCGGTGGGCATAATACGCCTGGTTTGGCCCAGCCCAAGCAAATTAAAGAAACCTTAAAGCGTTTGCTTGGTTATATGGGCGTTTATAAATACGCCGTCTTTTTGATATTTATCATGTTGTTTATCGCCACTAGTTTGGCGTTGCTTGTGCCGATTTTATTTGCCCGTGCGATCGATGAATATATCTATTTTCTTGATTTTACCCCCGTCTACCGGATTGCCGTCATCATTATTTTCCTGGCTTTATTCAATAGTTTGGTGCGCTTCGTATCGCGTTTTATCATGGTGAGAATCTCGCAACGTGTCGTTAAAAAAATCCGTTCGGATGCCTTTGGTCAATTGATGAAAGCCCCGATGAAACACTACGATAAAATGGATGCTGGGGATATCGTCTCTAGGCTTTCTAACGACTTAGAATTGATCAGCAACTCTTTAGGACAAGTAATATTAGAAGTCATTAACTCTTCGATTGTGATCGTCGGTTCTTTGGTCTTGATGTTTTACCTCAACTGGGCCTTAGGGTTGATTGTCATCGTATTTATGCCTATCATGGTACTTTTTACCGTGAAAATCTCGAAGAAGACCCGCAAAGGCTTTAAAGCCCAACAAACCCACTTGGCCAAACTAAACGGCATCATTGAAGAAAACATCAGTGGTCTTAAAACCGTTAAACTCTATAACCAAGAAACCCCCTTTATCGAAGAATTTTCATTGGAAAACGATAAATTGAAAGAAGCGGGCTTTAGCGCTCAATTTTACAGTGGGCTTGTCTGGCCCTTTATCCACTTCATGAACAACTTGATGTTTTTAACCGTCGTGGCGGTAGGCGCCGCTTTATACTTGCGCTATGATGCGCTTGTGACGATTGGTCAAATCGCAGGGGTGGGACAATATTCCCGTCAGTTTATGATGCCCATCGCCAACTTAGCGCAACTCTTCAATACCTTAATGCAAGGTATCGCCGGGGCAGAACGGGTCTTTGAACTGATCGATGCGGACAACGAATATGCCTTAGATGGCACCAAAGCGATCGATAAATTTAGTGGATCAATTGAGTTTAGGCATGTCGATTTTTCTTACGATAGCCACGAACTAATTCTAAAAGACATCACCTTTTCCGCCAAAAGCGGCCAAGTCATCGCCATCGTCGGGCCTACTGGTGGGGGTAAGACCACCACCATCAAACTCATCAATCGCTTTTACGATGTGCAAAGCGGCGAGATTCTCATTGATGAGACGCCGATTAAAGACTATAAAATTGATGCCTTAAGAAAAAGAATCGGCGTCGTCTTACAAGATACCCATCTATTTAAAGGGACCGTCTTGGAAAACATCCGCTACGGCGATCTAAAAGCGCACGATGCGCAAGCCATCGAAGCCGCTAAAATGGCCAACGCCCATGATTTTATTTCAAAACTGCCGAAGGGTTATCAAACCGAGATTTATGAGGGCGGTCAAAACTTCTCCCAAGGCGAACGACAATTGATCAGTATTGCTAGAACCTTGCTCAACAATCCTGATTTATTGATCTTGGATGAAGCTACCTCAAACGTCGATACCCGCACTGAAGCTAAGATACAAGACAGCATGAAAACCCTGATGCAAGGCCGAACATCGATCGTAATTGCCCATCGCCTCCAAACGATCAAAGCTGCCGATAAAATTCTAGTAATCCACAACGGCGCGTTAATTGAGTCGGGGAATCATGAGACTTTATTGGAAGAAAAAGGCTTTTATTACGGTCTTTACAAAGCCCAATTTGAACAATAAAGCTAAATAATCGTACTTTTTTAACTTTTTTGTAAAAATCTCTTTACTTTATAAAACCCTTGTGATAGCCTTTTAATGTGTAAAGGAAAAAACCTTGACAGAGGAAGTGAAACGCATGTTAAATAAATATCTAGATGTAAAATGCGTCATCATAACTCACACATTAGAAGAGGGCATGTGTCATTTTTAAGCATGCGTAAAAATAAGGCCGTTATATATAGACCTTAACCTCTTTTGGGGTTAAGGTCTTTTTTATACGACAGAATTGAGGTGAACATCATGTCGAAATTACAACGTTTTACCACATGGATGAAGGGTTACTTTCATCTTTATATTATCGGATTTATCTTTTTGATGATGGTGCAATACTTGCGTTCAGTAACGCCCCTTTTTGTGCAACATATCATCGACCATATTTTCGGCTCAGAAGCATCGGCACTGCCTACGTTTATCACCCGTTACTTACTGGGCGATAGCGTCGCAGATAAATTGCTTATCGTCGCTTTGGCCAGTGTGCTTATTACACTGATTCGATTGATATTTGTCTTTTTGAACCGCATCGCGTTTGCGACGTTTATGGAAACCGTCGCCTACAGAATGCGCAACACGCTTTACAATCATATTCAAAACTTATCGTTTAGCTATCACTCCCATGCCGATACCGGTGATTTGATCCAACGGACCACCACCGATGTCGATACCTACCGGCGTTTTATCGGTGAACAATTGGTCGATGTGACGCGCTTGTTTTTCTTGGTTGGCTTTGCGATATTCCAAATGGCTTTGATGAACGGGATCATGACGCTGATTTCTTTAGCGATGGCCCCGATTATCTTTACCACGGGTGCCATCTATTTTAAACGGGTCAAACACGTCTTTGACCGTGTTGAGAAAGCCGAAGCGAAAATGACCACCGCGGTCCAGGAAAACGTCACGGGCAGTCGGGTGGTTAAAGCCTTTCAAAACGAAAAATATGAGATGGACAAATTTGATGAAACATCGACATTGTTTCGCGATGAAAGCATGCATCTAACCAAACTGATGGCCTTATTTTGGAGTTCAACCGACTTTATTATCTTTATGCAATATACCTTGACCGCTTCCTTCGGGATCTATTACACCGTGATGGGCGCGATGAGTCCAGGTCAATTTATTGCCTTTTTAACCTTGCTCGGCATGGTGGTATGGCCTTTGCGTCAACTTGGGCGCATCATCGGTGATTTTGGGAAAACCACCGTCGCCTTAGAGCGCATCGATGACATCATGCAACATCGCAGTGAACATCATGACGATCCGGCTTATCAACCTAAGATTGAAGGTCATATTGAATTTAAGAACGTTACGTTCCAATTTGATGACGATACCAAACCGTTATTGAAAAATATCAGCTTTGAGGTTAAACCATCGGAAACCTTAGCGGTGATCGGTAAAACCGGCAGCGGGAAATCGACTTTGATGAACTTGATGGTTCGACTCTTAGAACCGACGGGTGGCGAGATTTTATTCGATGGGACCAACATTCAAAACATCAACAAAAAACACATCCGTCAAAACGTCGGTATCATTTTACAAGAACCTTTCTTATACTCAAAAACCGTCTATGAAAATATCGGTATTATGAAACGCAATGCCGATCCTGAGGCAATCGAACGTGCCGCGGGCATCGCCCGTGTTCATGACGATATCGCGGACTTCGACAAAGGCTATGAAACGATTGTCGGCGAGCGAGGGGTCACCTTATCGGGTGGCCAAAAACAACGCTTGGCGATCGCGCGGATGTTGTTGCATCAAAAACCGGTCTTGATCTTCGATGATTCGCTCTCAGCGGTCGATACGGAGACCGACTTGCAAATTCGCCGCGCCTTGATGGAACACTGGCAACACACCACCGTCTTTATCATCACCCACCGTATCACCACCGCGATGGAAGCCGATAAGATCATCGTCTTAGAAGATGGTGAAATCAAAGCGTTTGGTACCCATGAAAGCTTGTTGAAAGAACAAGGCTTGTACGCCGAACTCTACAAACAACAAACACAACTATTCAAAGAGGAGGGATAGGATGCAACATCGTTTAGAAGAAGAAACGTTTCAAGATATGTCACTGAACCTAAGCACGTGGAAACGCATTTTTAGTTTTATGCGTCCCTTGCGCAAGTATGTCATGTTAACCGTTTTCTTTTCGGTTTTACTGGCCATCGCCGATGTCACCTACCCTTTGATCAACCGTTACGGCATCGACCAGATCATTGCCACCGGCGATTTATCCTTATTGCCTTGGTTTATCGGCGTCTATGTTATCTATATGTTCTTTATGTTTGGCTTGGTCTTTTGCTTTATTTATTTTGCGGAAAAAATTCAACACTATTTATCGTATATCATCCGCAAAAATGCCTTTAGGCGACTCCAAGAACTTCCCTTTGCTTACTATGACCGCACCCCAGCGGGCTGGATTATGGCCCGTATGACCTCCGATTCCCGCCAATTATCCGATATCCTCTCTTGGGGTCTTGTCGATATTACCTGGGGTGGCATGACGATGATTTTACTGATTGTGGTGATGTTTATCTTAAACGTCCAGCTCACCTTAATCACCCTGACTGTCGTCCCGGCTTTAATGGTCGTTAGCTATTTCTTTAGAAAAAAGATTTTAAAAGCCTTTCGCGATATCCGCAAACAAAACTCTAGAATCACCGGCGCCTTTAACGAAGGCATCGGCGGGGCAAAGACCACCAAGACCTTGGTTTTAGAAGAAAGCAACTTTAACGATTTTGACCATTTGACGGGTAGAATGCGCAAGCATTCTATCAAAGCGGCGATGTTTGCGTCCCTATATTTTCCCACTATTTTATTCATCGCCTCAATCGCCACAGCCTTGGTCTTTTATTACGGCGGGATCAACGTCTATCAAGAAGTGATATCGATAGGCTTGCTTTATGTTTTTGTCTCTTATGTTGGACAGTTTTTTGATCCGATTATGGAGTTGGCCAATACTTTGGCTAGAATCCAACAAGCCCAAGCGAGTGCTGAGCGGGTCGTCTCTTTAATCGATGCGAACCCCGATATCACCGATACACCTGAGGTTATCGCTAAATATGGCACGATTGAAAACCCAAAAACCGAAAACTGGGAGGCCATCAAAGGCGATGTTAAATTCGATGATGTCACCTTTAAATACAAAAGTGGGGAACAGGTTTTAACCCATTTTAACCTAGATATCAAAGCGGGGACCTCAGTAGCCTTAGTTGGCCATACCGGTGCCGGTAAAAGCACCATCGTCAACTTGATCTGTCGCTTTTATGAACCGAGTGATGGGCGTATTTTAATCGATGGTGTCGATTACAAAAACCGCTCCATGCATTGGCTACATGCCCATCTTGGCTATGTTTTACAAAGTCCGCACTTATTCAGTGGGACCATCCGCGACAACATTCGCTATGGAAAACTCGATGCGACCGATGAAGACATTATCGAAGCGGCCACCTTGGTAGGGGCCCATGATTTCATCAAAACCTTTGAAGCTGGCTACGATACCGAAGTCGCCGAAGGCGGCGCACGCTTAAGTGTCGGTGAAAAACAATTAATCAGCTTCGCCAGAGCCTTGATCGCCGATCCGAAAATCTTGATCTTAGATGAGGCTACCTCATCGGTCGATACCACCACCGAATTTAAAATCCAAAAAGCGATCGAAACGATTATGAAAGGGCGCACCACCTTTATCATTGCCCATCGTCTTTCAACGATTGTCTCAAGCGATACGATCTTGGTTTTACAAAACGGGCAAATCCTCGAACAAGGCACCCACGAAACCTTACTTAAAGAAAAGCGGCACTACTATAAACTCTACACCAATCAATTCAAACAAACGTCGCTCAACTAAAAAGCATCCTCAAGGATGCTTTTTTCTTTTGAAAGCCCTTAAATATGATAGAATGAAGCTAAGAGGTGATCCGATGGATGTAAAAATTATCGGTGGGGTCGCTGCCGGCATGTCGGCGGCCGCCAAATTAAAACGGCTTTTAAAAGATGAAGTCGAAATTACCGTCTATGAAAAAGGTGACGATCTATCTTACGGCGCATGTGGGATGCCCTATTTCATCAGCGATGTAATCAAAGATGAAGCTAGCTTGATTGCTAGAGATAAAGCCGCCTTTGAAAAAGCGGGCATTCATGTGCAGGTTTTCCATGAAGTCTTAGAAATCAACGAAGAAAAGAAGACGCTTCGCATCAAAGATATCAAACAGGACAAAACCTTTGAAACCAGCTATGATAAATTGATTATCGCCTCAGGTGCGCGGGCGATTCGCTTAAAGGTTGAAGGTCATCAGCATGCGCATATCCATACCTTAACCACGCTTGATGCGGCGCGTGAATTAAAACGTAAATTAAAGGAAAAATCGGTACAATCAGTTGGCGTCATCGGGGCCAGTTTTATCGGTCTTGAAGTCGTTGAGGCGCTCAAAGAACTCGGAAAAACCGTCCATCTCATCGAGCGTGAAACGCGCGTGATGCCAAAATACGATCAAGCGATTACCGATGAAATTGAAACCCACTTAAAAGCCCATGGAATCAACCTTCACTTAGGTGAAACCTTAGAAAGTTATCAAGCAAACAAGACGCAGTTGTCCATTCAAACAAATAAGGGTAGCTACGACGTTGATCTCGTTATTGAAGCGATAGGGGTCTTGCCCAATACCGGTTTTTGTGGTGCGGCGTTTAAGAAGTTGAAAAACGGGGCTTTAATCGTCGATGAGACGTTAAAAACCTCGGTTGAAGACGTTTATGCCGCCGGCGATTGTGTGGCTTATCCGCACCGTTTAAAGAACTTTGAACCAGCCTTTGTGCCACTTGGCACGCATGCCAATAAAGCGGGGCGCATCATTGCGCATCGTCTGGCGGGGTTTAACGATACCTTCGCTGGTATTTTGGGTTCTAATCAACTAAAAGTGTTGGATTTAGAAGTCGCGATGAGCGGTCTTAGCCTTCAAGAAGCTAAAGATGCTGGTTACCAAGCGGCCAGTCAAACGATTCAAGCGAAAAACCAAGCTGGGTATTATCCTGGCGCTAAAACCATGGTCATCAAAATTACCTATGATCAAGATACCTGTCAGCTTTTAGGGGCTCAAATGGTCGGTGAAAAAGGCGTGGCGCTTCGCATCAACACAATGGCTGTAGCCTTAAGCCAAAAGCTAACCGCACAAGAATTTTCTCAACTTGATTTGGCTTATGCGCCGCCTTTTGCGCCAGTATGGGACCCTATGCAAGTGGCTACCAATCAAATAAAATGCCCAAAGAAAGGATGAAAAAGATGCGAAAAAATGTTGGACCCACCGATCAAACCATCCGTTATGTCTTAGCGATTGTTTTGGTTGTAATTGCGGTGATTGGAAACGCGCAATTTGAATCTAGGCACTTTTTGTGGTTACTCGTGCCTGCGGTGATTTTAGGCTTTACCGCAGCGGTATCATGGTGTGGCTTATACCGTGTGTTTGGAATCAACACATGTGGTATCGATGAAGAAGAATAAAAACCCTTCCATTTGAAGGGTTTTCTCTTGAAATTCAAGGTATTTAGTTGTATTATAGGTTATATTGTAATATGTCATACAGATGTGAGGTGAAAGGATGCCAAAAAAATCGAAGAGCCAAAAAGTTTATGATTACATTGAAGAATTGGTCATTAGCGGAGAGATAAAACCGGGTGAAAGATTGCCTTCTGAGGCAAAGCTTGGCGATATCTTGCATGTTTCGCGCGTCAGTGTGCGCGCTGGGATTGAAAAACTATCCGCCATCGGCCTTGTCAATAAGAAAAAAGGTGGCGGCACCTACGTCAACAAACCCAAAAACGATAACTATCTTTCTGTATTTACCCCCACACTCTTGCATAACACCGATTACTTAGAGATGATGGAAATAAGACGGGCCCTCGATTCACTCAGCGTGCAATTATGTGCGAAAAACATCACCGATGCCGGGGTTAAAAAGCTCGGTCATATCATCGATGATATGGCAACGATTGAAAACGAGGTTGATTTTTTTGATTTCGATAAAAAATTTCATTTACTGATTTCAAAATATTCTAAAAACCGTTTCTTGCACAATATCCATCTTATCATATGGGATGTTTTACAAAAGACCTTGCGGACCAAATACAACGCCGTAACAACCTTTGATCAGCACCACGACCGCATCGATGAACACCGCCGTATTTACGATGCGATCGTTCATAAAGATCAGGATTTAGCCCGTATTTATACCGTTCGGCACTTAGAAAGAATCATCGACACGTTTGTTTGTGAATACAATGAGGCTTATGAAGAAGCTAAAAAAGCCGAAAGATAAACCCAATATTTTTTTAAAAAAAAGAAACCATTTGGTTTCTTTTTTACATTTTTTTGTTATAATACTATTTGATGCCAGCATGGCGGAATTGGTAGACGCGCTAGACTCAAAATCTGGTGGTCTTTTAGACCGTGTCGGTTCGACTCCGACTGCTGGTATTTTTTTATGCTTTTTTTTGCGCGTCTACAAAGATATCGACCAAGTCTTGATCATAAGCCTTACCCGCTAAAGTTTTGAGTTCTTCAAGTGCTTCGGCTTTGGGTTTGGCTTTTTTATAGATTTGATCTTTGGTCATGACCTCATAGCTTTCAATGATTCTAAATATTCGGGCGCTTAAAGGAATCTCATCGCCTTTGATGCCAAAGGGATAACCACTGCCGTCGACATTTTCATGATGGGTTAATATGGCATAGGCTACACTTTTAAGCCGTGGCAAGGCGTTAGCAATCCTATAGCCAATTTCACTGTGCCTTTGAATTTCTTTGATTTGCTCATCGACGAGGGTATCTTTGGTATGAAAGAGATCCGCTTCAATACTCACTTTTCCAATATCGTGCAGTTCAATTAATAACTCGAGTTCACGTTGTCTTTCTTTAGAAAGATCCAAGGCTTGATAAAAGGGTTTTGCCAAACGTTTTAAGTTGTCGATATGGTTTTTGGTTTCATCGGTTTTAGTAAACAGGGTTTGTACCAGGGATTCAATAATCGCATCGGTCTGTTTATTGTATTCCTGAATTTTATCGTTATAAAGCATGTTTTCGGCCCGTTTAAAGGTAAGGGTAAGTTCTTCTTTAGGTTTTCTTTCACTATAGCCAATCGCCGCTGAAGGAATGATTTCTCCCGCATGCTTGGCGATATCGGCTTTGATACGCTCGCCAATCTCCTTTAAATCGTACTGTTTGAAATCCGGCAAGAGAATGATGAATTCATCGCCGCCTAGGCGGGCAATGATACTGTCTTTTGGCATATGTTTTTTTAAGTATTGTGAAAAACTAATTAATAACTCATCGCCACGGGTGTGGCCAAAGACATCGTTAACGAGTTTTAAGCCATTGATATCGGCTAAGATGATGCCGATATCCCGCATTTTTTCAAAACGTTCAAGCATTTCGTTATAGTAGCGGCGATTGTAAAGGCCGGTTAAATCATCATGAAAGCTTTTGTGGGTCAATTCTTTTTCTTTGGTCTTTTGATCGGTGATATCGATGCCAGTGGTAATAATATTCTTTAGACCCTTATCGTCACGCCCTAAAAAGGCAGAATGGAAAGACCAATGGATGAAATCGCCATCCTTGGTTTGAATTTGGTATTCGCCTTCATAGATTTTGCCTTTAATGTTGTAAAGTTGTGTGAGGTGTTCGTAGTGTTCATCGTGGTTGTAGGGATAGGCATTTTCGACCCAAGCACGGATGGTGGGAATATCTTGCAAGCGGTAGCCGGTTTTTTCTGTAAAACTATGGCTGATGGCAAGAATTTGTTTGTTTTCACTATGCAACATTATCGGCATTGGGGATTGTTCGATAGAAGCAATTAGCAAATCTTTTTGTTTCCGCAAGGTCTTTTCAATCTTTTTCCCGCTTTGAATTTGTTCGTGTAAATGTTCGGAGACTCTTTCTCTGTGGTATTGTTGTAACGTGATGGCCAACCAGATGAAAACCCCACTAATCACTACAAAAATCAACCCTTTAATGGTTGAAAAATAGGCGAATGATCCTAAACCAGGATCGAATTGTAAAATGAACCAATCGGTAAATAAAATCCAAAGGATCCCAAATACCGTATAGATTCCTGCAATAAAGATGGCATCATTTTTTTTCTTTGGCATGGTCATCACATCCTATGTCCATTTTAGCACATGTTGTTAAAAGCGCAACGATTAGATATGATTGAACGCTTATTTAAAAAATAAAAACACAAATTATAAGCTATAAAATTGTCCAAAGATGGCTTGCTATGATAGTTATAATAAGCTATAATTAGTAATTGTTAGGGCTTACACAATCCTTTAGAAAGGAAGGCGACAATGAAAAAGACAGTACTGCATTCCAATCACCTTAAATTGGGCGCTAAAATGGTCGAATATGCCGGCTTTGAAATGCCCATTCAATATACCTCTATTAAAGAAGAACACTTTGCGGTTCGAGAAGCTGCTGGTGTTTTTGATGTATCGCATATGGGCGAGATCCATGTGATCGGCAAAGAAGCGACCGATTTTATGGACAAAGTCTTTACCAATCAAGTAAGAGCGATGACCGCCAATCAAGTAATGTATGGCTTTTTGTTATACGATCACGGGGGTGTTGTCGATGATTTGCTCGTCTATAAAGTCAATGATGAATACTATTTACTTGTTGTGAATGCCAGCAATACCGACAAAGACTTCGCGTGGTTAAAAAAACAAAACCACTTCGATGTCGATGTCCTTAATCAATCCAGTGGTTATGCTGAGATTGCCTTACAAGGCCCAAAAGCAGAGGCGATGCTACAAACCCATACCGCGTATGATTTAAGTAAGCTCACTTTCTTTACCTTTGATGAAGTGACGCTTGATGAGATGACCTTTTTGGTAAGCCGTACCGGTTATACCGGCGAAGATGGTTTTGAAATTTATGGTGAACACCACGATATTAAAACCTTGTTCCAGCATCTTTTGATCGATCATGAAGACTTAAAACCCTGTGGCCTTGGGGCCCGTGACACCCTGCGTTTTGAAGTGGCCTTGCCGCTTTATGGTCATGAAATTGATCAAGATATAACGCCCTTAGAAGCGGGCTATAAATTTGCCGTCGATATGGATAAACCCGATTTTATCGGTAAAGAAGCCTTGGTTAAACAAAAAGAAGCGGGTCTAAAACGCCGCTTGGTCGGTCTTGAGATTTTATCTAAAGGGATCGTCAGAGAAGGCGCTGAGGTTTATAAAGACGATGAAAAAATCGGTTATGTCACCACTGGTTATATGTCACCGTCGTTAAACAAAGCCGTCGCATTGGCTTTGATTGACAAACCGCACGATAAAAGAGGCAACAACGTTCAAGTAAAAGTACGGAAACGTTTCTTGGACGCAAATATAGTGAAAAAAAAGCTTTATAACAAATCATAGGAGTGATGATATGAAATTTCCAAAAGAATTGCGTTACACAGAAACCCACGAATGGGTTAAAGTTGACAAGGGTGTTGCCTACATTGGCATCACCGATTTTGCACAGCATTCTTTAGGTGAAATCGTCTTTGTTGAACTACCCGAAGTCGATGATGAACTGGCTCAAAATGAAGAATTTGCGACGATTGAATCGGTGAAAGCGGCCTCTGATTTAAACGCGCCCATCTCTGGGCTTGTCGTTGAGATCAACGAAGACTTAGAAGATTCGCCCGAATTACTCAATGAAAATCCTTATGATAACTGGATTGTCAAAGTTGAGATTGAAAAGGAAAGCGAACTAGAAAGTTTGCTCGATAGCGACGCGTACAAAAAACTAACCGAAGAAGAATAGGGGGCCTTTTATGTTCAAGTATCTACCGCATACCCATGCGGATATAGAGGCGATGCTCAAAACGATCGGGGTCGATGATATCGATGCGCTTTTTCAAGAGATACCCGAGGAACTTAAAGATTTCGAACTCGAGTTACCCGAAGCTTTAAGCGAACTTGAACTCGTCAAACATTTCAAAGCGATTGAAAAGATGAACGAACCCTTGATTCCCTTTATGGGCGCGGGGGCTTATGATCACTATACACCCTCAATCATCAACCATCTGATCAACCGGCAAGAATTTTTAACCGCCTATACACCTTACCAACCCGAGGTCTCACAAGGGACCTTGCAATATATTTTTGAATACCAAAGCATGATCTGTCAGCTTACCGGTCTTGAGGTATCCAATGCCTCGATGTACGATGGCGCGACCGCCACCGCTGAGGCGATGTTAATGGCCAAAGCGATTCGCCGCAAGAAAAAAGTATTGGTCAGTGAAACGCTGAACCCCAATATTATCAATGTGCTTAAAACCTACGCCCATCCCCAAGCGATTGAACTGGTGATGGTCCAAGAAAAAGACGGCGTCGTCGACGTTAAAGACTTAAAAGAAAAACTCGACAAAGACACCGCAGGCTTTATCGCTCAAACGCCCAACGTTTACGGCATCATCGAAGATTATGCCGGTTTTTCTGAGGCGCTTAAAGAGACGAAGAGCCTTTTCATCATCAACCAAGACCCTGCGACCTTATCGCATCTAAAAACCCCCGCTGAATACGGGGCCGACATCGCGGTAGGCGAAGCGCAGTCTTTAGGTGTACCGTTAAGCTACGGCGGTCCTTATATCGGCTATATGGCCACCCTTAAAAAACATATGCGGAAAATGCCAGGTCGCATTTGCGGCATAACCAAGGATATGGACGGCAACCGCGCTTTTGTCTTAACC